>CAZGSQ010000070.1:0-18832 GCA_964528535.1 uncultured Tangfeifania sp. | reverse complement strand
AGAGGAGAACTGGTCGGCATCAACACTGCAATTGCCTCACGAACAGGATCTTATTCAGGCTATTCATTTGCCATACCCGCTTCAATCGTCCACAAGGTGGTAGAGGATCTCAGAAAATATGGTGAAGTTCAACGCGCGCTCCTGGGTGTAAGCATCAAAGATGTGAACGATGAATTGGCCAAAGAGAACAAACTCGACAGAACAGAAGGTGTATTCGTTGACGGAATCACTTCGGGTGGGGCTGCACAAAATGTGGGTATCAAGAAGGGTGATGTGATTGTAGCCGTAAATGCGACGAAAGTATCTTCAGTTTCTCAGTTGCAGGAACAGATTGGCAAACACCGTCCAGGTGATCAGGTTGCTGTTACCATTCGAAGGGATGGTTCAGAAAAAATTTTTAATGTTACACTCAAGAATACGAAAGGAAGCACCTCCATCGTCAAAGAAAATTTTTCCTTGTTGGGAGCCGAATTTGGTGATATTTCCGACAAGGACAAGGAACGCCTCAACATTGACCAGGGAGTTCAGGTTCTGAAAATTACAAGTGGTAAAATGAAGAATGCAGGTGTTAGGCCTGGCTTTATTATCACGGATGTAAATAAAATTTCTGTAGGAAATACTGAGGATATCAAACGCGTTATTTCCCAATCCAGTGACAAAAAACCAATTCTCATAGAAGGCGTTTATCCGGATGGAAAGTGGGCTTATTATGTTTTTAATTTAAACGAATAATACGTATATTGTAACGAAAGATTTGATATTGTTGGAAGCAACTTTATTAGTATCTTTGCAGACTTTTAATCGCAGAGCATGAGACAACTAAAAATTACCAAGTCAATAACGAACCGTGAAAGCGCGTCGCTTGACAAATATCTTCAGGAAATTGGGAAAGAAGAACTTATTTCAGTTGAAGAGGAAGTTGAGTTAGCGCAACGGATCAAAAAAGGAGATCAGGCGGCTCTTGAAAAACTGACCAGAGCCAACCTCCGGTTCGTGGTTTCTGTTGCGAAACAGTACCAGAATCAAGGTTTGAGTCTTCCAGACCTTATCAACGAAGGTAATTTGGGTTTGATCAAAGCAGCTGAAAAATTTGACGAAACAAGAGGTTTCAAATTCATCTCTTATGCTGTTTGGTGGATACGTCAATCGATTCTGCAAGCATTGGCTGAGCAATCCCGTATCGTACGTCTCCCTTTAAACCAGGTCGGTTCGCTTAATAAAATCAACAAAGCCTATTCCAAGTTTGAGCAGGAGCACGAGCGCAGACCCTCGCCCGAAGAGTTGGCTGACCAACTTGAACTTCCTGCCGAGAAAGTCGCGGATACGCTTCGCGTTTCCGGTCGCCATGTATCCGTGGATGCCCCTTTTGTGGATGGTGAAGACAATAGCCTGCTTGATGTACTGATCAACAACGATTCTCCGAATGCCGACCGTGCTCTGATCGACGAATCACTTTCCCGTGAAATTGAACGTTCGTTGGCAACACTCACAGAAAGAGAAGCAGATATTATCCGTATGTTCTTTGGGATTGCAAGCACCGAGATGACACTCGAAGAGATAGGAGAACACTTTGGTCTTACGCGCGAGCGAGTTCGGCAAATCAAAGAAAAAGCCATTCGAAGGCTGCGTCATACTTCCAGAAGTAAACTTCTAAAAACCTATTTGGGTTAACTGAAATAAACAGACCAAAAGCCCTGCCTCCCGAAGAGTCAGGGCTTTTTTAACTTATACCTGAACCACAACCAGGCTGTCATAAATTTTAGCCGAACTGCTATCAGGAAAATCATTTTTAATTCTTTAACTCAACCCAGCAGTCTTTGAAGCATGCTGGTCAGTTCTTTCAGATGAATGGGCTTAGAGATATAATCGTTGCATCCTGCTTCCAGAGACCTTTCCCTATCACCCGCAAGTCCATTGGCTGTTTGTGCCACAACTACCACCTCCTTATTGAAAGCACGTATCAATTTAGTTGCTTCATAGCCATTCATTCCAGGTAGCTTGACATCCATTAGTATCAGTCGTACTTCGGGTTTTTGGCGGATGATCTCAACAGCCTTGTTGCCATCTTCTGCACGCAATACCTGATAAGAGTTTTTCAGGATCCGCTCCAATAGCCGAAAACTTGAATCATCATCCTCGGCAATAAGAATCAACGGTCTTTGAATATTCGTTTCTTTTTCGGATGCAATCTGTTGTGGAATGAGGCGTGATGATCCATTTTCCCTGGGAATAAAAAAAGCAAAAGTGCTGCCTCTCCCTAGTTCTGATTCGAATCTTAACGTACCACCCAAGAGCTCTACCAAACCTTGCACGATTGCAAGTCCCAACCCACTTCCTTCATAAGCTCTTGAATTTGAATCATCCTCCTGTACAAAATGATTAAAAATACGGGACAAGGATTCATGCTTGATGCCAATTCCTGTATCACTTACAAAGAACTCAACTCCGTCCTTTACATTTTTTAATCCGATAGAAATCGCACCTTCCTTTGTAAATTTAATAGCATTATCCACAAGATGTGACAGTATTTTCACCAAAATAGCGTGATCTGAATCCTCCTTTTGAAACTGGATAAGCTCCGGAATATCAGTCTTCAGATTAAGTCCCTTCTCAGTAATTCTTGAATGAAATTTTTCCTTAACCTCCAATATTATTTGGTAAGGAGAACAAGATTTTTTAACAGAATCAAAATTTCCAGATGCAAGCATCGAAATATCCATATAATCTGTAATTGTTTGAAGAAGACGGGTACTGCTTGTGTTCAGAATTTCAATAAATTCCAATTTTTCATGATTTTCCAACGATGGATCAATAATTATTTGCGTGAACCCAAGTATCGCATTCAAGGGTGTACGGATTTCGTGGGATATATTGTTGATGAATGCCGTCTTCAACCGACTGGAGGATTCAGCCGCTTCCCTTGCTTGAATTAATTCTATTTCCACTCTCTTTTTGTCCGTGATGTCCAAATTTATCCCATACAATTTAACAAGCTTGCCATCCGTATAAACTGGCTCAACTATATTTTGAACCCACTTGATCTGTCCATCTGGCAAGATAAAACGAAAATCGAAATTCACACTACTTTTCGAGGTAACAATCTCTTGATGCATCATGTCGATCAAGCTTCTATCATCAGGATGAACAAGGGATATAAACTTATCAAAAAAGAATTCTTTCTCATAAGTACTGATGCCTAACAACGCAAACATGTTTTTAGACCAAGTATATTTATTTGTCACCAGATCAAGTTCCCAGCTTCCCATTTTTGCAATTTCCTGTGCATAATTCAATTCTGCTTCGCTTTGTTTGATAGACTCTTCTGCATTTTTACGTGCTGTAACATCGCGACAGGTGACCACAGATCCAACTACAACTCCCCTACCATCCCTGATCGGAGCAAAACTGAAACTGCCTACCCATGTTTCGGAAGAGTCCTTTCGCTTTACAATGTATTCAGCATTTGTACCAGTCTCACCTCGCAATGCCATTGACACAGTCCATTGATCAGCAGGAAGTAAGTAATCTTTATCCTGGAAAATTTCAAAAAAATCAGGATTATCATTCAGACATTTACCACATTCCTCTCTGTCTTTAAATTTAAAAAAGGCAGAAAAGGCATCGTTATAATCCACAATTTGCCCTTCAGCATCTGAAATAAAAATAGCATCACCCATGCTGGAAAGTGCTACCTCGAGTTTTTGCCTGTTCGCCAACAACGACCGTTCCAAATCCCTACGAAGCGTGATGTCATGAACAATTGCATACAACCATACAGATTGATCCATTTGAATTGGACCACCAAAGATCTCAACATCCCTTACTTCACCTCCGGAGAGACGATGTTGTGAGAACAGATGGTCGCTTTTCCCCAATTTAAAATTGGCCAACTCTTTCAACAAATTCTCCAATGGAAGTCTGTTGATATCACACAGGTTCATACTGCACAACTCCTCCATCGACCATCCGTAATACCGGCAAGCGGCCTGGTTGGCATCCCTGATGTTTCCAGTATCAGGATCAATCATGATCATGACTGATAGATTATCCTGAAACAAGGCCTTGTAACGGATTTCCCCATCCACCAGTTGAGCATTTATCTCACGAACGCTATTGGTGTGTCTGTGAACAAAATAGTAGAGCAGAATGGTAGTAAAAAAGATAAAGAATGCCCCTTTGTAGGAATGAATCCTTGCCAGCAATGGGTTACTTGAAACTAAAAAATCCAAAATCTTGTCAGAGAAAAAAATCCAAAATAGCCCGAACAACAAGTAGTTCAGAACAATCCTATTTTCAAATCCAGGATTGTAAATAGATTTCAATTGTTTAAGAAAGGTTTTCAAAATTAATTATCAAGAAAGCAGTGCGTATTCAATAGGAAGGTTCACAACTATCATGATAACAGTTAGATTTAGTTTTTGTTCAAAAATTTACAAATTTATGATGGAACCACCTGGTTTACTATTTATTGTTTCACATCAGGTTAAATTTGAAGTGAGCCAATTGTTTTAAATTGCACCAATTTCAATAGTTCATAGGTTCTACTTGGGTTCCAGTTCCCACAACAAAACTTCACTATCGAATAGATCAGACTTAGCAATCTAATTATTCAACATAAATCCCAATGGTATGTTCAACCTTTGGCCCCATGAATTTTCACTATGGTCTTTCCCTGGAAAGTAACGCGTCATCCAGTTTTTTGGCATAAATCCTTTGGCCTTCATCACTTCATCTACCTTTTTCTGCAAAGGTGGATACATGGCATCCAGCGTCTGATCGCCATAATCGAAGTATATTTTATGGGTTTGGGGATCAGGAAGGTATTTCTTCAGATAATTAACAAAAGTATCAGGAATTGGATTGCTTTCCATTGAAAAAATTCCGGGCCAATGGGTACTCATGCAGGCGGCCCCTCCAAATACATCAGGATATTCACAAATCGCATAGATCGAAATCAAGCCTCCCATGCTGCTACCTGCAACAAATGTATGGGACTTATCCTTGAATACATTGAAATTATTGTCTATAAATGGTTTCAATTCAGTGACCAAAAATTTCAAGTAGTTGTCTGAGATTGGTTGGAAGCTCTCCTTGGTTTTAGCAATGCCCTGAAGTTGTATGGTCACAAAGTCCTGCTCCTCCTTTGTCATGGATTCGAATGGCTTTTGTGGAAAATAATCACGATGCCTGTACTTGACACTACTCCAAATCCCAACCAGAATTACATCTTTAATTCTACCTTCCTTCTGCAATTTGGCCAATACCACATCGGCATTCCAACTTTTTTTGTTCCAGGTAGTAGTGCTATCATATAACATTTGTCCGTCATGCATGTATAGCACAGAATATCTTTTGACACCATCATAACCTTCAGGTAACCAAACATCAATATTTCTGCGCTCTACAAAATCAGAATGGAAATTTTCAATTCTCTTCAACGTTCCGGAAGAGACCTTCGGTAGGTTTTGAGAAGAACCATTGATGCAACAAAGAGTGATGGCAACAATTAGCATTGTAATCTTCATACGGTAATTTTATTAGTAAATTACTGAATATTATAATATTAAAACAATTAACAAAAGCACTTTAAACATGTCTTCCAGACTCGCACTTTATACAATTATGATGGAAAATTTATTTTTACAATTGCAAGGTTGTGCGCCCTTTTGTCAAGCATAGAAAAACCTCCGGATCCATCAAAATTAATTATTTCGAGATGGTTCCCTCCCATATTTTAGACAACAATTGTTTGTTGTTATCTATTTGGTAACTTGTGGTCATCAAAATTTTACAAAATGAAACGAACTTGTTGCATAACCACATCCTCAGGAATGGTAATAATTTCGCAACATGGAGTTCCATACTACCCTTAAAAAACAAATTATTCATAGTATGAAATTTACAACATCCAAACCTACGCAATTAATTATTGGCTGCATTCTGGTTATTGGTTGCCATTTTGCAAAAGCTCAAGTCATTACATCAAGCCAAATAGATAGTTTGGTTGAAAAAACCATGAAAACATTCGATGTACCTGGAATTGCCGTGGCTATCGTCAAAGACAATCAGATCATACACTCGAAAGGTTATGGGGTACGCTCGTTACGAACAAACCTAAAAGTTAACAGCAATACCCTTTTCGGTATAGCCTCCAACAGCAAAGCCTTTACTGCAGCAGCCCTCGCGATTCTGGTTGACGAAAAGAAATTGGCATGGGACGATAAAGTTATTGATTACATCCCTGAATTCCGGCTTTACAACCCCTATGTCACTGAAGAATTTACCATCAAAGATCTGCTTACACACCGGAGTGGCCTTGGGTTGGGGGCAGGCGATCTGATGCTGTGGCCCGGTTCCAACAATTTTACACTCAACGACATCATTCACAACCTACGCTACCTTAAGCCGGTTTCAAGTTTCAGAACAAAATTCGATTACGACAACCTGTTATACATTGTTGCGGGAGAGGTAGTTGCAAGGATCTCCAAAATGAGTTGGGAGGAATTTATTGAAACCCGTATCATGAAACCGCTGAATATGACCAGTAGTGCTGCCACCTACAGTCGTTTGAAAGACAAGTCAAATGTAATTGACCCTCACGCTCCTGTGAACGGAAAGATAGAAATCATCAACCGCGATTTCAATGAGACCTGCAATGCCGCAGGTGGCATATACAGCAATCTTACAGATCTTTGCAAATGGATCATAATGCAAATGAACGATGGCGAATATGGGGTTGACTCTTCAAATAGACTCTTCAGCAAGCAGGTTCATGAAACCATGTGGACTCCACAAACCATCCTTCCTGTCAGGGAGACAGGCCCTTACAACACCCATTTTTCAAGCTATGGGCTCGGATGGTTTCTGAGCGATGTATGTGGAAAGAAACAGGTCACACATACAGGTGGTCTGGCTGGCATCGTGACGCAGGTGACACTCCTCCCGGAGTTGAAACTTGGTATCATTGTCTTGACCAATCAACAGGCAGGACTTGCATTCACTACCATCACAAATACAATAAAAGACAGCTATTTAGGTTTGAATAAAACCGATAGGGTGAAACAGTACCACGATATGGAAGTCAAACAGCTAAAAGAAGCCGAATCGATAACAGATGCCATTTGGAATGATATTGAAAAACAAAAAACATCAGGAATAGTGCAGGCTGATTCACTCTATACCGGCAACTACACTGACAATTGGTTTGGTGTCGTAACCATTTCCAAAAAAGATGGCAGATTATGGTTTAACTCAAAAAGATCCCCAAATTTAACAGGAGAATTGGTCACTTACAAAGGAAACACATGGGTGGTCAAATGGAAAGACAGAAGCATGGATGCCGATGCATTTGTCATCTTCAGTCTGGACCAGTCTGGCAAGGCAAGTAAATTTAACATGAAGGCAATATCTCCCCTAACCGACTTTAGCTATGATTTCCAGGATCTTGAATTGAATCGAATGAATAACTAACCTCTCTTTTGAAGAAGAATGGGAAAATATTGTTTCATTTTACTATTGATTCTAACAATTCAGACTGATGCCTGCAAAAAAGCAGACCAGGAGTTCATGTCACCCGGCCAAATAACAGGTCAGGATTACAGAATGTGTGCATGCTGCGGGGGATGGTTGATTATCATCGATGGTGAAATCTATCTGTTCGAGACAATTCCGTCCAACTCCAATTTCGCATTGGAAAAAGAGACTTTACCAATTTCGGTTGAATTGGATTGGCAAATAACTCCAGGCAGTTGCCCCAATAACCGGATTACAATACAAAGAATCAAAAAGAGATAGGAATGGCATACAACGAAACACTTGCAAACAGAATACGTGAAAAACTGGTCGATCTTTCCAACCTGAATGAAAAAGAGATGATGGGAGGTTTGGCATTCATGGTAAATGAAAAGATGTGCATTGGAGTTATAAAAGACGAGATGATGTGCCGTATTGATCCCAATATGCATGAAAAGGCAGTCGAAAAGAGGGGTTGCCGCACAATGGACTTTACAAGACAGCAGATGAAAGGCTGGGTGATGGTTGACGAAACAGGAATGAACAAAGAAATGGAGTTGGACTACTGGATTGGATTGGCACTCGACTTCAATAACAGAGCAATTGCGTCAAAAAAAAGAAGATCATAGTTTCACAGGAAACAACGCCCCAATCAGACGCTTGCCGCTCTCTGTTTTGAAGTTCAATTCCACAAATTTGTGAACCCCTTCCAGCGAAACGAACTCTTCAACTGCATTTACGAGAAAATCTGCCTCCACAAGCAATTGAAAATCTTTACCATCAATGGCAGAGAAGGTATGGTGCTTGCCAATGATAAAACAAACCCTGTTCACAACATCAGGGCTCACGGCAAGACTTTCCAAAATCTGCCTGGCAACAGGTGGTCCTTCGAATTCCTGTTTGTGTCCATCAGAGAATCCGTATTTGGATTCTGAAACATATATACCAATGTCGTGCAAAGCGGCCGTCAGTTCCAAAACAAATTGATCTTCAATGCTCAGATGCTCCATTTGTCCCAGTAATTGGGCATAACCAAATACCTTTAGCGAATGTTCAATCCTTGGCCTATCGCCACAATTGTGCCTGATCATCTCTAACAAAGTGAAGGTGGTTTGATTATCCATTTTGACGCTCTTTAAATAGTTTCTGCAAGGCATACATCTCATCCCTTAGTCTGGCAGCCTCAATAAAATCAAGCTCTTTGGCAGCCTTCTCCATCTCCTTTTTGGTTTTCAGGATGGCCTTTTCAAGAGCTTCAGGCTTTAGGTAAGCCAACACTGGATCAGCCGCATAATCTATGGTTTCAGGGGGTACATATGGCCTTCCGCCCACCCCTTTAGAGATTCTGTACTCAAGTCCGATGATCTCACGCGTCGGCTTAACAATGGCAGTTGGGGTGATTCCGTTGGTAAGGTTGTATTCATGTTGCTTGTTCCTCCTGTAATTGGAAGCATCGATCGTCCTCTGCATCGAATTAGTCATTTTATCTGCATACATGATAACCCTTCCATTCAGGTTACGTGCCGCCCGACCTGCAGTCTGAGTGAGCGATCGTTCCGACCGCAGAAATCCCTCTTTATCGGCATCCAGAATGGCCACCAGCGAGACTTCTGGAAGATCCAACCCTTCACGCAGGAGATTAATGCCAACCAAAACATCAAAACTACCTTTCCGAAGCTCTTCCATGATCTCTACACGCTCCATGGTATCCACATCAGAGTGAATGTAACGACACTTGATGCTGATACGGTCAAAATATTTGGACAACTCTTCTGCCATTCTTTTGGTCAGCGTGGTCACTAGGATGCGTTCATTCTTCTCAATTCGGAGGTGAATTTCATGAATTAAATCATCAATCTGGTTGTGTGCAGGCCGAATTTCGATGATCGGATCGAGCAAACCGGTGGGGCGAATGATCTGCTCTACAATCACACCTTCACTCTTCTGCAGTTCATAATCAGCAGGGGTAGCGCTGACAAAGATCAATTGCCGCGCTACAGCTTCAAATTCATCAAATTTCAATGGCCTGTTGTCAATGGCTGCAGGTAACCTGAATCCATAATCCACAAGTGTAGTCTTGCGCGACCGATCCCCTCCGTACATCGCCCTGATTTGAGGCATGGTCACATGGCTCTCGTCAATGATCATCAGAAAATCCTCAGGAAAAAAGTCCAATAGACAGAATGGTCGCGACCCAGGAGTCCGCCCATCAAAATAGCGGGAATAATTTTCAATGCCTGGACAATAACCCAACTCTCTAATCATCTCCAGATCATAATTGACCCTGTCTTCTATTCGTTTGGCTTCTGCATGTTTGCCTGTACTCTTAAAAAAATCAATCTGCCTGACAAGGTCATCCTGAATTTGCCTGATCGCCGACTTGGTTCGATCCTTCGTGGTAACAAAAATATTGGCAGGATAAATGGAATAATTGTCATGTTGTTGCAGAATTGCTCCACTTTCAGGATTGAAAGTGGAAATTTCCTCAATCTCCTCCCCAAAGAATTGAATTCGAACAGCATCATCCGCGTAGGCGGGAAAAACATCCACAGTATCACCCTTGACCCTAAAATTGCCCCGTTGAAAATCCAGCTCGGTTCTGGAATACATGGCATCCACCAACTTTCGCAACATCACGTTGCGGCCAAGTTGCTCCCCTGTTTTAATATGGGTCACATTCGCATGAAAGTCCTCCGGATTTCCAATTCCATAAATGCAAGATACCGAAGAGACAACCACAATATCTCTTCTGCCGGATAACAAGGAGGAGGTGGCAGCAAGCCTGAGCTTCTCGATCTCCTTGTTGATGGCGAGATCCTTTTCAATAAAAGTATCGGTGGTCGGAAGATATGCTTCGGGCTGGTAGTAATCGTAATAAGAGACAAAATACTGTACAGCGTTTTCAGGAAAAAACTGCTTCATCTCTCCATATAGCTGGGCAGCCAGTGTTTTGTTGTGACTCAGTATTAGAGTAGGCTTTTGTACCTTCTCAATCACATTGGCCATGGTAAATGTCTTGCCGGAACCTGTCACCCCGAGCAGTGTCTGGTATGGCAAGCCGGACTGAATCCCGTCACTCAATTGCACAATTGCTTGAGGCTGATCCCCTGTCGGAATAAAATCTGCGGTAATCTTAAATTGCATGTTAATTGTTCCAATTAAAAGGAAATAGGAAAAAGGGGAAAAAGCTCACATTAAAATTATTTCAGCATTCATCACTATATTTTCCCAATTCAGGAGTCCATCCCTAAGCCTTTATCCTTCGGTATGATAAAATGGAGTCACATCTGTTGCCATCATTCCCGCTGCCTCAGCAGCCTGGAGGCCAAGCTTACTATCTTCGAAGACTTGACAAAATTCAGGCGAAACACCAATCAGTTCAGCCGCCTTCAAAAATGTATCCGGATACGGTTTGTGGTTTTCAACATCCTCAGCTGTGACAACATGTTCGAAATATGCATGAACACCGGCCAATTCAAGTGTCTTGTGTGCATAAAACCTGGTTCCACCCGTACCGCAAGCCATCGGAAGATTGCCATGGTATTTCCTGATAATATTGATCACGGGATGAATTGGTCCGGCCAAATGGATATTTTGCAAGAAATTGAACTCTTTCTTATCAGCAAATTCCTGCGGGTCAAAGTCCTGCTGAAATTTCTCTTTAAGGAGGCAGCTGGTCTGGTACGCTGGAATGCCACTCAGGCTATAAAAAAGTTCCGATGAGATCTCGAAACCATATTCGGCTGCTGTCTGTTGATAAGCCAGACGATGAATGGGCATGGTATCAGAAATGGTACCATCAATGTCAAATATCAGCCCCCTGGCTCTTGGATCAACAGTCAACTCTATTTCTTTCGTCATTGTTGGAACAGTATTTTCTGCAAAAATAGCGAAAACTACTTGCATCATATCCAGTGGCCCTGACAATCTTAATTTTATAACCAACTTTCAAACTCAGATCAGAGATAATTTACTAATTTGCATCATCAAATATTGTTGAAAAAAATAGCTTTATTAACCATGCCAACTCACGAACTTTACCTCCCCATGCTTCTTCCCTTATGGGGTATTTTTATAGGCTTCTCATTGGTTATCATAGGATTCGTAGATAAAAAGGCAATCTATACCTACGTGGGATGGTCTGTATTGATTGCTACAAGTTTGGTCTCTCTCTATTACAATTTGTTTCAAATTCACCTTCCCGACTATTCGGGAAACCTACCTTTACAGGAAACTGCACGTTACCTGGTTACAGCAGGATGGTTAAATGTCGCTGGAGCCTGTCTGGCAGCAACAGATCTATTTTTCTTTTACCACAAAAAAAAAAGATACCTGCTTCTGGCCAGCCTGACACTACTATTCTTTGCCATTCAGTTCTTTCAGTATTACAGTTTGATCCAGAAACCAAAGTAACCATCCAACGTAAATACATACACTAATAAGGCATGCTATGGCGAACGATTTCAACGGGTTTTGGGAAATATTGAAGATTGCACTTCCTGCTTTGATTGTCTTTTTAACTGCTTATTTTCTTTTTCGGGACATGCTTGAAAATGATCAGCGCCGACGTGACTACGAATTGAGACTATTGCATGGCAAAGAGATGACTCCGGTTAAATTGCAGGCGTTTGAAAGACTTACACTCTTTCTCGAAAGACTTGCACCTGAATCGCTACTTCTCAGGCTTCTGCCACACGATTTGAATGTTGAACATTATCACAAACTATTGCTGGGAACCATCCGGCAGGAATACGAGCACAATCTTTCTCAGCAAATATACATTTCACCGGTTCTTTGGGAAAGCATCAAAGGAGCCAAGGAAAAAATGGTTACTATCATCAACAACTCTGCAGGTGAGCTGGATCCCAGAGACCCTGGTTATGAATTGAGTAAGAAAATCTTTGGCATATACCTTGCAGAAGAGCCTTCGCCAATAGCCATGGCCTTAAGAGATCTCAAGAAGGAGGTTGCCAAGTTCTTGTGAATTCGTTGCATACTTTGCTGATTAATTTGTAGCTGTTTATCCTTTAATTAAAATATTATATGGATCCACGTTTTATTACCCGAACCATTCAGTTGAAATCTGGTAATCCCGAAGAAAAAAGGGCCGAAATCATGACCTATTTCAAGAAAACCTATCAATTGGACGAGCATCTTTTTGAAGTGTTTGCCGACACCGGAGCCATGTACCGCACTGCAGATCCGCTCCGCCATCCACTGATTTTCTATTTTGGCCATACCGCTGCCTTCTTCATCAACAAATTGGTAATTTCCAAAGTACTGGAAAACAGGATCAATCCAGTATTCGAAGCCATGTTTGCCATAGGCGTCGATGAAATGTCATGGGACGATTTGAACCAAAACAATTACAAATGGCCAGCCATCGAAGAGATAAAAGATTATAGAAAAAAAGTCTACGAGACAGTAATCCATCTCCTGAATACCATGCCCCTGCAAATGCCAATACGATGGGAAGACCCAGTCTGGATCATTCTGATGGGCATAGAACACGCCCGCATTCACATAGAAACATCTTCTGTCCTCATACGTCAACTTCCCCTGGAATTCCTGAAACCAATTCCAGGTTGGAAAACATGCGAAATTTTTGATGTCGCACCTGTTAATAAATTACTCAAAGTCGCCGGCGGAATCGTCAGACTTGGAAAATCCATGAACGATGAACTCTACGGCTGGGACAATGAATATGGCTCCCACATTGCTGATGTAGAAGATTTTGAAGCATCCTCTTTCCTTTGTTCGAATGGCGAATTTCTCGAATTTATTCTCGAAAACGGCTACCATACCAAAAATTTCTGGACAGAGGAAGGCTGGAGCTGGAAGACTTTTACCAAAGCCGAACAGCCATTATTTTGGCGGAAAAAGGAAAATAAATATGGCTTACGACTCGTATTCGAAGAGATAGAAATGCCATGGAACTGGCCTGTCGAAGTCAATTACCTCGAAGCAAAAGCCTTTTGCAACTGGAAAAAAGAGAAGATTGGTCTGCCCGTTCGGTTGATGACCGAGGAGGAATGGTACCTGCTGCACGACAACGCAAGAATCCAAGACGTCCCTGAATGGGAAACTGCCCCAGGTAACATCAACATGGAACATTACCAGAGTCCTTGCCCCGTAAATCAGTTCTCCTTCGGCGAATTTTATGATCTTGTGGGTAACGTCTGGCAATGGACAGAAACTACTATTTCAGGATTTGATGGATTCAAAATTCATCCCTCCTACGATGATTTTTCCACGCCAACTTTCGACATGCGTCACAACATGATCAAAGGCGGTTCCTGGATCTCAACAGGAAACGAAGCCATCAGGGCATCCAGATATGCCTTCAGACGTCATTTTTACCAACATGCTGGATTCAGATATGTGTCTTCTTACCAGGAAGTCAAAATTAAGGACGATTCTTGCGAAACAGATCCGGAAGTCATTCTCCATTGTGAGAGTCACTATGGTCAATCACCAAATGATGTGGCAAATTTCTAGAAAGCATTGGCAGAATTTTGTCTTAAAGTTACAAAAAACGAGCACCAACGGTGTGCTCTTGACATGGGATGCAAGACAGGCAGGACAACCTGGGAACTCGCCCGGAAATTTAACAATGTTACCGGCGTAGATCTTTCTGCCCGAACTATCCGCGTTGCAACACAGTTACAAGAGCAAGGAAGAATCAACTACCTTTTCCCTGATGAAGGCGAGATAGCCGATTACCGACAGGTGACCCTGGAAGATTTTGACCTGAAACCCTTTGTAACCAAAGTAAAATTTCTTCAGTCGGACTTCGCCAATTTGAAAAACGTCTTCAGTGGATATGATCTGATTTTGCTAAACGACATCGTGGATCGCATTTATCAGCCCAAAAAATTGCTCACTGAATTGCATCACCGAATGAATGAAAATGGAATTCTCATCATAGCCACGGCTTTTGATTGGGACGAAAAATTCACCAAACCGGAAAATTGGCTGGGAGGATTCCGTAGCTCTGCCGAACCCGTCAGAGGCGCAGAAACCATGGAAGAGATCTTGAATGAACACTTTATCAGATTAGACAAATCAGCCACTTTACCCTCCATCTTCAGGATAAACAAACGTAAATCTATTCTGAAAGAGGTAACTGTTACTGTCTGGAAGAAACGCTGATTTGTAGTGGTACTTATCAACAAGTCAGCGTTCGACCTAAAATCAAATTAGCACATTACCTCATCCATTCCTTCAGTGTATCAATCGCTTTTTGCTTCAGCGGTTCAGGCATGTTGGAGATTCTGCTTCGGTGACTACCGCCGGGTTGAACTATTTTCACAACTCCAGGATTCTTTCCACCAGTTGCAGCAGAGGCCGACCATGGGTCTACTCCACCATAAATCAGCATCACCTTACTGGCACTTCTTCTAAGATAATGGTCCACCTCCTTGCTCATTTCAGGATCGTAGGGAAAAATCTGGTCCTTGTCGAGAAACAGATGTTTAATGTAACCGCTGGTATTTTTGGTCTCCATGACCCTTTTGAATGGTTTCGTATCATAAGCATAGTAGCCAAGCTGCCTCAACGCCTGCACAAAAAATGGGGCTGTCGCCTTACCACTCTCAATATCAAAATAGCTACAGCTACTTATTTTCTGCCAATGATCAAAAATTTCCTTGTCGCTGGCTTTCAAAGAAGGGATGATCTTGACTGAATTGCCCCACTGCCAGAACGAGAACGAGTACTCAAGGACAGAATAATCATAAATTTCCCGGAGTGGTGCCTTGAAACTAAATTTCTTTTCCTGGACCAATTGTTCAAACATAGGCATCAATTTATCCTTTCGTTTGAGGACTTCCGTCTGAAACTCCTTTACTAATTTTCGTTCTGAGCGGCTGGCCACCTTTTTTTCAATAAAACGAGGATGCCTTTTCTCCTCTACCGAAAAATTGAGTGGAGCCACAAATGGTACTGAAGCCTCCACGTCATCAGGGAATAGCATCCTGTGGTAAAGCACAGTTTCGCCCCCTTTGCTGATACCCGTGCTAACCCATTTCCCCTTGTACAATTGTTTAAAAATCTGAACAACATGATGCTGATCAGCCGCTGCATTCTCCACAGTCAGGTCAATCCAATGAATAGAATCAGGACGTGATTTTCCAAAGTAACGGTGCTCGACGAAGAGTTGGTTGGCTTGCAGCAACGGACATAACTCATCGAGGTACCTTTTCCCGTAGGCATAACCACCGCCATAACCTTCTGTGATAAAAACTACAGGACTTTCATACGCAAGGTGCGAAAGGAAGACCCTTTGCGGAAAAAAGCCCTTCTCAGGATGCATATGATCAATTGGTTGTTTTATGTTAACAACATATGCTTCCGAAAAAAACTGATTTTGCTCCATCTTTTCCACAGAGAGAACATCCGGAAGTGCTTTTACTTTCTCAAGAAGAGATTGTGCCTCAAGCGTTTGAAAAATTACAAAGAAGAGTATGAATAGCAATAAATATTGCCCTGCTGTTTTTTTAATTCTTGTGCAAATCATCTGTCAGACATATTGAATTTTCAAATTTTGTTTCTTGCTTATTTGGATGTGTCAAAACGTATCATTTTCTTGTCCTTCCAAATTCTCATTTTCCATCTACAACGAGATTACCCCTTCAATCTCCCTGGCTCTCCTGTACAAATCAAGCACTTCATTGGGGCTATTCATCTCCTGTTTACAGGAAAGCGCGATAAAATGGATGTCTTTAGAGGTTCTGTAGGTAATCTGATCCTCAAATTGGAAGAGTTTTCTCACCAACTCCAGTTTAACCTTGTCGTTTGGTACGATAAATTTAAAATAATAGATCCCCGGCCACTTTTGCTGGGCCCACAGGATGCTTCTGGCGTTCTCTAACTCTTCATTTATCATCTTCTATTGATCCTTACTCAAATCACCAAATTTACCACATTACCAAATCATCTCTACAAAACCCTTCGTTCGTCGACGTACACCATCCCGACCCTGCGCATCGATAACATAAAAATAGACTCCGGGGGTACATAGGTTGCCATTGACCTTGCCATCCCATGCAGCCACCTCTGAATTCTCAGGAAGGTAATTGGTGGAAGAAAAACGATGAACCACCTTTCCCCACCTGTTCAGAACCGTGAAGTCCAGTGAGGAGAGCGATCTGGTTTTGATGATCAATTTGTCATTGACACCATCCCCATTGGGTGTAAAGACTGGTGAAACTTTTACGAGTGAGGTATCTACCACAATGTATCCGGGCAAGTAGAAGGTATCGCGACAGGTAAGTGACTGCAATGTTTTTGAGGCCACAAGCTTAACTTTGTATTTACCGGATAGTTCATAAGTGTACAAAGGATTCGCATCGTACAGAACGGTTTGAATTGAATCTATTACAGCAGTCCCACCACCCATCGATTCGAGGATTGTCTTGTCTTTGAACAAGTACCACTCGAATTTATCCTGATCGCTGTTTTCGCTGAGATTTTTGAAATCTATGTTGGCGGGTGCCTGCGGAAACACATACTGCGGATCGTTTTGCTGTGGAGTGCTCCACGAAAATTTGGCCTTTGGTACCGGGGAATTATAATTTACCTCCGTGCTCTTCATGCATCCTGATCGATCAATCACTTCAACCCTGTAAACAGTATTTTGTGAGGGTGGAGAGGATATGGCTGGATTCTGAACTGAGGAGACAAATTGAGTTCCCACGAACCAGCTGAAACGAAAATTGGAACCAAGTATTACAACCTTTCCGGTAGCCAAATCATTGTATTGATAATTTGCTCCTGTCACAGAAGAGGAGAGTCTTAATAATTTACATGTCGATTCGGCGACCACTGCCGAAGGTTTGCTCCAGCCGTTCAGCACCCATGCCCGAAATTGAGAACTCTTGCCATTTTCAGTAAAAGAGACCCGGTAGCATCCGTCAGACAGGCTACTTTGTGTGGAAGATTTTCCTGTTTCATTGGAATAATTAACGAATTTCACTCCTGTCTGATCAAATTTCTCCCACAAAAAGGTTACAACCGACCCAGCCGATTGTGCAGTCAGCGAACCAGCCGCCACACCTTCCACCGTGCAGAAATACCAAATCGGGTCATTCGTTGGAAAAGTTGGATAGGCAGTAGTCTCCTTGTAACCGGCAGTTCCCGAAGATAGTGATTGTGCCGTGAGTACATTCGGCAAAATTGCCAGCAAAGCCATCCACAAACACAAAAGAACGCAAAACCTGTTTCTAACCATAAATAAAATTGTCTGAAAAGCATCAACCCTACAAATTTAAACAACTATACGGGGTGACCAAGAAATTATTTGATTGAATTTTTGAAATGGTCTTGGCTTTTGAAAAGTTGGAAAGAATATAAATTTCAATTGTCTTAATTATTACATGGTGCGATTTTCTCAAACACTTTAACATGTTCAAAAACAAGAGGCAAATTACTTCAAACATTTTCGCTGCCCCTAATTCACGCAGGAAATAACCTCAATCGCTGACAGAATCTTGAAAAAGAGCTGCATATATCCCCAAACGCCGCCGTTCACCTGATCATGATGTGCAAATTACATCAATTTCCGTCGCTCACTCCAACATGCGCAGCAGATAACCCGAATCAGCTCCTTTTGCCTCAAGATACGCGGTAAAGATTCCAAAACACAACCGCCCGAAGGTACATGAGGTGCAATCAGGCCAAATCAGTTTCAACCACCTCCATATGAGCTGCTTTCAACTTGCAATTTTATAAAATATCTTTCTGTAAGGCTAAATAATTCTATTTTTCTGTTGAAAAATTAAAAAATTTGGTGTAAATTACAATATAATTATTGCACCTAAAAATTAATACCATGAAACATCTTCTTCAACCTTTGCACACTTCCGTGTTGACCAACATGGAAGGCGGACAGCTAATGAAACGCCACTTAAACGACCTCATGACCATCGATCAGAATTTGCTGACGGATGCACCGTTAAATGCCTATTTAAAAGAACTGGTTCTGTTCGCTGATCATTATGAGAAGGCTCTTGCACAAGTACGTAAGATGGAAAAAACTGAAAAAATTTTACAAGCCGACAACCTTCGTGACAAAGCCCTAATTGCATTCGGGAAAGCCCTTAGATTGTATGCAGTTTCTGAGGATCCTGCTGAAATCGAAGCCAGCCGGACTTTGCGAATTTTGTATGACAAGTTTGCCAACCTGGCCCGATGGAATTATGAGGCAGAAACCATTGGCATCGACAAACTGGTTGGTGAACTGACTGGCCCGAACTACAGCACACAAGTGAGCCTTCTGCAGATGGAACGTTATGTCACCCGAATTTCGGATGCAAATGAA
>CAZGSQ010000069.1:0-18839 GCA_964528535.1 uncultured Tangfeifania sp. | reverse complement strand
AGATAGCTTCAGGTGACTGGAGTTCAGACGTGTGCTCTTCCGATCTATTAGAACTTATATAGCTTGAAAGCCCACAAGATTTTTGGAATGAGAATCAAGCAACCAATAGCAAAAGCAGTCAAGGCACACACAAGAACGGCTGCAGCAGACAGATCTTTTACTCTTTTGATGTTTTCATGACGCTCAGGAGAAAGATGATCGGCCAGATTCTCCAGGGCGGAGTTGAAAAGTTCGGCTGCGAAAACCGAGCCAATTGCGATGGCCAGCAAACCATATTCCACCAATGTAAAGCTGAATAAGAGCAGAAAAACGAGGACGATACAGGTAAAAAAAAGATGGATCCTGGCATTGTGCTCCTCCCGGAACAATACCTTCAAGCCGTTGAAAGCATAGCCGAAGCTCTTGAATCTTTTCATGAATGAGAATTTTTCCTTAGTCATTTTTCTGTATTATTCGACTGACGGGGTGACTCTGAGTCACCCCGTCAGTCGAATCAAAATTCGTTTGTAAGTAACTCTTAAACAGTGTTTTTACACAAATATTTACGTAATTACAACCCTCGAAAAAGGAACCACTTCCAGCGAAGCGAAATCACGCTTTAAATATTTGTAGTAACCTGTGATGGCTATCATCGCGGCATTGTCAGTCGTAAATTTAAACGGTGGCACGAACATTTCCCATCCATATTTTTGCGCAGTCTCCAAAAGGGCACTCCGCAATCCTGAGTTTGCTGAGACTCCGCCCGCAACCGCAATTTCACGAATGCCCGTTTGTTCGGCAGCCTGTTTAAGTTTGCCTAATAATATTTCAACAATGGTATATTGCAGCGAAGCACACAAATCAGCCTTGTGCTGCGCCACAAAATCAGAATTCCTGGCAACTTCATCTCGCAGCAAGTAAAGGAAAGAGGTCTTTAATCCGCTAAAACTGTAATCCAATCCTGGAATTCGAGGTTTGGAAAAGTTAAAAGCCCTTGGATTTCCCTCCCTGGCAAGTTGGTCGATCAAAGGTCCGCCAGGGTATGGCAAACCCATCACTTTGGCACATTTGTCGAATGCTTCGCCAGCAGCGTCATCAATGGTTTGACCTATAACCTCCATATCAAGATAATCGCGGACAACAATAATCTGAGAATTTCCTCCTGAGACAAGCAAGCACAAAAAAGGAAATTTCGGTACTTTGCGAGGTGCCTCCTCTTCTGTTAAAAAGTGAGCCAATACATGGCCCTGAAGGTGATTAACCTCTATCATCGGGATATTGCGCGCCAGCGAAAATGCCTTTGCGAAAGAAACGCCAACAAGAAGGGAACCAAGCAACCCGGGACCGCGCGTAAAAGCTACTGCATCTATCTCATCCAACGAAATACCCGCCCTTTTCACCGCTTGGTCTACTACCGGAATAATATTCTGCTGGTGCGCCCTGGAGGCAAGTTCAGGAACAACACCTCCGTAAGCCACGTGAACAACCTGTCCGGCCACTTCATTGCTCAGCATCCGCTGGTTACGGATCACTGCAGCTGAGGTGTCATCGCAGGAAGATTCAATTCCAAGTATTACCGTATCTTTCTTACTGTTCATTTAATATTGTTCACTGATGGTTCCGTCTCTACTCGCCAAAATTTATTAATTTTACTTTTCAAAGTGTTGTAAAATATTTATCCACTCAATGCCGCCAGGTTTAAGCCAACCATTGGGAATGAAATATTGCAATTGGAAAATTTAAAATCATTCTACTGGTGACCGAAGAGCAACCATCTATTAATTCTGTTCCCAAAAGTATCAAAAAAAAGATTAGGATATTTTTGGTCATTGCCATTCTGTTGGTGGCATTGCCCGAATTGGTATATGTAACTTTTCGAAGTAAAACTATTCAGACAGTTGCCGTTAGGTGGTTGATGGACCAGGTAGGTCAGACTTTTAACACAAAGATCAAAGTTGGAGGCATCGATGTTTCCTTTTTCGATCAAATCACGCTTGAGAAAATATTGATTGAAGACCAATCCCGTGACACCTTGTTTTATGTAGATCAACTAAAGCTGCAAATTGACAGTTTCAGGATTGCCAACCGGCGCATTCACATCAATAATATCATTTTTCAGCAGCCAAAACTCCATTTGCTTCAAGATACAGCGGGAACCAATTTCCAATTTATTATTGACTCAATTAACTCCTCACCAACGCATGCAGAAAAATCCCAGGCATGGGATATAAATTTCAACAACCTGTTCGTTCGGGATGCAGAAATCCGATTTAAAAAACCGTATGCTGACACGCTCTTTCACGAGGGAATGAATTTCAACAATCTGGATATCAAAGCAGTTAATCTCGCACTTGTTCATGTCAAAAAGGAAAAAACATCCATCTCCATGATCCTTGATCACAGTTCACTGGAGGAAAAGTCGGGATTCTCAATTAAAAACCTGACTTTTCAGGCTGTGTTGGATACGGCAGGGCTGCATCTTCAGAAATTGGCCCTCATTACACCAAATTCGAACATCTTCTCTGACTCCATGAAAATTACGCACAGGAAAACTGTCCTGCTGGACAAATTGGATGTCGTAAAAAAAACGGAGGATCTCCCCTTGGCGTTCCAATATGATTACACAGGAAACGTGGCAGAATCAATCGTTTCACTTGCTGATTTAGCCTATTACATGCCGGATATTTGGGGTATGAATGAAAAATTATTGTTCTCCGGCCACGTCCAGGGAACCGTTGATAATTTGAAATTCAAGGAATTAAACGTGCGCGTCGGCCAAAAGACCTCCTTCAATGCCGACCTCGAACTAAAAGGATTGCCTGACTGGGAGAATACCTATATCTTTTTAAAATTTTCCAACAATACTTTTAATTTCAACGATCTGGCACTTATCAGGCTTCCCGACGCCGCCACGAACCACTATCCAAAGATTCCGGTATCGCTTTTAGACAATGCAAATCTAAACTACCAGGGCACTTTCAGTGGATTTCCCTCTGATTTCATTGCATATGGTCAATTGAACGGTGAGCTGGGATCATTGGCAACCGACATTGCCATCTCTCCCAGCCTATCCGGATCGTTGAAATTCAAAGGAATGCTGGAAGCAAAATCCTTTAAATTAGGGAAATTTCTCGGTTACGAACCATTGGGGGAGGTTACCCTTCATACCGAAGTTGAGTTGAACAAAAAGGAGAGCCATTTTGATGCAACTGTAAAGGGGACCATTGATAGTCTTTACTTCAACAACAACCGCATTGATTCAATCTACCTGAATGGGACCGGAAGCAACAAGAGTTACAACGGACAACTTACCATCAACGATGAAAAACTTCGTCTTAAATTTACAGGAATGGCAAATCTTGAAAGTCGGACTCCCGTTTTCAACTTTTCATCCTCAGTCAAAACAGCCAATCTCAATATGCTCGGTATAGACCAGATTCACAAAGATGCTACATGTGCTTTTGATATGGAAGCCAACTTTTCAGGTAAGAATATTGACGAGCTGGACGGCTCCATAGACCTAAAAAAATTGGAACTTTCGAGAGACGGAAAGAGATTCGGCGTCAAAGCAATGAACCTGAATACAGCAAATTCGGCCGAAAGTAATACGATTACATTCAGATCAGACATTGCTGATGTAGACATAGCAGGCCATTATCGCTTTCTGGAAATTAGCAATACCCTGCGTGATTACTTGCAACACTACCTTCCCTCGGCAAAATTGCCCTTCAACAAAGAAGGTATCGCAGGAGACAATGTCTTCAACTTTAATGTCAATGTCAAAAAACCAGAGCTAATCACCTATTTTTTCTTGCCGGATTTGGTACCCAAGTCGCCCATTCTGTTCAAAGGTGAAATCAACTCCGTGACGAAGAGTCTTAATTTCAAAGGAAGTGCCGAGAATCTCTCCTTTCAGAATTATCATGCAAAAGGGCTTAACTTCTCTTCAAGCAACGAAGGAAACCGCTGGAATCTTCTGTTGAGGATGGACGATGCCTCTATGGGGGGAAATTATCACCTGGAGAATGTTACACTGAACAACACGCTTTTCAACGACACTTTGCAAACAAGCTTTGGGTGGGGAGATGCAAACAAAAAAATGTATAGCGGCAAAATAGACATGGAGGGACTTTTTTCCGTGGACAAGCAGGGAGTAAGGATGGCAGATTTTTCAATAAAGCCCTCTGATGTACTGGTGGCAGATACTTTGTGGCAATTTGAGAAGAGTAAAATACACATTGACTCAAGTAAGATTGTAGTCGATAATTTCAATTTTCACCACAGGCAGGAATTTTTTAGAATCAGTGGTAAGATCTCCAACGATCCATTGGACAAATTGAAAATTGAACTCCGCGATATCAATCTTGGTTTTTTCGACCTGATTTCCAAGCAAGAGATTGGCATAGAAGGCAATCTCAGCGGTGTGACCGAAATCGCAGACATCAACAATTCCTTCCTTTTGAACAGCAATTTGTCGATCAGAAATTTTCACTTAGACAAGAACCTCTACGGCAATGTACAGTTGAACAACATCTGGAACAAAGAGGAGAAGAGGCTGTACAGCGCAATCAGCCTGAACAAGAACGATACGACATCTCTCCTAATCAAGGGATATTATACACCAGCTACAGATTCCCTGAAGTACCAGGCGCAATTGACCAACTTCGCTGTTGGGACCATTTATCCGTTTCTACAGAGCTTCTCAAACGGTATCAGTGGAAAAGGAAATGGCTCTGTTGCCATCACCGGAACGCTTGAAGACCCATGTTTCATAGGGAAAGTAGATATTCAGGATGGGAAAATCGGCATCGATTATACCAAAACAGCCTATACTTTCAACCATCCGGTTGAGTTTTCGCATGATTCAATCGTTTTCAGAAAAATCATCTTAAAGGACAAGGAAAACAATATTGCACTCTTCAATGGATACATCACACACAAGATGTTTGGAAAACTGAAATACCATATGGGTGTAAAAACAAATAGAATTGAGGCATTGAGAACTACATTGGCCGATAATTCTCTTTTCTATGGCGAGGCTCACTGCAGCGGTGATGTCATGATTACGGGGGCCGGTGAACAAATAAAACTCGATTTGAATGTTAGATCCGAAGAAGGAACACAGATTGTGATCCCTCTTGAAACTCCTGCTTCAGCTACAGACAATAGTTTTATCCGATTTGTAAGACCCGATGCGGTTGTAAACAGCACCTCCAACAGTTTATCACCACCCGACAACAGCTCGCTCGAGATCAACCTTAACATTACGGCTACTCCGGCTGCAAAAGTGCAGATTCTATTTAACTCAACTCTTGGTGATGCCATCGTTGGTCAGGGATCAGGTAACCTTAGGATGGGGTACGATGCACAAGACAATTTTACCATGTTTGGTACTTATACCATCGACAAAGGTGATTATCTGTTCACCCTGCAAAACGTCATCGGCAAGAAATTCAAGTTGGAAGAAGGAGGAACAATTACCTGGAATGGTGATCCTTACGAAGCTATTGTAGATCTGAATGCCATGTACAACCTCAAGGCATCGATCAAGAGCCTGTTGGCAGATACTTATAAAAACGATAATTCTGGTCGCATTCCTGTTGAATGCAAGATCAATCTTTCGCATAAACTACTCAATCCGGTCCTAAAATTCGACATTCTTTTTCCAACAGCCGACGAAAGGACCAAAGATGAATTGCAGCAATTCATCAGTACCCAGGATGATATCAACCGTCAGATGCTCACTCTTTTGTTAATTGGTCAGTTTTATACTCCTGAGTACATTCGTGGAAGAACAGATACCCAATCAAACACCGGGGCACTGGTTGGGGCAACTACATCCGACATGCTTTCGAGTCAGCTCTCCAATTGGCTTTCACAAATCAGTACAAATTTTGATGTGGGATTCAATTACAGACCAGGAGATCAAGTAAATACCAATCAAATGGAACTGGCACTCAGCACCCAGATCTTCAACGACAGGGTCACCATCAATGGAAACATAGGTAACAACAGCAGCCTGCAAACCAGCAATACCAGTGCCGTTGTGGGTGAAATAGAACTATTTATCAAACTGATCAAGTCGGGTAAACTCGAACTAAAATTGTACAATCGTGCAAATACCGACATGACTTACGATACGGCACCCTACAAGCAAGGGGTAGGGTTCACCTACCGCGGAAGCTTCAACTCTTTTCAGGACTTGTTCCATCGTCCAAAGCACAAATTACTTCCGCAAGTCCAAACATCTGATCCGAATCAGACCAGGTAATCTGGAATATATTTCTAAATTTGCCTTCGTCTACAACAGTTCAATTTTTGGCCAAACATAGATAACTGGCCGGAAAGTTAATTTTAGGCATTGAATTTATGACATTGACTGAAAGCCAAAGATCAGGCATCATTTTTACTGTTCTGATTCATGCAGGCATCTTACTCCTTTTAATGATGCTTTCGCTGTCAGCGGATAAACTTTTCCTACCGGATGAAGGCCTATTGGTAGATTTTGGATACTCTGAGAATGGGAAAGGGGAGGAAGAACCCTCTGCCGTTTTTTCAAAAAACGAGAACCTCTACAAGCCTCCTTCTGAAATCACTCAAAAAGCTACTATACGGAAAAATAGCACCTTCAAGCCGACCGAAATAAAGGAAGAAAATCTTCTGACTCAGGATCACGAACCCGCCATTTCCCTGCATACTGCAAAAGTGCCAAAGAAAATTGCGGAGAAAAAGATACCCGATCCCAAGGTGGAATTAGAGAAAAGGCGCAAAAAAGAGCTCTTGGCCCAACAACAGTTAGAAGAGCAAAATCTCCGGCAAAAACTCAAGGAAGAGAAGATGATCGGCAACATCAATTCTAGGGCAAAAAATGCCTTCGGTGGTGGCTTAACTGACAATGGATCTTCCTCAAAAGGAGAAGGAATTACCTATGGTTCTGGCAACCAAGGAGATCCAAATGGTCAGCCGGGGGTAAAGAAATATGGTCCAGGCGGTGGAACAGGCAACGGTATCTCCTTCAACCTCTCCGGCCGTCAGTCTCGTTCATTGCCCAAACCTGCATATCCAGGCAACGAAGGCGGAATCGTGGTGGTTGAGGTGACCGTTGATAAACTTGGGAAAGTATCCGCCGCAAGAGCCGGTATCTTCGGTTCAACCTCCAGCGATCCAGACCTGTTAGAAGCCGCTACCAAGGCCGCAAAATCTGCAAAATTCAACGTCGACGACAATGCTCCTGCCTTCCAGAAGGGAACCATCACTTATCATTTTGTGCTACAATAAGCTGCCCAAAGGCAAAAGGAAAAAATATGGAACTCCGGTGATTGGCGCATAAAGCCATGAGATATGAGCCATGAGATATGAGCCATGAGTTATGAGTTATGAGTTATGACGCTGCGATATTGATTTGAGCGTTTTTTCATTTTTCATTTTTCATTTTTCATTTATTTCAGCCTTGATGTAAATTTAACAGAATGATTTTATCTCCCTGATTTATAGCCCTGAATAAATGACTATCTTTGCACCCAAATTAGTAAGATGCGAAAAATTAGAAATATAGCCATTATTGCACACGTCGATCACGGGAAAACGACACTTGTCGACAAGATGATCCTTCACTCCAACATCTTTCGTTCCAACCAGAATCCGGGAGAATTGATCCTGGATAGCAATGATCTGGAGCGGGAAAGAGGCATTACCATTCTTGCCAAAAACGTTTCAGTCGTGTACAAAGGAATCAAGATTAATATCATTGATACACCTGGTCACTCCGACTTTGGCGGTGAGGTCGAAAGGGTACTCAACATGGCCGACGGCGTTTTATTGCTGGTCGATGCATTTGAGGGCACCATGCCGCAAACGAGATTTGTACTACAGAAAGCGATTGAACTTGGCTTAAAACCAATCGTTGTTGTGAACAAAGTGGACAAACCCAATTGCCGGCCGGATGTAGTTCACGAACAGGTATTTGAACTTATGTACAGCCTCGACGCCTCCGAAGACCAACTTGATTTTCCTACCATTTACGGTTCTGCCAAACAAAACTGGATGAGTACAGACTGGAAAAATCCGACCACCAACATTGAGCCTCTGTTTGACGCCATTCTCGAGCACATCCCGGCACCTCCTGAAAATGAAGGGACTCCCCAGATGCTGATTACTTCACTCGACTACTCTAAATATATCGGTCGGATTGCCATCGGTCGGATTCATAGGGGGGAAGTAAAAGAAGGGATGAATGTATCTCTCGTAAAACGCGATGGTACCATCACCCGCTCAAAGATTAAAGAACTGCACGTATTCACAGGCTTAGGCCGTGAAAAGGTAGCCACTGCGCTCAATGGAGATATTTGTGCCCTTGTCGGCATTGAAGATTTTGAAATTGGTGATACAATTTGTGATTACGAAAATCCGGAGGCACTCGATCCTATCGATGTAGATGAGCCAACCATGAGCATGCTCTTCACCATCAACAACTCTCCTTTTTATGGCAAGGAGGGAAAATTTGTGACCAGTCGCCACATTCACGAACGCCTGGAACGAGAACTTGAAAAAAATCTTGCACTTCGTGTCGAACCTACCGATTCGGCAGATTCATGGAATGTCAATGGAAGAGGGGTGCTTCACCTTTCGGTTCTGATTGAAACCATGCGCCGTGAAGGATACGAACTACAAGTTGGTCAGCCGCAGGTTCTTTACAAAGAGTTACATGGTGAACGTCATGAACCCATTGAATTGCTTGATATTGACCTGCCCGCAGAGATGGCCGGTACAGCCATCGACTTCGTAACACGCCGAAAAGGAGAGATGATCAACATGGAACACAAAGGCGACCGTACCCATCTTGAATTTCATGTTCCATCGCGCGGAATCATAGGTTTGCGAACCAACCTGCTCACTGCGACACAGGGCGAGGCTGTCATGTCACATCGTTTTCTGCACTACGACAAATTTAAAGGACCCATCGAGACCCGTGTCAATGGCTCATTGATTGCCATGGAGACTGGTACTGCTTTTGCCTATTCTTTGGGCAAACTTCAGGATCGGGGGCGCTATTTTATTGAGCCACAGGATGAGATCTACGAAGGACAGGTATGCGGAGAAAACAACCGTGAAGGTGATCTTGTGCTGAACCTGACGAAACCAAAAAAACTCACCAACATGCGGGCATCGGGCTCTGACGACAAAATACGTCTTACTCCTGCTACCAAATTTAGTCTGGAAGAGGCCTTAGAATACATCCAGAAGGATGAATATGTAGAGGTTACACCAAAATCAATCAGACTGAGAAAAATTAAGCTTAGCGAAATCGAACGCAAAAGATCCTCAAAAAGCATCTAATACTACTCCCCTACCGGGAAAGCTCAAAACATCAAACCCGATTCCTGACAAAGGAGTCGGGTTTGTTTTTTTAAGGTTCCTTGTGGTGTCCTTAAGTTGAATCTATGGGGTTGGGATCTTCTCGTTTCTTTGACTAAAATCTCAACTAAGAACTCTTTTTTGACTCTTTGCGAAAAAAAATTAGACAAAAAACATAAATCCAACTATCAAAAAAATGCCTTTGGATTAATATCCAATGATTATTTCGAAAATTTAAATAAATTAGAATTTGATAAAATATTTTTATTTTGTTGTAAATCTGATGTTTATATAAATAATAAAAATATTTTCAATTTTATGGTACTATGTGTTGCATAGTACCATATTTTATATATATATTTGCATCACCTACTTCAGTGTAATGGAAAGTACCATACGGATACTAATACCACAACAAGTAGCAAGTTTCAATGTAGAAACATATAAATGGAAGAAAAGATGAACATAGACAATTCAAAAGCGCAGATGCGGAAGGGAATTCTGGAATATTGCATCCTCCTGATACTTTCCAAAAAGCCGTTGTATGCCTCAGACATCATCGGCGAGCTGAAGGCAGCTCAAATGATCGTGGTAGAGGGAACGCTCTATCCATTGCTCACCCGCCTCAAGAATGATGGATACCTCTCTTACAAATGGGAGGAGTCTTTGCAAGGACCACCACGGAAATACTATGAATTGACTCCTGTTGGCAATACTTTTTTGTCCGAACTGGAAATTTCATGGTCTGAACTTGTGGATGCAATTGAACAACTAAAGGCTAAAGTTTGACCATCAGTTTAGACAGATAAGTAAAAGCAAATAATTAAAAATCAATCATAAACAGTAAAAAATGAAAAAAACATTGACCATCAACCTAAGTGGATCAATTTTCCACATCGACGATGATGCCTACGAAACATTGTACGCATACTTGACCCAGATCACTCGCCATTTCGGCAACGATGCAGAGGCAAAAGAGATCGTGGAAGACATTGAAACCAGAATCGCTGAGATCTTTAACGAAAAAATTAAAAATGGCGGAGAAGTCATCAACCTGGATCATGTGAATGAGGTGATTGTGATCATGGGCACCCCCGAAGCAATATCCAACGAGGAGGAGGAAAAACAGGCTGCTCCAGGGAAAAAATTCTACCAAACGGGTGGAAGAAGGCTCTACCGCGATCCAGACGACAAAGTGCTGGGCGGAGTTTGTGGCGGATTGGGTGCCTATTTTGCAATGGATCCAGTGATTTTACGAATCTTGTTTGTACTGATTTTCTTTCTTGGAGGAAGTGGTGTACTTGTCTATCTGGTTCTGTGGATTGTTGTACCGAAAGCCTACAGTACAGCACAGCGCCTGGAGATGAAGGGCGAAGTAGTCAACATCGACAACATCTCAAAATCAATCAAAGAGGAGATGCAGGATGTAAAGGAGAATTTCAAAAATTACAGGTCCCACCCTGCATACACTCAAAGCAGAAGCAATGTTCGCGACATCGGTGACACGCTGGTTTCAGTGTTGAAGATACTCGGAACGATACTACTTGTCATCATTGGGATCCCGTTCCTGTTCGTAGGAGTCATTGCACTGATTGTGTTGTTCTCCCTTCTCTTCGCATCACATGAAGTATTTAATTTTTTACCCTTCAACCATGGAATCAACTTTCTGGATTTCATTTGCACACCTGGCACAACTTTTACATGGCTGACCATTGGATTGGCACTTGTAATTGGAATTCCTCTGGTGATGTTAATATACGCAGGATTAAAAATGATTTTCAGAATCAAATCTCACAACCACATTTTGGGTTCAGTTTTTGGCGGACTATTCATCGTCGGCATCTTCATCCTACTTTTCAGTGGTGGCAGGACCATAGGTGAATTCAGCAAGCAAACCACTGTCACAAGCCACGAAAGAATTGCGACTCCTTCTGACACCATCTACCTGATTGCCAAACAGGGACAAAGCGAAAAAGATCTTGAGTCGGCAATTGATCCTGATTTCAATTTCAATCACCTCAAGGTTGGCTCGTTGAATGGCAAAGATGTATTAATTGGTATCCCTGAATTTAAAATAGAAAGAAGCGACAACAATGATACCGAAATGGTGATTGGTAGAGTTGCAAGAGGCTATAACATGACAAACGCCAAAGAAAATGCTGATGATATTCAATTCAGTTACCAACTGAAGGATTCTCTTGTCAACCTGCAATCCTGCTATCTACTTCCTAAAATGTGGAGGAACCAGCGTGTCAATTTAAAATTGAGAATTCCAATTGGAAAAACCATTTACCTTGATGAGTCTATGAAATCAATGCTTTCAGATGTAAGGAACACTTCTGACACTTTTGATGATGACATGGTAAACAAATACTGGACCATGAAATCAGACGGTCTCACCTTGGTCAACAGGGCAATTCCAAATGTTAAACCACTAAAAAAATAATCCCATGAGCTTCTTTTACCGTGTAGGCATCCTGGTTGCCATGCTTCTCTCCTTCCTGTCAGGATTCGGACAGAGCAAATCACAAAAAATTTACGACCGCTATCCCAAAGAGACTGGATTCACCTCCTTTTCCTTTTCCAAGACGATGATAGATGCCATGAACCTAAACTTGGATGAGGAAGGAAAGAAAATTACAGGCGATTTTCAGGAATGTAAAATACTGATTTACAACGCAGAGAAAGGATCTATCAAAAATTTCACTTCGTTGGTTTCCAAAGAACTGGAATCTCTTCACTACGAGCAGGTTCATCCAAAAGGTGAAAAATCTACAGATGATGCGGAGTTCTGGATCGAAATGAAAGGAGATAGGGTCTCGGAATGTCACCTTATTCTAAAAAATCATGGGAACGATTCCGGCTCCGGCTTGTTGGTCTCCTTCTTTGGAAATTTTAAGGTAGAAGACTTGAAAAAATTGGAGAAGATTGGAAAGAGACAGAGTGAATAAATTTGATTGAATGGTTACCTATTTGAAGGGTTTGAAATGTGGGTGCAGCCACATTTCAAACCCTTCAAATTTTTTAACAATGTTACAGAATTAGGTGATCGGAAATTCCCTCTTCACATCTGTTAGTACTTCACAGCCTGTCTCAGTGACCAAAAGTGTATGTTCGAACTGGGCAGACAACTTGTCATCCACGGTACGGGCCGTCCAACCATCTTGCTGATCCACTTTTACACGTGGTTTGCCTTCATTGATCATCGGCTCGATCGTGAAGATCATGCCCGGCTTCATCTTCGCACCACTATTCTTCCTGGCGGCATGGTCTACTTGCGGATCCTCATGAAAATCGATTCCTACCCCATGACCACAAAATTCGTAAACTACACTAAATCCCTGTGAGACTGCATATCTATTAATAAAATATCCAATATTACCAAAGTAATTCCCAGGAAAAACTTGTTGGATCCCAAGATTAAGACACTGTCTGGTGGCATCTATCAACTTTTGAGCTTCTTGGGAAACCTCCCCGACAACAAACATTTTGCTGGTATCGCCATAATAGCCATCCAAAATTGTAGTAACATCCACGTTGAGTATATCACCACTTTTGAGTACCGTCTTAACTGAAGGGATTCCATGACAGACTACCTCATTGAGCGAGATGCAACTAGATTTTGGGAATCCGTTGTAGTTGAGGGTAGCAGGAATTGCACCCCTTTCTACCATGTAATGGTGTAGCAGACTATCCAGATACTCTGTTGAAACTCCCTCCTTGATAAAAGGTTCTATATAGACCAATGTCTCGCCGGCAAGTTTTGAACTTTTTCTGATTCCATCAATCTGTTCAGCGGTTTTGATAATAATGTTCATGAGCCAAATTTTACGTAAAGTTAGAGCTATTCTTCGAAACAACAAGAGGGAAAAAGTACCTTGAGTATTTAAAATTTGGAGCACTTAGAGTTCTGTCAGCAGGTGCAATGAACAGGTTACTATTTACTACAAATGCATGCTGCATTTCAAAGTCCATCTTTACTTGAAGCACCTTCTATTTCAGCAATTTCAATATGATGTCTACTTTCTCATCCATCGGCAAGAACCCATCCAGCCAAAGTATTTCAAAACCGTCACGTTCCATCTTTCTAAACCAGGTCATTTGCCGTTTGGCAAATTGGTGAATGGCAATGTTTAACTTTTCTACCATTTCAGCCCTGGTTAATTCTCCTGTGAGATAAAGCGTCAGAAACTTGTATTCAAGACCGTAATAGGTGAGATTTTCAGGTGAAAGGCCCATCTTTAACAACCCTTCCACCTCTGCTACCATGCCCTCATCGAGTCGTTGATTCAACCGTGCAGTGATTCGTTCCCGACGGGTATCGCGGTCAAAACGAATACCTATGATCAGTGAATTGATGACAGGAACCTCCAATTCCATTTCTGGATGACTTACCAAGTGCTCTTCAATCTCAATGGCACGTATGGCCCTGTTTTTGGTTTCGGTATCGCTGCGGTTATGAACTTTTTTGTACCCCAACAATATCCTGGCAAGCGTTTCGAGAGACAAAAGCTGGAGCTCTTCCCTACGTTCCTGGTTTGACTTAACCTGGGACATTTGGTAACCCTTCAGAACTGCCTCCAGGTACAGTCCACTGCCACCGCAAAAAACAGGAAATTTTCCACGTGAACGAATATCGTCGAAGGCACGAACAAATTCCCGCTGAAATTCAAAGACATTGTACTGAACACCAGCATCAACCATATCAATCAAATGGTATGGGATTGGTTTGCCATTCAAATTATAATCGGCCAAATCCTTACCGGTTCCCAGATTCATTCCCTTGTAGATTTGTCTGGAATCACCTGAAAGCACCTCCCCGTTCAACCGACCCGCCAACTGAACCGCCAACTGCGTCTTCCCGGTGGCCGTTGAACCGAGAATTGTGAGCATGTCGTATTTCATCATTAAAAATATTGTATGTGTGGTTTGAAGGGTTCAAGGTGTTACTGTTAAACATTTCAAACATTTCAAACATTTCAAACTATAAACCCCGCCCCTTTTACTACTTTTGCTGGCGTGAAATCTCTATTAAGGTGAATAGACATGATCCAGACATAAATGTTTGGTGTCTATTCCTCCATTAAGAAAAAAATACGAATGAAGACCGCGTTTCAGCAAAATATTAACATAAGAAACAAGAAAGCCAGTTTCGACTACGAATTTATTGAAAAATTCGTAGCAGGGATCGTTTTACTCGGAACAGAAATCAAATCAATTCGTCTTGGCAAGGTGAGCATGAACGATGCCTATTGCCATTTCGTCAATGGAGAGATGATGATCAAGAACCTCTCCATTTCGGCTTACGATTTTGGCACATGCAACAACCATGAAGTTCTGAGGGAACGTGTATTGCTTCTCAACAGAAAAGAACTTCGCAAAATGGAGCGCAAGGTGAAGGAGAACGGATTGACGATTATTCCGGTGCGGCTATTTTTAAATGACAAAGGTTTGGTTAAAGTGGAGATCGCCCTGGCAAAAGGGAAACACAGCTACGACAAAAGAGCCTCGCTCAAAGACAAGGATGCAAAGCGCGAAATGGACCGTCACGAAAAATATTAAAGATATTTCTTTACCTTTCCAAAATCAATCAGCTTCACACCCAATGTTCTCCATTGCTTGAATGGAAGCGGAATTTTGGGCAATTCCTTGATGGCATCCTCGAAAACAAATACCTGGTACCCCATTTTGGCAAGGCCACATACTGCCCTATCTACACAAACGTTGGTAGATACTCCGTAAACAAAGACCTTTTGAGGATTAAAGAGTTTGAGGATTTTAACCGTGCAAGGATTGCCTTCAAAAACATCAAAAGCATCCTTTCTTATCACAATATTCCTGTATTGTTGTGCATTGGCAAGTTGCGGCAAAATGGCAATGGGCGTCATCCAATCAACGATGGCTGGAAAAATTGGTTTTGTTTCCTGAATGAATTCCGCACCATTTGTCCCCGCCATACAGTGTTCGGGGAAAGAGGTAACAAAATCCGGATGATGGGACAACTCAGGAGAATTGATTAGGTGAAAATCGCATGTATTGACAACCCTAATCTGACTTTCGGCAGCAAAATGTGTTATTTTCTTAAGAATAGGTTTCAGTTTTTCTGCTCCTTTGACGTACAATTTACCCGTAGGTTCGATGAAATCAATTTGTGTATCTACGTTCCAGAACAGAATACCATCATGCATAACTTCAAATTTATTACTTTGCTTTGAATGCGGCGAGTCCGCTGTCGAGGAAATCAATGAAATGGTCAGGATTCAGATCCCTGGCCGTGGGTTGGACAAGTAACTTTTCCTGATGATCCAAAATTACATAATATGGCTGAGCATTCACACCAAATTTTGCAATTTGAAAATCCGCAAATTTTTTGCCTATTGTTTTCTTTATTTTATGATCGTAAGAGGAGGTTACCCAGTCGCTTTCCGGCATGGTTGTCTTGTCGTCGACATAGAGAGCAATGATGATAAAATCGCGGTTCAATCGTTCCAACACCCTTGGATCTGACCATACATTGGCTTCCATTTCGCGGCAGTTGACGCAACCGTGACCTGTAAAATCAATGAAGATTGGTTTATTTTGAGCTTTTGCACAAGCCATCCCCTGTTCAAAATCAAAATAGCCTTCCAATCCATGAGGCAGCTCCAAAAATTCACCATACTTGGGCTTTTCACAGAGGGACTTTCCCGGTAGGTTTTGATTGTTGGAGGTACTTCCCGATGAACCAACCAGTTTCACCTCATCACGAATTATTTTGTGGAGGTCGAAATCGTGGGTGGTCATGGGCGGCAAGTAACCTGAAATCGCTTTCAATGGTGCACCAAACATGCCAGGTATCAGGTAGACCACGAAGGTGAATGTAACAATTGCCAGCATCAATCGACCGGTTGAAACATGCTTTACCTCACTATCGTGCACAAATCGCAGCTTTCCAAGCAAATAGATGCCCATCAAAAAGAAGATGACGATCCAAAAGGCAAGGTATATTTCGCGGTCTAAAATTCTCCAGTGGTAGGTTTGATCGGCGATGCTCAAAAATTTCAGGCCCAGAGCCAGCTCAATAAATCCAAGTACTACTTTCACTGAGTTGAGCCATCCACCCGACTTTGGAAGGTTATTCAGCCATTGGGGGAAGAGGGCGAACAGGGTAAATGGAAAGGCAAATGCGAGAGAGAAGCCAAACATACCCACGATTGGTTTGAGGATCATGCCTCCGGCTGATTCCACAAGAATGGCCCCTACGATTGGCCCTGTGCAACTAAAGGAGACAAGAACAAGTGTCAGTGCCATAAAAAATGCACCACCTATTCCGCCTTTTTCCACTTTGTCATCACTCTTGTTGATCCAACTGGATGGGAGTATGATCTCAAATGCCCCGAAAAAAGAGAAGGCAAAGAGCACAAAAATGACAAAAAACAGGACATTTGGCAACCAATGTGTACTCAGCCAATTGGCAAAATCGGCTCCCAGGGTTATTGCAACCACTGTTCCAATCAAGGTATAGATGAATATGATGGAGCCTCCGTAAGCCAAAGCCTGAATTTTCGCCTGGAACCTTGATTTTGTACTGTTCATAAAAAAGGAGACAGTCATTGGAATCATAGGGAATACGCAGGGTGTCAAAATTGCCGCGAGTCCGGCAACAAAGCTAAAAAAGAGAAACCATATCAGTGAATGGTGTTCGTTGGAATTACCGGGAGATAAGGTGACAACAGCTTTAGCTGAAGGTAGAGGAGCAATTACTGTAGCGTGTGTTCCCACAGAAAGAGACGCAGAAACAGGTATTGCCGAAGTAGCAACAGGAGTAGAAGCTTTTTCAGCTATCCCGGCAGTCTGGTTGACGGCAAATGAGAAGTCAACTTCATCCATGGTGCATGTCTCATCGTTGCAACTTTGGTATTCAATGGAACCCTTGATTGTAAAAGGATTCGGGCCTATTAGCGCAATCCTCCTGGTAAAACGAGCTTCAGATGCATAGTAAGAAAGCTCGAGGTTAAATATCTTGTCAAATTGTCTGATAGGTTTCAATCCAGGTATCAACGCTCCGGCAAAGCGATAATGCAGACTATCGGCAACGAATTTGATGTTTGTGCTCACCGGACCTCCTTCGGGAAGGTCTGTGCCGTAAAGGTGCCATCCCGGATCAATTGCGGCATTAAAAGAAACTTCCAACTCCTTATCAGAAATTTTCTTCTGATCAAAACTCCATTTAACAGGAGAAACCACCTGAGCGGAGAGGTTCCATCCTATCAGACACAACAAAAGCAGGAGGGTTGTGCTTGTTCTATTAAGAATACCCATTCAGTAAATATTTATAGCCACATTCTGGAAGCGAAAAATTGGCCGTTAATTGAGATGCAGAGAGATGCTATGAGCTGCCGAAGCAGGACGATTGACCTCTCCTTTTCAGTGTTCAAATTTATAAAAAAACCCACTCAATCAATGGGTGGGTTTTTAAACTTTCATCAGATGACGATCTCGTCATGATGTTCGTCGTAGAACTTGGATCCAAGGAAACTCATGGAATTCATCTCCACGATCTGAATCTTCTTGTGGTATTTCCATCGCCATTTTTGGACCGTTGAGAAGATAAAACCTCTTGTCAGGAATGCTCCTACAAAAGGATGAAGCTCAATCGTGAGACTTTTCTTCTGAAGTTCTTCAAAAATATAGCGAACCCTTTGTTCGATTTCTTCAATGAAAAGCAAAGTTGGTGTCACCTTACCAGTTCCTTTGCAAACGGGGCAATTTTCCTCCGTCTCGATAGCCATCTCTTGTCGTACACGCTGACGTGTAATTTGCATCAAACAAAATTTACTCAACGGGAGTATATTGTGTTTGGTTCTGTCGGAAGCCATGACTTCCTTCATTTTCTCGAAAACTTTCTGGCGGTTTTCATTGCCGTGCATGTCGATGAAGTCGATCACGATAATTCCACCCATGTCACGAAGTCGCAACTGACGTGCGATTTCTTCGGCAGCAGCCAGATTTACCTCCAAAGCGTTGGTTTCCTGATCTCCGGTTTTGGAACGATTTCCGCTATTGACATCAATAACATGAAAGGCTTCCGTGTGTTCGATGATCAGGTAGGCTCCACTTTTAAAGGAGACTGTCTTCCCGAAAGATGCTTTAATTTGTTTGTCAATTCCAAAATACTCAAAGATTGGCATCTTACCATTGTAATACCTGACAATCTTTTTCTTTTCAGAATCGATGGTACCCACATACTCCTTGGCATCAGAAGCAGCATCTTCATCGTTGATGTAGATGTTGGAGAAATCGTTGTTGTAAACATCTCTGATTAAGGAGATGGTACGGTCTGTTTCCCCCAAAACCAGTGATGGAACGACTTGTTTCTCCATTTTGCTGAGTGCATTTTCATACTTTGCAATCAGTCGTCTCAACTCCTGGTCCAATTCTGCTACCATTTTCCCTTCAGCCGCAGTCCGAACAATGACCCCATAGTTCTTGGGGCAGATGCTCTGGATTAATTTTTTCAGACGGGT
>CAZGSQ010000068.1:0-19029 GCA_964528535.1 uncultured Tangfeifania sp. | reverse complement strand
ACATCGCCGGGTTCGATGTGAATGCTGAGGAGATAAAGAGCAAGGTGTATCCATTTTATGGCATGCCGACCAAAACTGTTGACCCGAAGTTGTTCATTGACTTGCCCGATTTTTCGGAGATCTCGAAGGAGTTGTTGCCGGGAGTAAAATTCAGGACTTACAACAGAATTCCGACCCTTCAAATTTTGAACAGCTCCAAACAGAGTTTTTTCGAGGAGCCTCCCTTGCTGCTACTGGATGGTATTCCAATCAGGGATTTGAATTTAATCAGGGAGTTAGGGACCAAAGATCTTGACAGGATCGATATTTGCCAATCAGAAAGGTATTTCGGAGCGCTAAGATTTCAGGGAATATTGGCCCTTTATACCATAAAATCCGACTACTCAAAAATTCGGGAATCCGACGATCTTTTGAAGTTCAACCTCGATGTGCTGCAGCCTCTTTCAGGATACCATCCGGTTCCGGTAAAATCCACCAACGATCCTGATTTCAGGCAAGTGTTGCTTTGGGACCCGGAAGTCAAACCTGACGAAAACATACCCGTAGAATTTCAGACATCCGATTTGAAGGGATTTTTTAAGATGAAGCTGACCGGCAGAACCAAAGATGGATTGATATTTTACAAGGAACAAATTTTTGAAGTTCACTGATATGATTGACAGACTTTTAAAGGATTTTTTTGCAGTCTTGTTGTTTTCTCTGGCAGTAACTTCGGCCGCTGCTCAGAGCTCCCTCCCACCAGACTGGGATACTGAAAAGATCAAAGGTTCAGCACTTCTACCCTATCCGTCGGCTTCGGGGTACGCCTATTACAACGAGGAATTTTGGAATGGAGGCATCGAATTTTTGGATGGAGTAACCATCGATCATCTGAAATTGAGATACAGTCTCTACAGGGACGAGCTCATTTACTACAACACCTCCATTTCCACCCAGATAATTGTAGACAAGATCAGCCTGAAGGGCTTCTGGATGATTGATTTACAAGGTATAAAGCATCAATTTCGTCAACTTTACTACACAGGCTATTCACCCGGGAACCGATTCTTCGAGGTATTGGAGGAGGCCGAAGTTTCACTTGTTGTGTACCGTAAGGTAATTTTAGAACTTTGTACACCCTATTCCGATTCATTCGGCAGATTGAACAACATGTCTTACCAGGAAGCTTATGGCTACTATCTCTACCACCCAAAAAAAGGGTTTGAATTGCTGAAGCCAGGCAGAGGCTCACTTCTGTCGAAATTTAGCCAGGCAGACCAGGGTGCAATCAAAAAATTACTCCGTAAAAGCAGAATTAAAGTCGACAGCGAAGCATCCCTCCTTGAAGGCTGGAGGCTCATTCAAGCGAAGAAGTTTAAAACAACTTGTAAGTTTAGTAACTAAATATCAATTATTTAGGAATCTTAAAATAGAATTTACTTCCTACTCCCAGATCACTTTCGGCCCATATTTTGCCCCTGTGTTTGTCGATAAACTCCTTGCACAACACGAGTCCCAAACCGGTACCCATTTCATTCAGCGTTCCGGGTACCGAATAGCTTTCATCAATCCTGAACAGTCTGTTGAGGTATCTTTTGTCAATGCCTATGCCATTGTCCTCGATGGTAATTTTGAGGTCAAGTTCCTCCAGTTCTGCTTTGATATGAATTTTACCTCCGGGATGGGTAAATTTGATCGAATTGGAGATGAGGTTTCTAAGCACACTGCCAATCATGTCCTTATCGAGAAAAACAGTGATGTGGTGCGCAATTTCCCTGGTGAGAGCTATCGATTTTTGCAAGGCTGCATCCTTCGACAAGTCCAGCACCTCGTAAAGGAGAGATCCAACTTCAACGTATTCGGGATTAAAATCCATGCGGCCCGACTGCGACCTCGACCAATCTATCAGGTTTGTGAGGAGATCCATGGCCTTTTGCGACGACTGCTGGATAATCTGCGCATACTCTTCGATGCCATCGTAGTCTTTGTGTTCCATCTGATCAGCCAGAAGAGCACTGAAACCGAGGATGCTGTTGAAAGGACTCTTCAGATCGTGCGAGATAATGGAGAAAAATTTGTCCTTGGTGGCATTGAGTTCGCGGAAACGAGCCTCACTCTCATACAAGGATAGCAGGGTCTTCCGTTGCTCAGTGATGTTTCGGAAGCTCCATACCCTGCCGACATTTTGCGATTTGAATTTTTGGGACTGAGAGTATCTCTCGAAGATCCTACCATCCTTGAACTCAATAATGTCTGTTGAGATCTCCTCCTCGTTGTGGTACAACTCCTGAATTTTTTCTACGAAGGCCTTGGGATCTGCCAGTTGATCAAGTACAAACGAAAGAAGTACCTCATCATCTCCTTTTGCTACAACAGACTGGGGTATCTGCCACAGTTCAACAAATTTGTTGTTAAAATTGGTGATTTTGCCGGTTTTGTCCACAACAAGGATGCCGTCCGCAGTTGATTCGAGGGTGGCTGCAATCAGTGAATAGGATTGTTCCAGTTCATTCTCAGCCCTTTTCCGTTCAATCACGTTGGCGACCTGGCTGCCAATAGAGTCCAGGAATTTGAGGTGGTGCTCCTTGTAGATATTTTCGCGGGAATAGTGTTGAAGGACAAGTACGCCAATGACCCCTGAGGAGGTCTGCAAAGGGACACCAATCCAGGAAGGAGAAGGTGAACCTACCAATTCGAGTATCTTTTGATCTCTGAGTGAATTAAATTTTTCGGGAGTGATCAACTGGGATTTTCCGGTCCTAAAAACATATTGCGTGCAACTTTTTTTCAGATAGAGTGGCGGTGGCGGGGCATCGAATTGATCCACGAAATAGGGAAAGCTAAAGAGGCCGGTCCTTTGTTCAAAGAGGGCAAAGAAGCAATTTTCGGCATACAAGACCTTCTTCAACGATTGATGAATGAGCGCCAAAAGGTCATTCAGATCCTTTGTCTGGATCACCCCATCGACGATTTCGGAGAGAATCCTCATTTCAAATTCAACCTTCTTGCGATCTGTGATGTCGACGAAAGTTACAACCACATGGATGAGTTGTTGCTTCTCATTGAATTCAGGTGAGGCGTTGACAAGAACCCAATAGACCTCCCCGGTGCCAGGCTTGTTGATGCCTATGACATAATTCTCAAATGATTGAAGGGTCCGAACGGCCTTTTGGATTGGATACTCTTCGAGTGGAAGCGGTGATCCATCCTCTCTTAAAAAGCACCAGGCAGGATCGATGGCTACTTTCCCTTGCATTTGTTCAATGGAAAGCCCCAAAATACGGGCAGCCTCCTTGTTGGCAAGCAAGATGCTGGTATCAGCAGCATGGACAACTACCCCGGCATGCAGATGCTCGATGAGGTTTTGAAGTTTGATTCTTCCCTCGCTGACGTTTTCGTTATGGAATGCCATCTGTTTCCTAATTGTACTTTTGAAGCATGGCAAGCAGAGCATCCTTTCTGATTGGCTTTGCCAGGAAATCATCACAACCTGCCAGCATGGTCTTCTCAATATCTTCCTGCGTGGCAAAGGCTGTTTGCGCGATGATGGTAAGATTTGGAAAATCCTGCTTGAGCTTTCGGGTGGCTTCAAAACCATCCATCACCGGCATTTTCATGTCCATCAAGATCATGTCATAGCTGGTCCTGCCAGCCATTTCAACGGCTTCCTTCCCATTTGAAGCATGGTCAATTTTGAGAAGGCTGTTTTTCAGCAAGAGCTCGAGGTACCTGAAATTGATATCTTCGTCGTCGGCTACGAGCAGCGACATGCCTCTGGTTTTTTGATTCAATGCGGTCGTCATCGGCTGTTCACTCTTTGGTTGAACCGCTTTTTCAAAGGGCAAGGTAAAATAGAAGCGTGAGCCTATGCCTGGTTCCGATTCAAGTCCAATCGTCCCGTTCAACACTTGAACCAACTCCCTGACAATGCTGAGTCCCAGTCCGGTACCACCAATCACCAGTGAAACAGCCTTTTCACCCCTGTAAAAAGAGTCGAAAATCTTTTCATGCTCCTCCGAGGGGATTCCAATTCCATTGTCTTTTACATAAAAGGTAATGCGATCAGAATTAACTTCAAACCCCAATTCAATCTCCCCACCCTTGGTGTATTTGAGGGCATTGGAAATAAGGTAACCCAGAATCTGCCTGATCTTCTCCCTATCCGAAAGAATGGCAAGATTCTGGTGAATTGCCGGAATCTGGGAGTTGATGGTATTCTTGTTTAACTCCTCTTTTGGCAAGGAACTCATGGTTGCCAGGATTAACTCCTGTGGCCTAAAGGAGATATTGTTGATTTTTGCTTTTTCACTCTGGAGTCTCGACAGCAGGATCACATTCTCAATCAAGGTCAGAAGTTGGTTCGAACTCTTCATGATGATACCTGCATAGGCATCTTTATCTCCGGGAGTCGCTTCCGCCATCAGACTCGAGAACCCCATGATGTGGTTCATCGGCGTGCGAATTTCGTGGCTCATGTTGTTGAGAAAAGCCGTCTTGAGCAGGTTGCTCTCTTCTGCCTGTTCCTTGGCTGCGATCAGTTCGAGCCGGTGTTTCTTCATTTCCGTGATGTCCAACGCCACACCAATCAACGCAAGTTGTTTGCCCTCATCGTCTTTGATGATGGAGGTCGAGAGAAGAATCGGGAACAAAGTACCATCCTTCTTCATGTTGATGATTTCGCCCCGCCAGCCGCCTTCGATGGTCTCCGGAAGGATATCCCTTACATGGCTCACCGCCACATCAGTTGGCCGCAATATGCTGGTAGGCTTGCCTATCAGCTCATACTCTTCGTATCCGTAGGTGTTCAGGAAAGATTTGTTGACATAAATGATCAAATCGTTGTTGTCGGTCACTGTAACACATTCGCTGATGCTTTCGAGCGAATGGGCCAACAATTTCACTCTTTTCTCTACCTCTCTCTTTTCAGAAATGTCCTGAAAGATTTCCAGCATGGCCTTCTTTCCCTGAAACATCATGCCCGTATGACTTATCTGGAAGGTTCTCCCGCCGAGTACCCCTTCCGTCTCGTAAAGCTCTGTGGCTCCAATTTGGATCCCCCTGAGCAAGGGGCACGAACCACACTGACATTGATCATCCCTGTATAGATTCCAGCATTTCTGACCAATGGCACCCTTGCCGAAATTGTTACTTAGGTTTTCGCTGAGGAAAAGGACATTTCCCTCTTCATCAACGATATCCATGCCAAAAGGAACGGTCTGAAGCAAGGACTGGTTGAGCTCGTTGGACTGTCTCAGCGACTCTTCCTGCTGTTTCCGCTTGGTAATGTCCCTGCTGATGTTCATGATGGCCATTTGGTTGTTGTACCTAACCAATTTTGCCTTGATCTCCACATCAATCAGATAGCCGGTCTTGTGAATAAGCTTCGTTTCAAAATCGGCCTGTCCTTTTGTGATCAGCTCCATTTTTCTTTGAAGCAGCTGATCTTCCGGTACAGGAACTTCAATTTGAAGTGGGGTTAGTTTAAAAATCTCCTCTTTGGTATAACCCAAAAGTTTGGCGTTGTTCTCGTTGCAATCCAGAAATTTTGAGATAAGATCGCCTTCTATCAGAAAAATGGCAATACTGTCGGCGTTGGCCTCGAAGAGTTCCCTGTATTTCACCTCATTGTCATGCAACTCTTCGAGCACCTGAACGCGTTCGGTGATATCCTGAATGGTACCTGTCATGGAGACGACCTGGTCCTCCTTGTTGATACTTAGCTTACCCAACCCCAACACCCACCTTACGACTCCATCCGTTTTTCTGACAATCCTGTACTCCTTGTTAAATGGCAACCGTTTGCCAACAACTTCCTCCCTGAAATACCTCTCCATCATCTCCCTGTCACCGGGATGTGTCAAATCGAGCCAACCCTCCAGGCTTCTGATGTAATTTTTATCGATACCGAAAATTTGTTCGAGTATCTCAGAGGAAGACCAATAATTGGTTTGCAAATCAAACCGATAGGAACCTACAAAAGCTGCACGCTGTGATTCCTTGAAGAAAAACTCACTCTCACGCAATTGATTTTCTGCAACTTTCCGATCTGTTATATCTGAGATGATTCCGTACCAAAGGGTGCTGCCATCCTCCATTCGTTCAGGTTTGGCATCACACATGCGCCAGCGAACCCCTAATTCCGGGAGAATTACCCTGAATTCAATGTGGTAAAGCGCAAGGGTCCGTGCCGATTCCTGTATGGTTGAGACAATTTCATCAAAATCATCGGGGTGTAACCTGCCAAATACAGGTGAGGCGTCTTCCCTTACCTCTTCCGGAGTGTAACCATAAATGTCGATCATCCCGGGACTTGAATAGGGGAAGCAGGAGTGGCCATTCTGGTAGAGCCTGTACTGGTAAACGACACCTGGCACCTGTTCTGCAAGCTTGGTAATCATCTCGTTGCTCCTCTGCAGCTCTCTCGTGCGCTCTTCGACAAGGGAGGCCAATTGCTCCCGCTCCTGACGTTTGAGTCGGTAGGCCGATTTGATGATGGACATGGCCCTTATTTGGGCTATCAACTCCGTTTCATCGATGGGTTTTGACAAAAAAGCCTCTGCACCTACTTCTAATGCTTTGATTCTGTTGCATTTATCACCATTCAAGGAAGTAAGAAAAACTACGGGTATGTCTGAAGTAGTTTCCAGGATCTTGAGCCTTCGACAGACTTCGAATCCATCCATGTTGGGCATGATGATGTCGAGGAGGATGACATCCGGATCCATGCTCCCGGCAAGTTCAATACCTGCAGGACCATCGAGCGCCGTGTACAATGCTGAATCGGGGAAAGCATTCACAACGATGGCCCTCAAACTGATCAGGTTGTCGCTGTTGTCGTCAATTGCAAGAATTTTAATCATATCTTTATTTTTATTCAATGGCTGTAGGAGCTGACACAATGGTCGCCAGAATAATTGCTTTTCCCAGGAAACCCCTTGTATGAGGGCTTGCTTTCAGGGAAGATCAATCGGTCCATTTCCTAATTATCTGCACAAATACTTCATTTTCAATCGGTTTCGGAATATACTCATCGAATCCCTCAGCCAGAAATTGCTCTTTGTCTCCCTTCATCGCGCTGGCAGTGACTGCAATGACAGGGATGTTTTCAAGTGCTGGCACTTTCCGCAATGCATGCAAAGTTTCAGTGCCGTTCATACCTGGCAAGGCAATGTCCATGAATATCAGTGTAGGCAAATGAACAAGAGCCAGCTCAATTCCTTTGTTGCCATCCAATGCCTCTACCACCTCACCAAAATCTTGTAGCAGGGCTTTAATTGTCAACATATTGTCCGGATTGTCTTCGATGACAAGGAAGGTAGCCCCGGCTTCCGGATGGGCAGCCGTTCGGTTCCTCCTGATGGTCTGTAGAGGTTGCCCTCCATGACCATTTTCAGGAAACATCATCCTTGAGACAGCATTGAGAAATTGTACCTTGTTGATTTCTCCCTTTTGGATCAATTGATGCACATGGTTGTGTTTCAGGAAAGCAAGTTCTTCTTTCGAAACATATTTGGCTGTCAGAATGATCACAGGGATTTTGGAGGTCTCCTCCTTCTCGCGGATGGTTTTCAACACCTCGAAACCATCGATCTCGGGCATCATCAGGTCAAGAATCATCGCATCGGGAATCTGGTTGGCAATCAGTGCAAGGGCCTCGTTCCCATTGCGTGCGACCATCCATTGGTAACCCTGAAGCGCCAGCATATCCTTCAACTGGACGAGGATTGCTTCATTGTCTTCTACCAGCAAGATGGTTTTTTCTTCCCTTTTATACTGGCTAACATGTTGCGAAATATCTTCTTTATCAGCAACATAAGACCCTATTTCGCCCAATTCCGGGCTTGGTTTAACGGTGGAATGCACAGGGAAATGAATGAAAAATTTAGATCCTATGCCGGTTTCGCTTTCTACCGAGATACTTCCACCAAGGAATTCAGCGTATCTCTTTGCAAAGGACAACCCGAGACCTGTACCACCGTATCTTCTGGTGTTGCCACTGTCGGCCTGCCTGAATTCTTCGAAAATCCGGGAGAGAAACTCCTTTCCTATCCCAATCCCGGTATCCCTTACTTCAATGTGAACCATCTTTGCATCTGCCTCAGCCAGGATGACAACCTCTCCTATTTCTGTAAATTTGATGGCATTGGCAACTATGTTCTGCAGGATGTGTCTGCACTTTTCGAAGTCGCTGTGTACAACAGGCAATCCTGAATTGGGGGTATAAACCAGATGGATGTTTTTTTGAATTGCCTGAGGTTCTATCAGGTCCACCACCTCGAGTATTAATTCATTGACATGAAAGGAGTTTATTCTTAATTCTTCGAAGCCGGCTTCGATGCGGGAGAGGTCGAGGATATCGTTAATCAGCGAGAGGAGTTGTTTCCCGTTGCGTTCGATGACATTCAGAAAACTATACTCTTCGATAGGGATTTTGTCTGCCAGTCGGCGATTCAATACGCCCGACAAGGCAATCACGGAGTTGAGCGGTGTTCTCAGCTCATGGCTCATGTTGGACAAGAAGCTTGACTTCATTTGGTTACTCTCTGCAAGCTGCCTCTTTTGCATCTCAAGTTCCGTATTTTGCTCGAACAGTTCGCCTGTCTGACTGGCCAATTCTCGTTTCTGGACTTCAAGCTCCTGATTTTGGATCTTCAGATTCTCGCTCATTTTCATGATTTTTCGGCTGGCAATGACCTCATTCATCCAGGCGGTCAAGGTGCTTTGCATGTGCGTCACCAACCGCAGGTCGAGGTTGTGGTATTCATTGACATTGGAGAGTGAGATGATGGCAATCACCTCCATGTTGTCCATAAGCGGGATGGTGAGAATCTCCCGGGGCCTGATCCACCCATTCACGGTAGTGAGTGAAAACTGTGTATCTGCCGGTATTTTCCGAATATGCGATATCTCCTTGTTTGCCAGGACAATGCCAAATTCGCCTTCGTAATCCAATGCAGAAAATGATTTTTTGAAGGAAGAATCCAATCCAATTGATTCGAGGTGCTCGAAATGGCTTTTCTGGTCGTTGAGGAGGTAAATGGCGCCAACCTGTGAATTTGTCAAATCCATCAAAGGTTCGAGTACCTTCAGCAACAGTGCATTCGACTCAAGCCCCTCGAGCAGAATGGCGTTCAGTTGTGCCGATCGATCCTTGAAAACAAACTCATCCTGTATCACCGTAGCCATTTCATTGAAGGAGGAGGAGAGCGCACCCAATTCGTTGGACGAAGCATACGAACAGCGCTCTTCCAATTTTCCATCGGCAAACGATTTGGTTACATTGGTAAGTTGAACAATCGGGAACAAGATGTTCCTTATCAGAACGACAACAATCAAAATTGTCAGAATGAGCAATCCGGATACGAGAATGACCAATTGAATGTCCAATGTTTTTTTAATCTGATTGGCTTTGCTGATGAATTGGTCGCCCTTGCTCAGCGCGAAGAGATCAATTTTTTTGATCGCTGCAAGAACTTGATCCGTCACCTTTTTCATGTCGACCCGATCGTCAAACCGATTCAGTTCCTCCAGACTCTTCCCCGAAATAACGAGGCTCCTGAACTCGTCAAGCAGGGAGATCCATTGCAGACAGGCATTGCGGGCCTCTGTCACATCCGATTTCGGGCCAAGGTACAGGTTGCCGATGATGTCAAAACTCTCCTCGGCATTGGCCTGATCTATTGCGATATGGGTGAAGGAAGTTTGCCGCTCCTTTTCATCCTGCGTCTGCATGATGGTCAAATACTCGATGTGCATGGAGAGAATAGTTTTGGTCAATTCGCTGATGGCCCTGCGAACCTTGAGCGGATGCTCGTAGAGATCGTTGATCTGCCTGGATTGCATGTTCGACTGAAACCAGGAAGTTGCGCCCAGGATGAGGATGAACAGCAGTACAATTCCGAAGCTGATTTTCAGCTGAGCCCCAATATTGAGATTTTTCATTTTCATAGTTCAACCATTTTTCTTAAAGATAGCTGAATTTTCGAAAATCTCAAATAGGCCATATTTCAGAAGTATCTCTCTTTCTGTTTCACCCGTAACCAGGTATCCTCCTGGTGCAAGGGTATTTGTGATCTTATCGAGGATCCTTCGCCGGTGTTCCGTTTTGTAATAGAAGAGGAGGTTGCTGCAGACCACCAAATCAAAATTTCCATAAATACTTGGGGTTGGACAGCTCCTTTTATCGTCCAGGAGGTCAAACAGAGAATAATCGATGTGCTTTCTTAAGGAAGGAGAAACAACATAGGAATCATCACTTTTAACAAAATAAGTATTCACTCTTTTGAAAGACAAATGATCCATTGAAGTGAGATGGTAGACCCCTTCGCGGGCTTTTGAAAGCTCAGTTTCATCGTTGTCTGTCGCAAAAATCAGGAAATTGAGTTGCTCCCTAATATTTTCGTTCAATTCATCCAGAAGCATCGCCAGGCTATAGGCTTCCTGCCCTGCCGCACACGCAGCCGACCATATTCTTATTGCGGATTCATGTTTCTTTTTTTTACAGGCGAAAAGGATGGGTAAAACAAACTGTTCGAGATAGGCAAATGTGAGTGGATTTCTGAAAAATTCGCTGTAGCCAATGTGAAGTGAATCTAAGAGTTGATCGATTTCTTTCGGGGTATCTCGAAGCAAGGAACAATATTCGGCATGCGATAAACCGTTGTTGGCAGAGCGTCTTTTGGCGATTGATTTTGCCAAAAAAGCACCATCGTACCTGGCAATATCCCTGCCATACGACTCTTTTAGCAACCCGACTACCTCAACGACTTCTCTATCCATTGGTTGGAGCTTTCAATTCAGGATTCTTCCAATATTCAAGCAGGGGAGTTGCGTTCAATGATTTTGACCCCCTACTTTGACTAATAACAACCGACTTCGGTTTAATGTTCAGCTGAAAGATGAAAAATGTCAGATGAATTGCCCGTGAAAAAATAGGTACACCAACCGAAAACGATTGTCTGGGCATTCCATAGGGCCATTAAAAATACAAATTACAAACCGATGGATGGTAAATATAGTTAAAATTCTATCAAAAATTCTCAATATTTATGATATTCAATAAATATGTCAATTCCATTCATCGTGTGAGAAACATTGACGTAGCCAATGGAATTTCGGTGTCTGACGCTTACTTCCTTGAAAAAGGATATCTTTGCGCCTTCAAAAAACAGGCATTTATGATTTCAGTAGACGGACTTACCGTGGAGTTTGGCGGATCGACCCTTTTTTCGGACATCTCATTTGTCGTTAACGAAAAGGACCGGATAGCTTTGATGGGAAAAAATGGAGCCGGTAAGTCGACGCTTCTGAAGATCATGGCAGGTGCAAAATCTGCCAGCAAGGGACGGATATCTGCTCCCAAAGAGGCGGTAATTGCCTATTTGCCTCAGCATTTGCTTACCGAAGACAACCGCACTGTTTTTGAAGAGGCTGCCCAGGCATTTGCCCGCATCCACGAGATGGAGAGGGAGATGACGGCCCTCAATGAGGAGCTGGCTGTTCGAACAGATTATGAATCGGAAGGTTATAGCAACATCATCGAACGCGTTTCGGCCCTGAGCGAAATGTACTATTCGATTGAAGAGATCAATTTCGATGCCGAAATTGAAAAAATACTACTTGGACTCGGTTTTACAAGAAATGATTTTTCGAGACCAACGAGTGAATTCAGCGGAGGTTGGCGGATGCGCATCGAACTGGCCAAGATACTGTTGCAAAAACCGGATCTTATTCTACTTGACGAGCCAACGAATCACATGGACATCGAATCGGTTCAATGGCTCGAGGAGTTCCTGGTAAACAGCGCCAAGGCAGTGATGGTCATCTCGCACGACCGTGCCTTCATCGACAACATCACCACCCGCACCATCGAGGTAACCATGGGCAGAATCTACGATTACAAGGTGAATTACTCGAAATACCTCGAACTACGGCGCGAGCGCCGTGAACAGCAGCAGAAACAATTCGACGAACAACAAAAGATGATTGCCGAAACCACCGAGTTCATCGAGCGTTTCAAGGGGACCTATTCCAAGACCCTGCAGGTACAATCACGGGTAAAAATGTTGGAGAAACTCCCTTTGGTAGAGGTAGATGAGGTAGATAGTTCGGCCTTGCGATTAAAATTTCCACCTTCGCCAAGATCCGGAAATTATCCTGTAATTGCAGAAGAGCTTGCCAAGTCGTATGGCACCCATTCCGTTTTCGAGAATGTTTCGCTGACCATTGAACGGGGTGAGAAAATTGCATTTGTGGGTAAAAATGGAGAAGGTAAATCCACCCTCGTGAAGGCCATCATGAAGGAGATTGAATTTCAGGGGAAATTGACCCTCGGACACAATACCATGGTAGGCTATTTTGCCCAAAATCAAGCCTCCTTGCTCGACGAAGAGTTAACTGTCTTTCAAACCATCGATGATGTGGCTGTTGGGGATATCCGAACAAAGATCAAAGACATGCTGGGCGCATTTATGTTCAGTGGCGACGATATTTTCAAGAAGGTAAGGGTGCTTTCGGGAGGTGAGCGGACCCGGCTGGCCATGGTGAAATTACTGTTGGAGCCCGTCAATCTGCTCATTCTGGATGAGCCCACAAATCACCTCGACATGCGCACCAAGGAGATACTGAAGAGCGCACTGAAGGATTTTGATGGTACCCTGATATTGGTCTCCCACGACCGTGATTTCTTAGACGGATTGGCAAGCAAGGTCTACGAATTCGGTAACAAAAGGGTCAAGGAGCATCTTGGCGACATCTACAGCTTCCTGCAAAAGAAAAAGATGGACAACCTCAAAGAGTTGGAACGAAAAACCGGCAGGTAGCACAATGATTTTGGATTTTCAATTTTCGATTTTGGATTTTGGATTGCTCTGCTTTCACAATTTGCGCATTCCGTCCGAAATGTTCCTAAACCCCGTTTTTTAAAGGCTGCCGCGGACGGTGGCCTCCCTACATTCCTTTTCCAGGGGCTTTGCCCCTAACTACCAATATTTCGCCACTACGTGGCTTAACCCCAATTCTTTGTTTTTTCATTGCCGTCTGCTTTAGCTGACGGCAATGAAAGAAGACGGCTGTCATTCTCTCAGTTCTCATCTTCCCATTTTCTCATCTTCTCATCTTCCCCGTCATCCAGTCGTCCCAGTCTCCCCCTCTTTTTTCGCTGTTCATCGAAAAAAAGCAGGGACTGATCGAAATTTTTCTCCAAAGCGCTAAATAGCAACTATCTTTCGTTTGAAATTAATACAAGTGTCCTATGAAACGAAAAAAGATACTCCTCTTGTTCGGAATAATCCTGTTGATGACAGGCTGTAGCGACTTCTTCATGATCTGTTCCCTGAATCCCTTTTACCTTCACAAGGACATCATCCTTGCTCCTGCGTTGGAAGGATCGTGGAGTGTTCTTCCAAGATACAGGGGTGCAGGAAAAAAGGAGTCGGAAATTTGGCAGCAGATGGATACAACTTCCACCTGGAAGATCGAAAGGAGAATTGCCAAAGAGACCAATAAAACCACCAGGGGAACGGATACTGTCATATACAAGGCACTTGATGAATACCAGGTATGGCTGGTCCATGCACGACCCGATACGGCCATTTGCAAGTTTAAAATGGTCCTATTCAAAATAAATCAGGTAATGTATGCCGATTTTATGCCTTTGGAAAATGCAGGTTTGGAGAAGAGCAGGTTTGCCGCTGAAAGCTATTTTAAGGTTCATACCCTGGCCCGTGTCGTGGCACACCATGACCAGATTGATATTTCATGGCTTGGAGCTTCCTCCATGAAAGAGATGATTGAGAAAAAAAGGGTGCGGGTTAGTTACAGATGGGTCAGTGATGCCGGCCGCTTGCTTTTAACCGGAAATTCGGAACAATTGACGGAGATGATATCGCACTATGCGGGACAGTCAAGGTTCATTGACTGGGAAAATCAAGAGGCAATGCTAAAGTTTAACCGAGTAAATGAAACAAAATGAGGATTCTGAACTACAAAAAACAGATGGTGGTTGCCCTGCACCTGCTTTTCTGGATCGTCTCCATCAATGCATGGAACATCGTTTTCAATCCGGGAGTCGAAGCATCAACCCCCATCAAAGGGTTACAGGATTATTGGTTCGACCTGCTTCTACTGGATTTATTGTTCTTCTTATACTGTCTGATGCCCTTCATTTGGTTCGTCGATAAAGCCCGGAAGTGGATCAAATGGACTGTCACAGTTTTCTTTCTCATCCCGGTAGGTTACCTTGTTGTGGAATATCTGAAGCCTGCTGCCAATCGTGAAGATCTCTCTCTTTTTACTGATTTGTTTCTTTCGGGCTTCATGTATGTCGTCGTATTTCACCTGACCATCGCCGCGGCAGTCTATCTCAATCTTTTCATATTTATAGATAACTATCTGAAAAATAGTCGGTTTGCATTTTATTTGTTGGCAGTAACATCGCTCTCTTTTGTAACTGCTGTTGCCAATTTTGCATTGTTCGACTTCATCATCGACAAGCTATTCCCCTCCCTCTACTTTATTTCATATTTCGAAATATGGGAACTATTCCTGATCGTTGGAAGCTACCTTGTTGTGACCACAGTGCTTCTACTGATTTGGCGGTATGCAGCCGTATTGGTTGCCAACCGCGACAAGGCAGTGAACGAGCTATCAGCACTGAAGGCACAAATAAATCCTCATTTCCTGTTCAACAACCTGAATACCATCTATTCGATGGCATCCCAAAATGACGCAAGGACGAAAGATGTAATCCTGCAATTATCTGATTTTCTGAGGTACGTACTATATGATACCACCAGCGAATTCATCCCCATGGAAAAAGAGGCTGAAATTATCAGGACCTATGTTGAACTGCAGAAGTCAAGGCTTCAACCCAACGGCACGACAGTGGTGCTCAATGTCGAAGGCAATTATGGCAGCAGCGAGATTGCACCCCTCTTGCTGCTTCCTCTGGCTGAAAATTGCTTCAAGCATGGGATTGGGAAGAATCCTGGTAAGATACTTTTAAGCATCACTTGCCAGGGGAAAAAACTTGTGTTTCGGACTGAGAATCCAATTTACAAACGCGACCATTTGAAGGAGGAAGAGACAGCGCATGGCGGTATCGGCATCAGCAATGTGGAAAAACGTTTAAATTTACTCTATCCCAACCGCTCTTCACTTCATTATGGGGATATTGATGGCATTTTTCACCTGGAAATGAAGATTGAGCTGTGAGAAGGAGAGGATGTGAAAATAAGAAGATGAGAAAAAGGGACCGGGTCGACCACAATCACTGGGAAGAAAGCCACAGAGAAGTTGGAAACTACTATTTATTAAATATTTTTTTAGAACTTTAGTCACTCTAGTTCACTTGAGTCACTTTCTTATGAATTGTATTGTTATTGAAGATGAGCCGGCTGCCCAGTCAATCCTGGAGCAAAATATTTCGCAATGTCCAGGCATGACATGCCTTGGGGTTTTTGCCGATGCATTTGCCGCTCAGGCTTTTCTCGACAACAACAGGGTCGATTTACTATTTTTGGATATCAATCTGCCGGAAATGTCGGGAGTAAGTTTTCTCCGTTCTCTGGTGCATCCGCCATTGGTCATATTTACCACGGCCTATCCTCAATATGCCATCGAGGGTTTTGATCTGGAGATCGTCGATTTTCTATTGAAACCATTCTCTTTCGAAAGGTTCAGCAAGGCCGTCAACAAGGCAAAGGAGCGGTTTAATTCAGGGGTAAGGACTTTCCCTCCAAGGTTGACTGTAAAAGCCGATCGCAGGATCTACCAGCTAAGTGTAGAGGATATTTTTTTCGTTGAATCGTGCGGCGATTATGTATCGATCCAGCTCACCGACAAGAAATTGTTGGTTCACAGCACCTTAAAAGCCTGGGAAGAGAAGCTGAGAGGTTTCACTTTTCTAAAGGTGCACAGGACGAGCATGGTCAATCTGCAAAAAATAGATCATGTAGCGGGGAACATGATCCATCTGGGAACGCACAAAATATTGCTCTCAGAGCCTTACAAACAAGTTCTGTTTGACCGGATGTACGAAGACCAGAAACCCTGATCAAAGCCTTATTTCGTACGACACCCCCATGATGAACCTGTTGAGAATGAGGCCATCAATAAACAACCCGTACAATTTAATTCTTTGGTGACTGGTGATGACGCAGTTCGCACCCACCAGAAACCTTAACTCTTCCATGGGTGTTTCCAAATTTGCAGCCATGTTGTACCAGGTCTCAAAATCCACCAAGGGTTCGATACGCGAAGCAGCACTTTTGTGGCAGATTTCGAAGCGGTTTCTCCAATACAAGGTGTTTGGTGCATTGGTTCTGGTTTCGGGGAAGAGGGTGAATTGCATCCGCTCACGGATGCTAAAGAAGAATTTATTGAAATGCAAGGTGGGCTCCAGCTGCACATAGAACCTGTCTCTCAGTTCCATGTAACCAGGACGCTTAAAATTCATCAACAAATAACCGGCACCACCGCTGAGCCAGGAGCGAAAAAGATAATCACCTTTTAATCCGATACTCATCCTTTCAAGAGAACTACAGTCGTTGCGAAGATAGTATTCACCCATAAGACCATAGGTGGCAGCATGAATTTTGGTCGTCAGGGAGAGATCTGTCCAGGCACCGGTGTCGTAGTCTTTTGCATTTATTTTAGCCAGTCCCACTAAATTGAAAAGTAAGAGGAGCAGGATTCTTTTTTTCTTGCGAATCATATTTCCTTTTGGGGTAAATCGGGGCGCAAATTAGGTTTTTTTTTCTTTGGTTGACAGATGTTTTCAAAATGTTTATCCGTATCATTTAAAACAGGGCAATAGTTGTTACATTCGTTTTTCAAAAAGTATTAAAGTATGAATAAATTTTTTGTCAGGCTTACGCTATTTCTCAGTTTTGGTTGTGTGGTATCACCTCTCTTGGCCTGTACCAATTTTATGGTAACAAAGGGGGCAAGTAAGGATGGATCTGTCATGATTACCTATGCGGCTGACTCCCATACCCGCTACGGCGCGATTGCTTTTTATCCAGCGGCTGACCACCTGCCGGGAAGTCGCTGTGAGGTATTTCATTACGAGACCGGCAAATTGCTTGGGAACATCCCCGAAGCACCTCATACTTATTCAGTGGTACAGTTTATGAATGAACACCAGGTAGCCATTGGTGAAACAACTTTTGGCGGACTCGATTCACTTGGCTCTCAACCCGGAGCCATTCTCGATTATGGATCTCTGATGCGAATCGGGCTGCAACGTTCGAAGTCTGCACGCGAGATGATCCATGTGATGACCGACCTGGTCGCTGAATTTGGCTACGCAACCAGTGGCGAATCCTTTTCGATTTCGGATGCCAATGAAGCCTGGATCATGGAGTTGATAGGCAAGGGAAAATACGGGAAGGGGGCGGTTTGGGTGGCTCGTCTCGTGCCCGACGGATGTGTGAGTGGTCATGCCAACCAGGCGCGTATTACCACTTTCCCATTTCAAAAGACCAACAATTGGAGTAATCCAGGCCAAACAGTCTATCATTCGGCAGATGTCATCAGCTTTGCCAGAAAACAAGGTTATTACCAGGGTACCGATCTGTCATTTAGCTTCTCCGATGTTTACAATCCGCTCAAATTCGGAGGTGCCAGATTTTGTGATGCAAGAGTCTGGTCTTTTTTCAGAACTGTTTCCAGGGAGATTAGGGACAACCAGGAATATACCAATTATGCTCTTGGAAAATTTTCGTACACCGACAAGATGTTGGACTCGTCGCCGAATCCCAATGGCTATGCATCCAACCGACTGCCATTGTGGGTAAAACCGGATGCTCCCGTTTCTCTGCCCGATCTGATGGCCCGCATGCGCGATCATTATGAGGACACGCCCCTCGACATGCGAAATGATCCTGGAGCCGGTCCTTTTAAGTTGCCTTACCGCTGGCGTCCGATGGAATTTGAAGTAGACAGCGTGATGTACCTGAATGAGAGGGCTGTAGCTACCCAGCAAACCGGCTACAGCTTTGTGGCACAGTCGCGCGGATGGCTGCCGGATCCAATGGGTGGAATTTTTTGGTTTGGTGTCGACGATGCCGACGGATGCGTCTATGCACCCATGTATTGTAGCATTGGTAGAATTCCGCAGAGTTATGCGCTCGGCAATGGATCCATGATTTCGTGGTCGGAGACTTCTGCCTATTGGACCTTTAGTCAGGTAAACAACTGGGCCTATTCGCGTTACAACGTGATCCATCCCGAAATCGAAAAATACCAGTCTGAACTGGAGCATCAATTGATGGATGCGGTGAAGGAGACAGACAAAATGGCCCTTGGGTACATCGCGTTGGATAGGCAAAAGGCCATCGATTATCTGACCGATTTTTCAGTCAATTCAGGAAATGGAGTTGTTTCCGACTGGAATATCTTTTACAGATACCTCTTTATGAAATACCACGATGGGAATTTGAAAATTACCGAGGGCCGACAACTGAAAGACAATGGTTACCAGAAAAACGTACCTGCCAAACCACTCCAGCCGGGTTATGGAAAAGATTGGGAACGAAGCATGATCCAGGGTACCGGCGACAGACTTAAAGTACCCAAATGAACAGCATCAACATTGTCCATGATCAAAAAATGAAACAAACAAGTTGCTTCACCACCGCGATTCTGTTGTTATCCATCTTCTGTCAAGCCAACAGTTTCGGACCATCCAACCTCTTGAGCGTTCGCCTGTGTCACAAGCCGACGGGTAAATTACTGATTGTCAACTGCGATGACGCAGGTATGTGCAATTCTGCCAACATGGCCATGGCAGACGGGATGGAGAATGGTCTGATCACCTCATTAATTTGTCTAATCGGCTAATTGCCTAATTGTTAAATCCCCACATTTACCTGTCCCCTGGTCCCCTCTCATCACTCATGTCTCCTAACTTATATCTCATCACTCATATCTCATCACTCATATCTCATCACTCCTATCTCATCACTCCCATCTCCTAACACCAGAGTCCCCACTTTCTCCTTCTGGCTTCTTTTGTAGTCATTTTACCTACATGAAAATCAGACTTTC
>CAZGSQ010000067.1:0-19193 GCA_964528535.1 uncultured Tangfeifania sp. | reverse complement strand
GGTTGTTTGTTTGCCGCGAAAGCAGGTTAAAGAAGATGCTCAAACCTGTATTTCCTTGCAGCAATCCCTGATTCGTGCTGGCTAACCCATTTTGCTCAATTATATTGGCTATTTGAATAGTTAGTTGGTCCATAAATCTAAAGTTTTTGGATTGGAACTTGTTCCTCTTTTGTCGATAATCCATTCACATCTTTATTTCTTCGAACCCGAACAACTTCCTTGTGCTTGGCAAACTGATGGTCAATATTATGAAACACACTGTTAATGCCCCTCCCATGGCTTAAGTGAAACAGAGGACCTGGAACTCTTTTGATTTTGTATCCAAGATTTTCCCATCGGTAAAACCGTTCCCCATCCTCCATTCCCCAACCGTAGAAATCTTCATTCTCCAACCCCGCCTCCCGATATGCTTCCATCCTGGCTAAAAAAGCACCGCCAACAGGATTGGGAAGGTACATCTCCTTCATTTTTTTTGAATTTTGTTCGAGTACTTCAATATTTCCGTCCTGTAGAAACAAATCTCTAAGAATCGGCGACGTATCCAAAAACTGTTTTTCGTAAGGGTACACAAAATCGGCCTCTCCGGTTCTTAACATTTCCATAGCTTTTTCTACCTGATCTACCGATACGATTACATCCGTATCCCATACAGCCACCAAAGGAGTGTCAACTTCCCTTGCAATTTGGTTTAAAAACCTGGTGCGGTGCAAAATGGGGTCATGGTCTTCCTGAAAAGAATACCGGATGCTTTTATCCAGCAACTTCTCCAACAGACCATTGCTGTATGAAGAAAATTCCGCAACCCGGATATTTGTCTCAAAATTTGATAACAAGAATTGAGTGGTCGCCAGAGTATTTTCCAACCGATCGATGGTGTCTAATCTGATTGGAATTAAGAAAGTAAGGTCTTCACATTTAGCGATCTGGTCCATGTAAATCTTTGATATTATGTCGCAGTAATTGTATTTCCTTGATAGATATTTGATTACAACATTTTCTATTCATTCAACAATACTCAATTCCTATCTGGGCAATAAATCCATACCCTTTTTATTGGTTTACTTTACATTATGGACCCAAGAGTATTTATTATCGTTATCTTTAGATAATGTGCTTATACTTTTTGAACAGTCAATATGAATACCCATGAAATATTGTTTACAATACCAAACAAAAAAAATCGCTCCTAATGTTGGTTTATCTATATCCGGATAAGTAAGCCGGATTTCTTGTGTCTTGTCTAATTTAAATCCAAGAAATTTTCCCCGGAAATAGCTGTCATCCTTTAAAATCGTGTTACCTGATTGGTCAATGATGTAAATAAATTCGCCACCGTAAACTGCTACACCGTTGGATTGAATTCCCGAAAAAATCCAAACAGAAAAGGTTTTATCCTCATTTTGTTTAATGTATTGATTGAATCCAATATTTGCTTTGGCTTTGATGGCAGAAATCTGTTTGCTCGCAGTGATCAAAGCCCTAGAATAAGAATTAAGGATTAAGGTGTCAACATTGTCGTAAATCTTTTTAACTTTAAAATTGTCGTCAACTGTAAAATGAAAAACCAAATCATAGGTTCCGTTATCATATTTGCCATAAACCGCATGCCAGGTATTTCTTTGGTCTTGATAACAAAACCACTCTTTCCCAAGCCGCTCGAGTTTTGCTTTATTATATGTTTTCAGGCTGTCTGTTGTCAACCAAGCTATATGGTCATATTTGTCTAACCATTCTGCTACTTCAAATTTCTTATTAAAGTCTTCAAAATCAAAGTTATGCTCCTTGTTCTCTTTCTTCTGTCCAAAAGCAAGGATTGTCAAGGTGCAAAAAACTATTAATCCCATTTTTCTCATTGTCGAACGGTTTAAAAAGGTTTATAACATTCCAATTGTTGTCTAAACACCAACCCGGTAGGCAAGCCTCCCAGGTTGGGGTCGATTTTAATGATGACTACGTCATGGTCATTTCAGGCATCCACATTGCTTTTTTAATGAGGAAAAATCTCGGCGAAATCATTTGAATTTGTCCATATAATTGGATTCTTTAAATGAATTGTTTTTCAAATCACTGGAAATCTGAGTAAGAAGTTTAATGAACTCCGATTCATAACTTTCAGCTTTAAGCTCATGCGAAATATGAACATTCTTCATCTCCCCATTCTTAACCGTAAAGACTGAATAACTTATGCCATCATAATTCGCGGGAGGTAATTTATCCGGACTTATTTTGTCAAACGCAGCTAGTATTTTCTTTTTAAAGCGCTTACTAACTGAATTTGAATAAATGCTTGTTTTAAAAGATAATATCAAGCTCTGTTTTTGAATAACTCTTGAAAATAATTCATGCCAAAGATTTTTGTCAAGTAACCGCAGTTCTATAAAAAATTGTTTGGCGCTATCTTTCAGACAAACTGAATAATCAGGGTCGAGTTCGGGATGTACCAAAAAAGCGGCTAAATAAGGTGTTTGAGTTACATCACTACTTGTGGGTAACAACCAATGCTCAATTTCCGATCTGTAGGCCCTTATAGTTTCTGCATAATTGATCCGGGATTGTCCATACACATAGAAAGAAGCTAAATAAATGAATATAACTATTCCCCAAACTCTAATTGAGTTTATGTTAGCAGTATGGTAACAGGCTATCTTCTTCAAGGCTAGTAAGTTCTATTATAATTACCTACTATGATTGTCATACTAGCATTCGGAGCATAGGTGTTCATCCAGTCTATATCTGAACCAGATGGATCAAGGCTATTGAAATGGGTATGAAAGCAATCCACGACTTGAACTCCATTGAAAGTAGCAACATCTTGTCCATCACAACAAGTAGTTATTGGTTCAAGATTATGACAAGTACTAAGAGTTGCATTAGGATCCTCATGAAGTAAAGCTGTACCATTTACAAGAACCAATCCAGCACATTCATGTCCGGATTGACATGAACTAGCCTCAGCAGCCCGATATGCTTCCGCAGCAGTATTTAAAACAGTAGCTGTAGTGCTTCCGTCCACAATCGATTTTTGGTCATCAATGATTGTTACAACATTTTCTAACTCTCTCAACGTCAATTTCTCTAACTTTTTCATAATTAAAATTTTAAAGATGAATAAATAATTAAATTGTTTTTTTACTGGTGATGTATTTAAGGTTATCGAACAGCCGGAGCAATAGTTTTCTCAATATTTCCCGTTCCTGATTCAGATAAGCAATCCTTCATCAAAGAGGTAAGAAAATGCCTGAGTAAGATTTCATCATAATAATGGGAAACACTGTTTTTTGCAATTAACTTTTCTATCCAGGCATTGAGCAATGATGATAATTCTGGTTCTAAATTTTCCCTTTTCATCAGTCGAAGATGAAGTGAATACGGAATTTCATCCGCGACAAATCCAAGATTTTCAATTAATTGTTTGATACGAATCTGATCAGCATACATCTGCTGCGTAGCAAATTTGGCAGTGGAAATTTGATCCGCATGCCGTCTATACTGCAATAGGATTTCCGGAACATGTCAAAATACAATTATTAAATGGGGCGAACTCGACTACGAAAATATTTGTGATAAAATGAGAATTAAGATACTTTGTAACCGCTAGTGTATTTTCTAAACGGTTAATAGTATCCAAGCGTACTAATAGTAGTATTGTAAGATCTAAGCATTTTGGGTTATTTTTCATTTGATTTCTCAGGGCTATATTAATTATAACAGGTCATCTGAATTTTTTTTTTGAAATTCCATTTTCAATTTATCATTATGACTAATATATTTGATCACCAGATATATAATAATAAAACTCGCAACCATCATTGAAATATAATCAAGTAGTTTTGTCTCAGTAATGGCATGAAATTCATAGTGGTAATAAATACTAATAAATCCAACAAATGAGTGGAGCAGAATTGACGTTTCTATTGACTTAGTCTTATAATAGACAAAGCCAAAAAATAAACCGTAAATAAAAAGAGCACCAATATCGTATAATCTCATATGACCTGCGGCAAATAATACTGCTGAAAATACAATTGCAATAGTTGGTGAAAATCTTTTTAATAATTGGCCTAAAAGTTGCTTTCTAAAAAAAAACTCTTCAAAAATTGGTGCAATCATAACGGCAGAAATAGTTTGGATTGCAACATTCAAATTGAATTCTGAAACTCCAAAATATAAAAACTTAAGCTTCCCACTGAACATATTGACACCATTTTCTATAACATTAGTCAATGGACTTGTCATAATTTTCAGTGCAATCGACAAAATAGCCATCAGCAGGATAATCTTTATACCCGGAAATTTAACAATCCATTTCAATGGAATTTTGCTTTTCTTGCTGAAAAATATTATAAGAGGAATGAGAGAAATTGAAGATCCTGCAAAAAGAACTGATTTGAAAATTTTTTGCGGTACAAATCCTAACTTTAGAAGCAAAAATCCTATTAAAAGAAAGTAAAAAACATAGGACGAAAAGAAGAAAACTAAAAGCAACAAACTTTGCCTTTTATTTGGGTAAACACATTTATCCATTTAAAGTTGCGTTTTGGAAGAGCCAAAATAATTTTATCTGAAAAAAATTAATATTCAGGAATCAAAATAATCATTGGCTCTTCCTTCTAATTGGTTTATAAAAAATTACTATAAATATTCAATTAGAGCCAGATAGTAACCATCTTGCTAACCATTCTCCAATTGGTGTCAGAACTGGAGTAGATACATCTTGACTCGGTTGGCCTTCATTTGCATGTTGAATTGCATTTCCAACATTATCAGGGTGATAATTGCTTCCGGATGGTACATTCATAGTTGAATGCCATTGATCAGTTCCAGGATAAGATGTTTGGTTTTGTGAACTATCTCCCAAGGAATAGCATTGATTTGTCGCAGGATTATAACCAGTATTAGAAGGGAGTGAAGTGCCATATCTGGCATAATATTCGTCCGCACCGTTGTCCCCTCCTTTTAACCCAATTGATTCTTCCCGATCCAGCAGATCTACCGAGTTTTCTAACTCTTTCAATGTCAATCTCTCTAACTTTTTCATAATTAATAATTTAAAAGATAAATAAATAGTTAAATTGTTTTTTTACTTGCGATGTATTTAAGGTTATCGAACAGCCGGAACATTAGTTTCCTCTTTTTGGTGAGGATATCGGCTACTCCTTTGATTTCATAGTTGAAATCGAGAGTGGTGCCATAGTTGGTGGTCAGTTTATTAGGTAGATCTACAGTAATCAGGTAGGTCTGGAGATCGTTCTTCTTTGCAAATGTTTCGGACTGGTTACTGAGGGCCGAAATCATTGTTACCTTCCCGCCAATGGATCCGTATTCCATGTATGGATAGTTGTCTAGCCGGATAATCACCTCTTGTCCGACCACCACCTTCCCGGCGCCCTGCGAAGGCAGGTAAACCTGTCCCAGCAGAGGATTCCCGGTAGGGATCACGGAGAGTACCGGCGTACCCGCCGCCACAAAATCGTTTTCCCGCCAGAAATTAAGGTACTCCAGTTTTCCTGCAAAGGGGGAGGAAAAGGTATAGGCCAGCCGCCACTTTTTGATCCCGTTGACCAGTTCGTTGTATCCCGAATATAAATCCATCTGCAATTTTTGTTCGGCATCCTGCCTGTCTATTTCAAGCATCTGCAGTTTGCTCCGCGTATCGTTGATCTGCAATTGGATGTTGGTGTATTCTTTGCTTATTTCCTGATTGGTCTCAACCTTTTCGAGGAAGTTGGCGGCAGATCGTTCGAGATCTGCTTCGGCGATTGTCTTGGATCGGAACAATAGGCTGTCGCGGTGCAAATTTTTCCCTATGATGGCAAGGGAACTGTGATCAGTATTCATCTGTTGCCTGTTGAATTCCAGTAGTTCCAGTTGCGATTCCAGCAATAGTTTCGCACTTTCGCTTTTTTTCTGATAGGGCTTCCCTTCCCTGTAATTCAGGTGCTTTTGGAGTGAGTTCAGGAACGTGTAGTAGGATGTACTTAACTCTCCCATCACCGGATTGGCCGGCAACCCTTCCATTTTGGGATGATTGTAGAGTGAATCGATGCTGTGGTGTTGTAAATAATCTTCAATTCCCAATACATCGTCCAGATGAGCGGGATTGTCGAGGAAGGCGATCATTTGATTTTCCTTCAGCGAATCGTTGTTGCTTTTCAGCAGATGCAATTTGCCTGAAGTATTTGCCACCAACCTTACCGGCGCCTGCTTGGCGGTGATTGAAATTGTTCCTGTTACCTTTTCGGGGTAATCGATCATCCAGCCAAAAAACAGGAGTAGGGTGGCAAGGCATGTCACAACAATGGCAACCATCTTACCAATCCCACGTGGCATCCGTTCCATGATGTCCTTTACCTCCTCGGTTCGTTGCAAAATACTTTTGTCAAATTCTTTCTTCATTCTATGATTCGGTTGCAACAAGCATTTCTTCTTTCTTGGCTGGCAAAGTTGTATTCCAGATTCCCATCTGTTTGTTCACCAGGTCACAATAATGCCCCTCTTTTGCCATCAGGGTCTGGTGGTTGCCTGTTTCGATAATCATCCCTTCTTTCAGCACAACAATCTGGTCGGCATTCATGATGGTACTTAGCCGGTGCGCGATTACCACCACCGTCCGCTTTTCGAAGGCATGGTTCAGTGCATTGACGATCTTGTGTTCATTGATGGCATCCAGCGCATTGGTGGCTTCGTCCAGAAAAAGATAGTCAGGCGCTTTGTACAAGGCCCGGGCAATCAAAAGACGTTGCTTCTGTCCGCCACTCAGGCCACGGCCTACCTCGCCGATTTTGGTCTGGTAACCCTGCGGCATCTGCTCAATTTCGCCGGCAATATGGGCAATCCGCACCGACTCCTTCAGCCTTTCGTAGTTGATCTCTTCGTCGTCGAGCACGATGTTGTTCAGAATGGTGTCGTTGAATATTTTGCCGTCCTGCATCACCACCCCGCAATGGTCGCGCCAGTCGCGCAGGCTGATGTTGGAGATGTTCATGCTGCCGATCATGATGTCTCCGTAGGAAGGCTGGTACAATCGTAACAACAGCTTGAGCAGCGTTGATTTTCCACTTCCGCTCCCGCCCACGATGGCTGTGATTTTCCCTTCCGGGATGACCAAGTGGATTTGCTTCAGCACAAATGGGCTGTTGGGGGTATATTGAAACGACAAATTGTGGATGTTCAGGCTTTTATTTTCTGGAATACTCATGTTGTTGGTGACAACCCTATCCTCCTCGTCTTTTAGCTGGTGAATCTCATTAATGCGGAGAAAACTGATCTTGGCGTATTGGCCTGTAATGATGAAACCAATAAACTGGGTCACAGGGGCATTCAGCATTCCGATAATAAACTGGACCGAGATCATTACCCCAAAAGTGATATCGCCTCCAATGACAGCCTTGGCACAATAGAAGGTGATTACCAAATTTTGAATACTCTGGATAAATTGCGCGCCCAGGTTCTGGGCATTGGTAATGTTCAGTACTCTCAGGTTAACACGATATAGCTTGGACTGGATGTTCTCCCATTTCCACCTTTTCTGCTTTTCGTTGTTGTTTATTTTGATATCCTGGATAGCGCCTACCGTCTCGACCCAATAACTTTGGTTTTGTGAGATCAACGCGAAATATTCCCAGTCGAGTTTCTTCCTGATTTTTAGGAACGCAAGTACCCAAAAGACGTAGAAGATGCTGCCGCTTGTGAAGATGTAGAAAATGACCGAATTGTAGACCAACAAGATGATGCTGAAAGTAATAAATGTAAGGGAAGAGAAAATCAGGTTTAGAGAGTTGTTCATGATGAAACTCCGGATGCGTTCGTGGTCCTGTGCCCGTTGCAGGATGTCGCCAATCATCTTGTTCTCGAAGAAGGTAACCGGAAGTTGCATCAGTTTGATCAGGTAATCCGAGATCAGCGCGATGTTGACCCTTGCCGTAATGTGCAGCAACAACCAGTCGCGTACGGCATTGGAAATGGTGACACTTACGATGATAACAATATTGGCAATCAGTACAATGTTGATAAAATCGAGGTCACGGGTCTGGATTCCGACATCAATAACCGCTTTCGAAATAAAGGGAAGCAAGCCCTGGAGCGCAGTGGCAATGACCATGACTATAAATATTGTGACAAAGTTTTTCCGGAAAGGCAAGAAGTAGCTTAGAACATTTTCGAAAGTTTTGTGGCGTTCGGTGCGCTCTTCATGGTCTCGCTGCAGAAAGTCTGCCATAGGCTCAATAGCCAGGATGGCACCAACTTCTTCATCCGCTTTGTACCATCCCTTTTGGAATTCCGCAAAACTATAGGCGATTAATCCTTTGGCCGGATCAGAAACATGAATATGCGTTTTGGTCGTCTTGTAAACAACGATGAAATGGCTGTTTTGCCAATGGATGATGCATGGCAACGGAACTTTGGTACGCAAGTTTTGAACATCTGTTTTAACAGCAAGTGTATGTAATCCGATTTTTTCTGCACCATAACTCAGATCGAGAAAGGAAACCCCTTCACGGGTGATCCCACACAAGTCGCGCAAATGCTGAAGAGAGTAATACTTGCCAAAATGCTTGGCAATCATCTTCAGACATGCCGGACCGCAGTCCATCATATCCAATTGACACTCGAAGGGGAAGTTGTTTCCTAACATAATGCCTTATTTTGATTGGCGATGAATTGTTGAAGGAAATACTAGATTTGGTCGATGACCATCGAATTGGATTCATTTCGTTGGTTGGTTGTCTGTCATTTTTGGTGGTTGCTGATTGAATCCAGTTGCATTAAAGTTACATAGTTTTTTAGTTAAAAAGTGTTAAATAACTTATTTAATTGTTTAACTATCAAATTTTAACAAAAAATTACTTCAATCATTTTTTCTTATGTTAACCTATGAAATGGGATTCGATTTATGGAAATTGTTGAAGCAGTATTGAAATCTTTGCTTTAATACTGATCAGGGGTTTCGAGAATAGATCACAAATCGAACAATTATGTACAGCACCAAGTTTCCTCTTTCAACCAGCCCTTGCACTTTTGCGTGGGGTGCTGGACAGGGAGGGTTCCTGGCAAGGATTTACTGCTTAATTTATTCTTAAATCGGTGAAATTTGAAAAATCGATGGTAGAACGGGGTTAATATTGTTATTTTTGCCCAAACTAATTACTTGTTTTACGATGAAGGAGATCATTCCTCCCGTTCCAAGGGAGTTGCTGGAAGCAGAGCTTACTCCGGAAAAATTTCAACGGAAGACGAACAAGGCGGACAACGAGATCTATATTCTTACTTACCACGACTCCCCCCATCTGATGCGGGAGATCGGCCGGCTTAGGGAACTGACTTTTCGTTCGGCGGGTGGCGGTATCGGCGAAGAGATAGACCTTGATCAATACGACTCTTCCGATACCCATCCTTACAGGCAATTGATTGTTTGGGATCCTGCCAACAGGGAGATTTTGGGCGGATACCGTTACATCCACTGCGGCGGCCTGCAAAGGGAGGCCAATGGGGAGGTTCCTTTGGCCACTGCGCACCTGTTCAATTTTTCCGACACTTTTGTCTCTGACTATCTTCCCGCCGTCATTGAACTGGGCCGTTCTTTCGTTCAACCCGATTACCAGTCGACCAAAGCCGGGTCGAAGGCACTGTTTGCCCTCGACAACCTGTGGGATGGTCTCGGCGCACTGATGATAGATTATCCGGAAGTAAAATATTTTTTCGGAAAGGTGACGATGTACACCCATTACAACCAGGATGCACGCAATTTGATCCTCTATTTTTTCAGCAAATATTTCTCCGATCCTGCTCACTTGGTATGGGCCAAAAAACCGATGACCATCCACTACGAACCTGAGAAAATGGAGGCTCTTTTTGCAGGTAAAAGTTACGATGAGGCTTACAAACTCTTGTCTTCGGAGGTAAGAAAGCTTGGCGAGAACATCCCTCCGCTCATCAACGCCTACATGAACCTCACCCCAAACATGCGAACCTTTGGCACGGCCATCAGCGATGAGTTCGGTGACGTGGAGGAGACTGGCATCATGCTAAGTATCGAAGACATGTACGACATCAAGATAGACAGGCATGTCTCTTCCTACCTGGAGGAGCTGGTGGAAAAGGAGGAAAATCCCAAGATGCGCTTTCAATAGGCGCGGCCTTCAATCCCTTCGATATAGTTGATAAAGGAGGTATTGACCACCTTGTTGCCGCCGGGCGTCGGATAATCGCCCGTAAAATACCAGTCGCCCAGGTCATTGGGGCAGGCCAAATGTAGATTTTCGACACTCTGGTAAACGATCTCGATCTCTGCGTTGCATTCTGTTGGTTTGAGCAGTTGTGCAATCTTTCCCGAAATTTCTGAATCGCTGAACTGCCTGTAGATCTCCTTCACGTAGTTGACCATCTCCTCTTTTGGAAGACGTTGTTGCTCCTTGCATTTTCTGTAAACCTCGTCAATTACGTGCGATTTTCCTTTCTCCCTCAGCAGCGCAATCGCCGCTTCAAAGGCCACAAACTTGCCCAGGATGGCCATGTCGATGCCATAGCAATCGGGGTACCTGATCTGGGGGGCAGAGGATATAATGATGATTTTCTTCGGTTTAAGCCTGTCCAGACTCTTGAGGATACTCTGTTTCAGGGTCGTGCCCCGAACAATAGAATCGTCGATCACGACGAGTGTGTCTTTTTCATTTTCGACCACGCCATAGGTAACATCATAGACATGGCCTACCAGGTCGTCGCGACTGCTGTCGTCGGCGATAAAGGTGCGCATTTTCACATCTTTGATGGCAATCTTCTCCATTCTTGGCTGAACGGATATAATTTCGGCAATTTCATCCTCCGTCATCTTATCGCCCAAGGCATGGATCTTCTCTTTTTTCCAGTTCAGGAGGTCGGCCCGAATCCCTTCCATCATGCCTAAAAAAGCCGTTTCTGCCGTGTTGGGAATGAAAGAGAAGACCGTATTTTTTAGGTCGTTGTGAATCGTTTTCAGGATGACGGGTGCCAGCAGGAACCCCAATTTTTTGCGTTCCTTGTAGATGTCACGGTCCGAACCGCGCGAGAAATAGATCCGTTCGAAGGAGCAGGAGCTTCGTTTCTGGGGAACACGAACAAGCTCTTCGCTGTAAGATCCGTCCATCTTGACAATCAGGGCATAACCCGGCTTAATTTCTGAGACACTGTTCCAACCCACATTCATGACGGTCTGGATCACGGGTCTCTCTGAAGCAACGACGACAATCTCTTCATCTGCATAATAATAGGCTGGGCGAATGCCCCATGGATCGCGGGCCACGAAGGCATCTCCGTGGCCGATGATGCCGCCCACCGTATAGCCGCCGTCCCAGTCGCGGCTGGCTCTTTCGAGGATCTTGCGGATGTCGATGTTTTTTTCGATCAGCGGGGAGATCTCTGAATTGACGTAGCCTTCATTCTTGTACTGTCTGAAAAGCAGCTCATTCTCCTCATCGAGGAAATGGCCTACCTTCTCGAGGATGGTCACGGTGTCGTTGAACCCCTTGGGGAACTGCCCCAAGCCGACCAACAGGTTGAAGAGTTCGTCGACATTGGTGAGGTTGAAGTTGCCTGCCAGCACCAGGCTGCGCGAACGCCAGTTGTTCTGGCGCATCACGGGATGGGTCGACTCCACGCTGTTTCGTCCATAAGTGCCATAACGCAGGTGACCGAGGTAAAGTTCGCCCGCAAACGGGAGGTTCTTCTTGGCCCAGACAGGATCGTGTACCGTTTGGGGGAATTGTTGTTTTGCCGTGTTGAATTCCTTAAATATTTTGGCAAAGACATCGCGAATGGGATTTGGGTCGATGGAGCGGTGCCTGAAAATGTACTCCTGGCCCGGCGACATGTTTACCTTTATTCCAACTGCTCCGGCGCCGTCCTGACCACGGTTGTGCTGTTTCTCCATCATCAGGTAGAGTTTGTTCACTCCGTATTGCCAGGTTCCGTATTTCAAACGGTAGTATTCGAGGGGTTTGCGCAGTCTGATCAGGGCAATTCCGCATTCGTGTTTGATTTGGTCGCTCATCCGTTATTTGTTTTCTCCTTGAACAGCAAGCACAGGAAAGGCAATTTCGTCGGTGACGATAAAGGCATTCGCAAAACTTGCGGTTAAACTTTTTAATACTCTCAATGCATCGCTCTTGCTCCTGAAATCTCCGGCCCTCACAATAAAATCGGGGGATTTGAAGATCAGGTAGACCCTGGTGTCGGGATGCAGGGCATTGAAATCGGCCCTAATTTTTTCGGCATGTGCCCTTGCCTGAACTCCCGATCCGAAATAGAGCTGAAGCCGGTACCCCGAAACTGTTCCGGATTTTCTGTTTTGGTCGTATTGTTGTTTGAGAAGGTCGGTTATTTCGTTGCTGGCTTGCACGTTGAGGCGTTGCCAGATGAAAGATCCTTCGGCAATAGGTGGCGTCAGCACCGCCGGTCTGGCCATTTGGGCGCCTACCGGGAAGCTGAACAAGGTCAGGATTATCCAGAACAAAGAAAATGTTTTCCGTCTCAAAGTAGTCATAGGGCGGATAATTTGCTGCAAAGATAAGGAAAAACAGATGGGGTAAAAACCCGGTAAGGGAATATTATGACCAATATAAATTGTAATTTTCAATTGGCATATTGAAATCACGCTATAAGTCAAGACTAATTTCCCTTTTCACAATGTCAATACAGAATTTGTAATCTTTTAAAAAATCAAGCCCAATTACACCGTCGTCGTCGGACATAACTCCGTGGGCCAAAAAGTCATAAACCTGCACTTCAAAATTAGTTTTGATGATGCCCAGACACTCCAAATGATTTTTGTCTGAATTGTGTGCAAAATGTCCATTTGATTCTGCAGATGCAGGTCGGCAACTGACTTAATCCAATCGAATTAGTACTAAAAAGACCTGTATTCTAAATGGTTGTTGGCGACAAAAATTTAAAAATGGAAGAGAGGGACACTGCGGGTGCTATTGCGCCAAACGCTTATTTGTATAGGTTTTCAATTTATTCCAGATCGCTGACAATTTTTCTATTTCTACAGGCAGGAGGTTCAATTCTTCCATTTGAACCTCCTTGTAAAATGGATATTCGTGTGAGATGGTATTCCTTGTTTGACGAAGAATTATCCAATCTTTTGAATTTTCAAGCAAATGAAGCTTTTCCATTTTATGCAAAATGTCCAGGAAGGGAAGACCGATAATGTCCTCCTCCAATAACTCAAGCAATTGTTTGAAGAGTCTTGAACCCATGCTGTCCTGCAATTTTGAAAAGCGGTAAATCAATTGATCAAACAGTGCAAGTTCAATTGGAGAAATCTGGCTAAAAATTGACTCAGTCAGTGGAAAATAGTGACGTAGAGAAGTATAGGCAAAAAGCATGCGCCCATGGTGTAAATCGCCAATAGCAATTGTCTCCCTCAGCTTATCCCTCAAATCTTCGGTTATCATATCTTAATAGCAGTTTGATGGATTGTTTTTAGAAAACCGGAGTTTTTTACATATTGATTTTCGAGGATCACATCAATTTTTTGTTCGCCAATCTGTTCAACTAAGTGTGATACGAACTCAATTTTGCTACGGGTGGTAAGTATATCATCCTGTTTGGTACGGATAAAAAGATCGATGTCGCCACCACGTTGTTGGCTATTAACACGTGATCCGAACAAATAAACCTGGACATCTTTTCCAAAATGTTGCTCTGCCAGATTTTTTATACTATCAATTTCAAATTCGCTAAGACGCATAGTCAAATGTACACTTTTTTTTGGAAAATGGGCCTTTTGTCATTCGTTACTACAAACAGAATGTTAATAAATGCCCGCATTCTTCGGGACGGTTATCCGTTGCGCTATACCAAATACAGGTATTCAAAAGGTACATGACTGCTCGGGTTGATTTCTAAAAATAACAGAAAACTGGATTTCTGTCCCATTCAAGAATTGAAATTTTCGAGACCTGTGCTAACATTTGAGAAAAATTAATCTTTAATGCATCGAACTGAATATCCACATGATTTTTGTGCGCAAGGGGATGAGATTACCTAACCATTAAAGCTCACATTACTATTCACTGCCCAAATGTCACGGTAGTTGGCTTCGCCTCCATTTCATACTGCAGAACTCCACCAGAGACCAGTTGAATGCAAATTGCGGAACATTGCCTTATCTGTACCTTGCAGCAAATCATTACGGTATCGCACCAGCTTATCATACCTTCCTTTTGCATTTTACCAGTTTCAGGGTCAAAGCGTTCATCGGTATCCACCCAACCAAGTAAACCTTGCTTCCGGATTCTACCAGTCTCCGGATTTACACTTTGGCCAGATCCGGCTGCGCCCACAATCCTTTTCCCGCTTTCGAAGCCCTGGCTAAAACTGCTGTCGGAGCTCGAATTTGCAAGGCCTTTGAATACAATGTAGATTACGATGCCAACGACTACCAGCACTACTGCAAGCATAAATGCTGCATAAAGTTTGGTCTGTCATGAATAGATATTTAAGTTTGGAAAGTGTAAGCACAATCGAAACAGCTGTTTTCAGGGGTTAATTGAAAATGAACATCCTGTTTTGGTGAGGATCAATCATGTTGGTTTGGTTGTTTGGTGGTTAGAACCATAAATTTCAACAGTTTAAATATACAGATTATTTGAAATAAAAAAATAGGATGTATTTTTTTCAATCATCTTTTTGGAAGAATTGATTTTAACTTTGCAGCCTGTCAGCTTCTTCGGAAGTTGGTGAAAATTCTAAAGCAATGAGTCAAAAAAAATTATACATCGAAACCTACGGCTGCCAGATGAATGTAGCCGACAGCGAAGTGGTTGCCTCTGTGATGGGCGACCATGGTTTTACCCTGACCGATCAATATGGTGACGCGGATGCGATTCTTGTCAACACCTGCTCTGTGCGCGACAATGCGGAAAAGAAAATCTGGAACCGGTTGACCTTCTTCAAAAGCCTGAAGAAGAAGAATCCCAGGCTGGTCGTCGGACTGATCGGCTGCATGGCGGAAAGGATAGGGGAAGAACTGATCGAGAAAAAATCGGCCGACCTGGTTGCCGGTCCAGATGCCTACCGGGATCTTCCTTTTCTGTACGACAAGGCCAGATTGGGAGAAAGTGCCGTCAACATTGAACTGACCACCGACGAGACATACGATTCCATCATCCCGAAAAGAATCGGGGAGGAGCGCATTTCCGGTTTTGTTTCGATCACCAGGGGCTGCAACAATTTCTGTACCTATTGCATTGTCCCCTATACCCGTGGCAGGGAACGCAGCCGCGACCCCAGGGACATCCTTGGCGAAGTAAATGCCCTGGTGGAAAGCGGCACCAAAGAGGTGACCCTGCTGGGCCAGAATGTCAACTCTTATGTTTGGCATCCCGAACCAACAAGAAAGCCAATTAAATTTCCGGATCTGCTGGAGATGGTCGCAAAAGTATCGCCCGACTTCCGGGTACGTTTTACAACATCACATCCCAAAGATTTGTCAGATAAATTGCTCAAAATAATGGTGGACTATCCCAATATTTGCAGGCACATCCATCTGCCGGTGCAATCGGGCAGTTCTGCGATCCTGAAGAAGATGAACCGCAAGTACGACAGGGAATGGTATCTTGGCCGGATCAAAGCCATTCGCGAAGCCTTACCAGGATGCGGCATCACGACAGACATTTTCTGTGGCTTCTGTTCTGAGACCGAAGAGGATCACCGGCAATCTTTGCAATTGATGGAAGAGGTCGGGTTCGACAGCTCTTTCATGTTTAAATTTTCGATGCGCCCCGGAACCTATGCAGCCGATCATTTTGAGGATGATGTACCCGAAGAGGTGAAATCGAGGAGGCTGGAAGAGATCATTCAGCTTCAGAACCGTTTGTCACTCGAGAGCAACCAAAGAGATATCGGTAAATCTTTCGAGGTGCTGGCAGAAGGTCTCTCCAAAAAGAAGAAAAGCGAGTTCTTTGGACGAAGCTCGCAGAACAAAGTGGTGGTTTTTCCGAATAGTGGGATTGAAATAGGCGATTGTGTGCGCGTGAGGATTACTGACTGCACCCAAACGACCTTGATCGGAGTGGTTGAGGGCAGATTGGATGCACCGACGGAGTAACGAGGAGCGACCTTACGACTTGACGATGGGGAGAGTGGGCGAGCGACTCCCGGATTTTGCTCCCTGTCGGAGAAACCAAAGGAAAGCGTCTATCCATTAAAAGAATAGTATTAATTTAAAAGCGATCATCCTACAATGAACGAAAAAGTGACTGAATTCCGCGCCTACCGCGCTAAAATGAACGAAAAAATTCTGGCTGCCGATAATAAGGTAATGAAGCGCATTTACAACATCGACACCAATACTTATATGGAAGGCGCCCTTTCAACCAAGACCAAGGAGATGCTTGGACTCGTCAGCTCCATGGTTCTGCGTTGTGACGACTGTGTGAAGTACCACCTGGAAAAATGCCACGAGCAAGGTGTTGGCACAGAGGAGCTTTTCGAAATATTCGCAGTTGCCAACCTGGTCGGAGGCACGATTGTTATTCCGCACACCAGAAGGGCTGTCGAATATTGGGAAGCATTGACCGAGTGACCATGAGATAGGTAAAGAAGCGTTTGAAAAGCGTCTCTACAAGATTGCATCACCAGGTAAAGATGCTTTTGAAACGCGTCTCCACTGCAATGACCTTCAATATGAAATTAGAACTTCTTGCGCCAGCCAAAAACCTTGAATGTGGGATCGCTGCCATCCACCATGGTGCGGATGCTGTGTACATTGGTGCACCAAAATTTGGGGCCAGGGAGGCTGCAGGCAATTCTGTGCCGGAGATTGAAAAACTGGCGGATGAGGCCCGGCTTTTTGGGGTTAAAACCTATGTGGCACTCAATACCATCCTCTTTGACAACGAACTGGAGGAGGCTGAAAGGATGATTTGGCAGGTTTATGAAGCCGGTGCAGATGCCATTATCATTCAAGATTTTGGTATTCTGGAGATGAGTCTGCCACCCATTGACCTTCATGCCAGCACGCAAGCCAACAACTTCACGGTAGGTAAACTGAAATTTTTAGAAGCTGTTGGCTTCAAAAGGGCCGTACTGGCAAGAGAGCTTTCGCTTGATCAGATCAGTGAAATCTCAGGACAATCTTCCATCGAACTTGAAGCATTTGTGCATGGATCGCTCTGCGTGAGTCTGAGCGGACAATGTTACATGAGCCATGCCATGGGGGGCAGAAGTGCCAACCGTGGTGCCTGTGCCCAACCTTGCCGAAAAAAATATAGCCTGACCGATGCTTCAGGGAAAGTGGTGGTGAAGGACAAACATCTGCTTTCGCTCAAGGACCTCGACCGTTCCCATTCGGTTGGAGCACTCGTGGAGGCGGGTATTCGCTCTTTTAAGATAGAGGGCCGGCTGAAGGAGATTGAATATGTGAAGAACATCACGGCGTATTACCGAAACGCGCTGGATCGCTTCTTGTCGGAGGACCCCTCCTTTTCTCAGCCATCCTCTGGTAAAACTACCTTCTTTTTCACGCCGGATCCCACCAAAACCTTTCACCGTAGTTCGACAGAATATTTTCTGCATGGCAGAAAAGAACCGGTGGCCGGTCTTGACAGTCCAAAATCAACGGGTGAGGAGCTGGGTGTCGTCACAAGAATTGCAAGGGATGCCTTTCAGGTATCCGGGATCAAACCAATTGCCAACAACGATGGACTCACCTTTTTAGGGCGGGATGGCGAGAGCCGCGGTTTAAAGGTCAACAAGGCGGAAAATGGCTTTGTTTTTCCGGATCGGATGAATGGTGTTTATCCTGGTGCAAGAATATCCCGCAATCTGGATCACACTTTCCAAATGGCGATGGGACGGAAAACTTCGGAACGAAAAATTCCAATATCGGTTCGGCTCGTCGAAACCGCGGATGGATTTGAAGCAACAGCTGAGTTGTTGGATTCTCCTGATCCAGCACCCGGCGTGACCGTTGGCTTCCATTTCAGGCTACCGATGGAAAAAGTACCGGCCAATGATCGGGAGAAATCGCGTGAAAATATTTTGAAGCAACTGGCCAAAGCGGGAGACACCCCTTTCCTGGTAAGAGATGCAGAGACCGGTGGAAATGAAAAATATTTTTTCACTTCGCAGCAGTTGAATGTGTTGCGCAGGGAATTGCTGGACCTCATTACCAGGGAAAGGAGGAGTTTGGCCATTGGGAGGGTTTGTACGACTGGTTCGCAGTTGGAAGGAGATCAACGCGAGAACGCTGTTTCTAAAGTTGTTTGCAACAACTACCCTTATCCGGTTGATTCTTTTCATTTTGAAGACAATATCTCGAACCGTTTGGCGTTGCAATTTTTCCGTCGACATGGCGTCGAAAAACCAGTTATGGGCATAGAGAATGGCGGAGAGAGGGACCGGTTACAGGTGATGGTGACCAAACATTGTCTTCAACATGAGCTGGGTTTTTGTGCCAGGTTTGGAGGGACTTTCCCCGCCAACCTGACAGAACCATTCATTTTGCAGGATGGCTCCATTCGTTTTGAGCTCAGGTTTGACTGCAAAAACTGTTTGATGCGCATTTTGCTTTGGCCTGATTTGACAACCGACTCATAAAATAAGTTAAGTATCTACCTTCTTTCCATCCAACGGCCCAGGGAATTGCTATTTGCGACGGTTTTTGACGCTTCTCAAAAATGATAAAATACAAAAATATTTTTGTACCCCCTAAATACCGGTCATAATTTGTGAAAAAATGCAAATATCGTGCATGTACCCCTGTAAAATGCGCCTAAATATCGTAATGAATGAAAATTAACAATTAATTGATGTGATTCCGAAGTAGGGGTTGTTGCCAAAAAGCACCAAATTAATTGTCAGAAAACCAAGAGCATAGAATTCACTCAAAATTCTCTTGATGCATATTTATGACTTTTGTCATATTAAATCGTTAACAGTCAATAAAAAGAATCTTTTCAAGCTATTGCATGATTGTTTTCTTTAAATATATTTGCATCGGATAACAATTTTTAACACATTTGCTGTTTAAGGTTAAAATTCCTTTTAAATCGGGGAATTTGGGCTTTAAATCGGCTTTGTTGACTTCTTCCGGTGTCAGATTTGACATTTTAAATGATTTGTTCTAAAAAATGGTGACAATTTTGTTTTACTGACTATATCACTGTTTAATTTTTGTTTAACGCTAAAAATTTGTCTATGAGAAAAAT
>CAZGSQ010000066.1:14805-19246 GCA_964528535.1 uncultured Tangfeifania sp. | reverse complement strand
GATTACATTTACCAAGGCAATTAACCAGGTTTCCAACACAGTAAAAAAAAAGTTCGACACGATTAAAGCGTATATTATTGTCACCCAACTTGAAGCATTGATTCCAACTTTGGTTCAAGTTTACAACATGGCTTACCAGAAACAGATCAAGGGAGAGAACGTGCCGAATGATCAAAAATTGTTTTCCATCTACGAACAGCACACGGATATCATCGTTAAAGGAAGCCGGGATGTATTGTTCGGTCACAAGATCAATCTGTCAACTGGCAAAAGCGAGCTGATTATTGATTGCTACCAATCCAAAAACGACCCATCTGACAAGACATTATTTACTCCTGCACACGGGTCTGCTGCACTCGGGAGGTGCTGGCCGTAGATATTCTATTTCTACCAACAAGCAGGAGATCGTGGCCCAATTGCCTACGTTGCACCTGATGGCCGACCAAGAGCCCATTCCACAACATAAAAGCATCGACCACGCCTTGACGCGGCGTTTTTGCTTTTTCTGTGGAATTGTAAATTTGGTCGGTTTCAAGTACAGAATTCGGCTAAACGCTATATTTTATATTTTCTTATTTCCTTGCATCTATATTTTATTGAATTTCAAACTATTAGATAATTTTTGGGTTTACAATTTTATGGCTGCAGCGACGAAGGCAAGAAAAAATTATTCAATTGGAAGATTATAAATGGTTTTAATTTATTTTTTTACTTCCAGCAGGGCAATCACCATATTTAGGGATATTATTCAATCTGCGGTACCCATTTATTTTGCGTATTGGAATACCTGATTTGAGCTGCATAAGCAATATAGCTGGCAGCTGTAGAAATTGTATTGAAACATCAAGAACTCCCGGAATATTGCAGACTTCACCAATTTTTCTTTTGAATATTTCCCAAATTGGTAAATTCCGTTATCTTTGTAAATAAAACGCAGTGAGAGTAATAGCAAAGAAGACATTGCGGACATTTTGGGAGTTGCACCATGACAGTAAAGGGTATTTGACCAGCTGGTATGATGAAGCGATTCATTCTAATTGGAAATCTCCTTCCGATATCAAGAAAGAATATTCATCAGCGAGTTTTATCTCAAATAATCGCGTAGTTTTCAATATCAAAGGCAATGCCTATCGCCTGATTACAAGGATAAACTACGGTTATGGAATTGTTTGGATTAGGTTTATAGGTACTCATGCTGGATATGACAAGATTAATGCAGAAATTATTTAAGCCCAATGGAATATAAAGTTATCAAAACCGAATCAGAATATAACCTTGCCCTCGAAAGGCTTGAGGTAATTTTTGATGCAGAAGTGAATACTCCTGAAGGTGATGAATTGGAGTTACTCTCCTTATTGATTGAGAGTTACGAGAATATACATTACCCAATTGAATTGCCGGATCCAATTGAAGCTATAAAATTCAGGATGGATCAACTTGGATACAAACCCAAAGATTTAGCCAAAGTACTGGGATTCAGGAGCCGAGTTACAGAAGTACTAAACAAGAAGCGGAAACTATCGTTGGACATGATCCGACGCTTGAACCGTGATCTAAATATCCCAACAGAAGTTTTGGTCCAGGAATATTAGTCCTGTCAAAGCTCTAACTGATCCAGCAATTGGATATAGATCTCAACGCCTTTCCGAATTTCTTCCAAAAAAATGTACTCATCAGCAGTATGCGACCGAGCAGACTGGCCCGGGCCAATTTTGACCGAGGTACAAGGGATGACAGCCTGGTCGGAGGTTGTAGGCGATCCATAACTTTGGAGACCCATTGCGGCACCTCGTTGAACCAGGGGATGATCCAGCGGTATTCCCGAGGAGTTAAGGCGGAAAGAGCGGGGTTGAGCCGCTGAAGTGATGGAACCGGCTATGATTTTAAAAACCTCCTCATTGGTGTATTGGTCGGTGGTTCGCACATCCAATACAAATTTGCATGAATCGGGCACCACGTTGTGCTGTGTCCCGGCCTCTATCTGTGTCACTGTAATTTTTACAGAACCCAATTGATCCGAGATCTTGGGAAATGACAATCCGGTTAGAAGCTGAATGTCTGTTATGGCTTTGTATATCGCATTCTCCCCTTCGTTGCGGGCTGCATGACCCAATCTTCCCCTAGCCTCACAATCAATAACAATCAGACCTTTCTCTGCTACAGCCATCTGCATCCCGGTAGGTTCTCCAACTATGGCCAAAGAGATCTTTCCAAAATACTGAAGAACAGAGGCCACACCATTTAGACCTGAAACTTCTTCTTCGGCACCCGCACAAAAAATAAGGTTGTAAGTTTGTGGTTTCTGTTCCAAATGGCGGAATGCACACAGGAGGGACACAACGGAGGCCCCGGCATCGTTGCTGCCCAACCCGGTCAGCTTGCCATCCGATAGGTCAGCACCAAAAGGATCCTTTGTCCAGGCCTTGGCGGGACGGACTGTATCGAGGTGAGAATTTAACAGGATGATGGGTAATTTCTCGTCCCATCCGTTAGAGCGAATCCAAACATTGTTGCCTTCCCGGTAGGGAATGTAACCCCAAGAAGTCAGTGTTTGCTGAAACATCGTGGCAACTTCGTCTTCTTCACGACTCAGAGACGGGATACGGATCATCGCCTGCAGAAGAGAAATGGAGTCTTCAAGGAATGCGGGATTCATTGATTGATCGATTAATATTTATGTTACAAAGTAAAGAGTCACTACCCCAGAACCAACCTTGTGCCACGCAAGCCCTCGGAAATGCCGGCCGGATTGGTGATGACCACTACCCCGACTCCCCGCTGCAGAGCCTTGAAACCATCAGACAGCTTTGGGATCATGCCTCCCGTAACGGTGCCTTCTGACTTCAGCTGTTCAAAAAGCTCCGGTGTAATTTCGCTTATTTTAGAATGCTCGTCACTTTCATTCATCAGCACACCATTCTTTTCGAAACAGAAGATAAGTCTTACCTCGTAATCGAAGCACATGGCAACTGCCAATTCAGAAGCAATGGTATCTGCATTTGTATTAAGCAGTTGACCATGGCCATCATGGGTGATCGGAGCAACAACAGGGATTGCCCCATTGTTTAACAATTCGTTCAATGCCTGATAATTGACATAGTTGATGTCCCCAACAAATCCGTAATCGATTTCACCAACGGGGCGTTTGGCCGCACGAATCAGATCGAGGTCGGCTCCTGTTAGTCCGATGGCATTGTTCCCAAGGGCCTGAAGTCCGGCGACGATGTTTTTGTTAACCAATCCGGCATAGACCATGGTAACCACTTTCAGGGTTTCGACATCCGTAATCCGGCGTCCATCTACCTGAACACTCTCCAGTCCCAGTTTTGCTGACAGGATCGTAGCCGTTTTTCCACCGCCATGTACTAGAATTTTATTGCCAGCTATGCGCGAAAAATCCTTTAAAAGAGATTTCAAGGAGATCTCTTCTTCAACAACATTTCCACCTACTTTAATGATTGTCAGATGATCTCTCATAAATTTTGCTCCAATATCATTTTTAAAACTGTTTGTGCCGAATATACACGATTTTCTGCTTCCTTCACAACAATTGAAAGATTACTGTCCAAAACTTCATCTGTAACGATCATATTTCTCCTAACCGGGAGGCAATGCATGAACCTGGCTTCATTGGTCAGTTTCATTTTATCCATTGATACAGTCCAGCGCATGTCTTTCGACAGAATCTTTCCATAATCTCCATATGCCGACCAATTTTTGGCATAGATAAAATCGGCGCCTTTGAAGGCTTTGTCCTGATCGTACTCCACTTTTACATTTCCCATAAATTCGGGAGCCAGTTCATAGCCTTCAGGATGTGTAACAACGAGTTCATAATCTGTCTTTTGCATCCATTCTACGAAAGAATTCGGCACCGCCTGGGGCAAAGCTTTGGGATGCGGAGCCCAGGTAAGTACGACCTTGGGCCTGGGTTGCCTTTTGTACTCCTCGATGGTGATCAGATCCGCAAAACTTTGCAATGGATGTCGGGTGGCAGCCTCCATGCTAACAACTGGTACGCCTGCGAAATCGATGAATTGGTTCAATATTTTCTCCTGGTAATCATCTTCTTTGCTCTCGAAACGGGCAAAAGCACGGACACCTATCACATCGCAATAGGTGCCAATAACGGGAATGGCTTCGCGCAGGTGCTCCGGTTTGTCTCCATCCATCACGACACCAAGTTCAGTCTCCATACTCCAGCCATCCTGCTTGACATTCAGCACCATGGTGTTCATCCCAAGGTTCATGGCTGCTTTCTGCGTACTTAACCTGGTCCGCAGGCTCGAATCAAAAAAAATCAAAACCATGGTTTTATTCTTGCCAAGATGTTGGTAACCATAAGGATTGCTCTTTACCTCCATAGCCGTCTTTACGGCCTCTTTCAAATCTGGAATATCGTAAACTGATGTAAAATGACGCATATTTAAAAAGTTATGAG
>CAZGSQ010000066.1:0-14705 GCA_964528535.1 uncultured Tangfeifania sp. | reverse complement strand
TTATTAGTTATTAGTTATTAGTTATTAGTTATTAGTTATTAGTTATTAGTTATTAGTTATTACGCTGCGATCTTGATTTGTGCGTTTTTTCCATTCTCCTTTTTCCTTCATTCCCGCACCTGCCCCTCTCCTTCCACGATCCATTTATAGGTCGTGATCTCCTGGAGGGCCATCGGACCTCTTGCATGCAATTTCTGGGTACTGATTCCAATTTCTGCTCCCAATCCAAACTGGCCGCCATCTGTAAAGGCTGTGCTTGCGTTGGCGTAAACAGCTGCAGCATCGACTGAGAGCAAGAATCTGTCGAGGGTTTCCCTGTCGGTAGAGATGATTGCCTCGCTGTGTTTCGATCCATAAGAGGCAATGTGATGGAGCGCCTCCTCCAATGAAGATACAGTTTTTATGGCCATTTTGTAATCAAGAAATTCTGTCCCGAAAGAAGCTGGCCCGGCACGAAGCAGCAAGTCTGGTGGATAATGGCCTGTCAGCACTTCAAATGAGGCTGGATCGGCATAGATGACAACTTTTTGAATTTCCATCAGTCCTACGAGATAGGGCAAATCGATCAGTCGGCTTTGGTGAACCAGGAGGCAATCCAGAGCGTTACAAACGCTCACCCGTCGAGTTTTGGCATTGTTGATCACCACCCTGCCAAGCTCCTTGTCTCCGGCTGCATCGAAATAAGTATGGCAAATGCCTGCACCAGTTTCGATCATTGGAATCTTTGCATGCTTTCTGACATGGTCGATCAGTGCCTGGCTTCCGCGTGGAATGATCAGGTCGACAAATCCTCTGGCATGAAGAAGGGCATCTGACGCTTCCCTGGTTGGAGGCAGGAGCGTCAGCATATTTTCATCAAGATTCATCTCCTTCAGCACGCCTTTGATCACTGCGACAATGGCCTCGTTGGAGTATACTGCATCACTGCCGCCCTTTAGTACGACTACATTTCCCGATTTAACACAGAGGCTAAATACATCAAAAGTTACATTCGGCCTGGCTTCGTAAATGATTCCAATGACTCCGAAAGGCACACTAATTTTTTTGATTTTTAATCCATTCTCAAGCACTTTCTCATTCAATATTTTCCCCAAAGGGGAAGGCAAAGCAGCAACACTTCTGATATCCGCAGCAATCGATTCAATTCTTGTTTTGGTAAGTCTCAGCCGGTCGAATTTAGGATCAGAAAGGTCCATCCTGTCAAGGTCTTTTTGGTTTTCTGCCAAGATTAGATCAGCCGACTGCACTGCAGCATCTGCCACAAGAAGGAGCAACCGATGGATGGTGTCGGTGGACAAGTGCGCCAGTTTTCTGCTTGCGAGCAAGGCCAGTTCAAATGTTTCGTGTAGCGCTGTTTCCATCAAATCAGGTATAAATAATCGTAATGCACAAAAGGTTTGCTTTTTTTACCTCCTTTTTCCCTGAAGGTCTCCTCAGAGGAGAAATTTGCCTTTCCCAAGCCAAGCAAATTTCCATCACCATCTTTGATGCGGACAATATCGCCCTCTTTAAAATATCCTGTAACAGTGGCAATGCCGATAAGCAGCAAACTGACCGCTCTGTCAGAGAGCAGTGCCGATCTGGCGCCCTCGTTGATCACCACCTCCCCACGGGCGAAGTCATCCGAGTGAGAGAGCCATTTCCTTACGCCGCTCGATTTCTTCTCTAAAGGCAGGAAATGTGTAAAGGAGGGCTGGTTGGTTTCATGCAGGATATCGAGTAATATTCTCTCTTTAAACCCATTGGCGATGTAAACTGATATTCCTTGTCCGGCAAGTTTCGCAGCAATGTGGTACTTGGTCAGCATCCCTCCCCTGCCAAAATTTGATTTCGTTGCCGAAATAGTGATCCCATCTGTGGACTTGTTGGGATGAATCGTCCTGATCAGTTTGCTGTCTGGCAGCTCGGGCGCCGAAGTGTAGACACCGTCTACATTTGAAAGTAAAATGAGCGCCTCCATGTCCATCATTGAGGCAATCAAACCCGACAATTCGTCATTATCGGTAAACATCAGCTCTGTCACAGAGATGGTATCGTTCTCATTCACAACCGGTATCACCTCATTTTCCAACAGTGTCTGCATACAGTTGCGCATATTCAGGTAATGAAGGCGGTCACCAAAATTTTCTTTGGTGGTCAAAACCTGGGCACAGTTCAATCCATGTTGCTGGAAAAGATCTGCATAATGGTTGATTAATTTTACCTGTCCAACAGCCGACCACAATTGGCGACCCGACACAGGATCCAGTTTCTTCATTGGTTCAACCACCGCACGTCCTGCCGCCACAGCACCCGATGTGACAAGAATTACCTGAACTCCCTCCTTTTTGAGCGTGGCAATTTGTTCAACGATATGGGCCATCCTGGAGACATTCAACATTCCGTCTTCCATGGTCAACACATTGCTGCCTACTTTAACGACTATTTTTCTATACGACAAGGGAATCACCATTGTGATTTTTTACTTATGACGTGAGTTTGCTTCGTTGTCGCTCTTCGCAATGACGGGTGCCACCTTCAGCACCTATTGTTCAAAGAAACCACCGTCATTGAGAGCGAAGCGAAGCAATCTGTTCATTTTTAATGAAATAGCTAAATTGTTCTCATAGTACTACTGCCAAAAATCTTGCCACCCTTCCATTCATTGCTTGCATACCATGGGGAATGGCCGAATCAAAATAGACTGAATCCCCAGGATTGAGTACCAGTTCGTTGTCGCCGATGCAGACCTTCATCTGACCTTCAAGCATGTAATGAAATTCCTGACCCGGGTGGGCATTGATGGTAATCTCAGGATCCTCCTTGGGCTCAACGATCACAAAATAAGGATCAGCCTTTCGGTTGGCGAAATTGGCCGAAAGCGACTCGTAATTGTAGGAACGACGCCTTTGCACAGAAACCCCCTTCCCCTTCCTGGTAAGGTCAAAAGTATGTACATGGGGCTGTTCACCCGTAAGTAACGTGGTGATGTCAAACCCAAAATGCCTCGCCATACGGTGAAGAACGCTCACCGGGATATCTGTTTCACCGCTTTCAAATTTCAAGTAATCCGAAACAGGAATCTCGCAAGTGTGTGCTGCCTTTTCGGGAGATATTTCCAGAGATTCGCGCATCCCTCTGAGACGGTCTGCTATCTCAATGATTTGTCGTTCCATAATAAGATTGTAGGTGCGTTATTTTGTGTTGTTCAGTTTGTTAAACGAGACCAGCAGTCCTCTGATGAGGGCCGAGGAGAATCCCTGGTGCTCCATTTCGTTCAATCCGGAGATGGTGATTCCTTTGGGGGTAGTCACTTTGTCTATCTCCTGTTCGGGATGTCGGCCGGTCTGGAGGATTAACTCTGTAGCTCCTTTGACCGTTTGGGCCACGATTTGCTGTGCAACATCGGCTCCAAAACCGATTTCAACCCCACCCTGAATTGCGGCACGAATGAAACGGAGGGCAAAGGCAATGCCACAGGCACCCAAAACTGTTGCCGCAGCCATCAGCTCTTCGTTGATAAAAATCACTTTCCCCAATGTTTCGAAAAGATCTCCTACCAATTTCTGCATGGCCGGATCACAATCAGGAGCTGCAATCAGCGTCATCGATTCTTGCAGTGCCACCGCAGTATTGGGCATTACCCTGAATACATGCACTCCCTCAGGCAGTTGCTGATTTAGCTCTGCCATGGAGATACCGGTCATGAGTGAGAGCAGAATCTGCCCGGGTTGAAGATAAGACTTGATTTCTGCGAGCAGATCAGCAGCCTGATAGGGTTTAACGGCCAGAATGATCACATCTTGTCCTGTAACAGCCTTGTGGTTTTCCTTCTCGATCCGCACACCTTTTGTAGAGAGCTCTTCCAACAGGTGCACACGGCGCCTGGTGATGACTATTTTGGAGGCTTCGATACCAGCCTTTAGAAACCCTTCGGCAACCGATCTTCCAAGATTGCCACCACCAATGATACCTATGCTAATTTGATTGATCTGCATGTAGAATTTGTTGTCAATGATAAGTGCAAATTACATATTTTTTACCAACCGTGAGAAGGTTTCCAGAAATCTGGCAGCATCTTTTATGGTCAGGGTCAGCGGAGGCAATATTCTGATGACATGGCTACCTGTAACCCCTGTAAAAATCCTCTCTTCAAACAATAATTTTTTCCGTAGGGCCATCACTGTTGATTCAAATTCGAGGCCAATCATCAGCCCCTTGCCCCGAACCTCTTTAATTTCATTGATTTTTGAAAGTTCATCCATGAGAAAACCTCCTACCTTCGCTGCATTCTCCACAAGTTGCTCCTCCTCCATGATCTCTAATACGGCAAGGCTTGCAGCGCAGGCAAGGTAATTCCCTCCAAAAGTGGTTCCCAACATGCCGTGCCAAGGTTTGTAAGCAGGTGAAATAAGGACGCCCCCTACCGGGAAGCCGTTTCCCATCCCTTTGGCTACAGTGACCACATCAGGTACGACACCGGCATGCTGGTGTGCGAAAAACTTACCGCTGCGTCCGTAGCCTGATTGAATTTCGTCCAGGATAAACACGACACCCATTTCTTTACACAACTTGCTGGTAGCCTGCAAAAAGGCAGGATCCGGCACCCGGCAGCCTCCGATCCCCTGAATGCCCTCAACCAGCACTGCGGCAACATCGCCTGAAGCCAGGGCTTCCCGAAGTGCTTCAACATCGTTGAGTGGAAGAATGATCCTGTCGTGAACATCATTGATCGGAGCAACAATTTTAGGGTTATCCGTAACAGCCACTGCCGCAGAGGTCCGGCCATGGAATGATTTGTCGAAGGCCACAATTCTCTTTTTACCTGTGAGGAATGAGGCCAGTTTCAAGGCATTTTCATTGGCTTCAGCCCCCGAATTACAAAGAAAGAGGGAGTAATCACCGTACCCGGAAATCGCTCCAAGTTTGCTTGCCAGTTCAAGCTGCATCGGATTCTGTACAGAATTGGAGTAAAATCCGATTTTTTTTAACTGGTCACTGATGCGCTTTACATAATGAGGATGCGAATGACCTACCGAAATTACGGCATGACCACCATACAAATCAAGGTATTCCACACCATTCTGGTCGGTGATGGTGCATCCATTTGCCGAAACAGGAGTAAGGTCGTAGAGTGGATAAACGTCGAATAGATTCACGATTGGAGGTTATTAAGTGAAAAATGAAAAGTGAAAAATGAAAAGTGAAAAAATTGACCGTTCTACGATTTATCACTTTTCATTTTTCACCTACTTTTATCAAAATGCCACTGCTTTCAAGTTGAGTCCTGCCTTTTCTTCAATACCGAACATCAGGTTCATATTTTGCACTGCCTGACCTGAAGCTCCTTTAAGGAGGTTATCGATGCAAGAGATAACCATCAGCTGATCCCCATGCTTTTCGAGGTAAAGCAGGCATTTGTTGGTATTGACCACCTGCTTCAAATCCGGATTTTCGTCTGTTAGCTTTACAAACGGATGCTTCAGGTAGAAGTTTGCATACAACTGGCAGGCATCAGCAAGTGTTCCGTCGAACCTGGTGTAAGCAGTGGTAAAAATACCTCTGGTATGGTTTCCCCGAACGGGGATGAAATGAACCTGATGGTTAAATTCTGCCTGAGCCTGCTTCAAACTTTGACAGATTTCGTCAAGATGCTGGTGCTCAAAGGCCTTGTAAACAGACAAATTATTGTCGCGCCAGCTAAAATGGGAAGTCTTGGTTGGTTCCTGGCCGGCTCCTGTCGAGCCGGTAATGGCATGAACATGCACATCATCCAGCAGCTTGCCTGCAGCCGCAAGTGGCAAGATGGCCAATTGAATTCCTGTGGCAAAACATCCCGGATTGGCAATCCTGTCAGCCGATTGAATAGCCCTTCGGTTCAACTCCGGCAAACCATAAACGAAATTATTTCCATCCCTTTTCAAGCGGTAATCATGACTTAGGTCAATAATTTTGACATTCTCCGGCAGGGTTGTAGCGTTCAGGTATTCAACAGATTTGCCATGACCCGAACACAGAAACAAAAGATCCACTTGACCGGGATCAATTCCCGAAAATACCAATTCCGTATCGCCCAGCAAGTCCCTGTGAACATTGGTGATCGGTTGTCCATCGTTGCTACTGCTTTGAACATAGCTCAAAACAGCCTTTGGATGATGGAGTAGTATCCTGATAAGTTCTCCTGCTGTATATCCGGCACCACCGACAATGCCAATCCTGATTTTTGTAGTTGTCATCTTATTTATTTACCGAAAAGAAGATCTTCAGCTGGTTACTTAGGATCTTGGTGAAACCCTTGGCGTCATCGGCGCTCCATCCTTTGTTCATCTCCCCATACTGACCAAAATTGCTGTTCATCAGATCGTGCTCCGACTCGATACCCACCATTTGAAAAGTATATGGCAAAAGCTTGATGATCACTTTCCCGGTTACGTTTTCCTGACTGCTTTCAAGGAATTTTTCCATATCACGCATCACAGGTTCGAGGTATTGTGCCTCATGGAGAAACATTCCATACCAGTTGCTGAGCTGCTCTTTCCAGTATTGCTGCCATTTGGTGAGGGTATGTTTCTCGAGCAGATGGTGTGCCTTGATGATCAGCATTGGGGCAGCGGCTTCGAACCCAACCCGTCCTTTGATGCCAATGATGGTATCGCCAACATGCATGTCGCGTCCAATGGCCCAGGCTACCCCAATTTTCTCAACCTCCCGGATGGCATCGACCGTATGGTGGTAGGTTTTGCCGTTCACAGCCTTCAACTGACCCTTTAAGAACTCCAGTGTCAGCAGCTCTTCTCCCTCCTTCGTCAAATGAGTGGGATAAGCACTTTCGGGCAAGGTTTTGTTGCTGGTAAGTGTCTCCTTGCCGCCAATACTTGTTCCCCACAACCCCTGGTTGATGGAATAGGCCATTTTTTCGAAATTGTCCACGACGCCGTGCTTCCTCAAATAGTCAATTTCAGCATCACGAGTCAGCTGCAGATCCCTCGTAGGAGTCAATATTTTAATTTCGGGAGCCAATACCTCGAAGGCCAGATCGAACCTGATCTGGTCATTTCCCGCTCCAGTGCTGCCATGGGCCACATATTGGGCTCCAATTTTCTTGGCATAATCAATCACTGAAAGTGCCTGGAAAATTCGCTCTGAACTCACCGAAATGGGATAGGTATTGTTCCTCAGAACATTTCCATATACCATGTACCGAATGCCCTTGTTGTAGTAATCGGCAGTAATGTCCAGTGCCTTGTGCGATTTTACCCCAAGAGAATAGGCCTTCTTCTCAATCACATCAAGCTCTTCCTTCGAAAATCCTCCTGTATTTGCTACTGCAGTATGAACCTCCAAACCCTTCTCCAAGGCCAGATAGATGGCACAGAAAGAGGTATCCAATCCTCCGCTGAATGCCAGTACAACTTTTTCCTTCATTTTCAATATTTATTACAAATTCAATATTCTAACACGATCTACTTTCAGGAGGGAAAATTTAAGACGCTCTGATCTACATTCTCTCATAACTCATAACTCACCCATCCCTTTGACCATCATCTCTCCAAGTCCCCCACTTTTTCCTTTTCCCTTCATCCTTTCTCCTTATTCCTCTTCTCCTGCCATTCCCTGAACATTTCCAATGGCATGTTCATTTTTCGCTTTTCTTTTTGCCAGGCAGGATCATACAACATCCCGGTACACAAACATTTAGAGTGTTTCATTCGCAGCAGGATATCGTAGTTGACACAGCTTTGGCAACCCTTCCAAAACTGCTCATCATCTGTGAGCTCAGAGAAAGTAACAGGACGATAGCCCAGCTCAGAATTAATTTTCATGACAGCAAGTCCAGTGGTAAGACCAAACAGTTTGGCATCCGGAAACCGCTTTCTGGAAATTTCGAAGGCTTTGTGCTTGATTCTTCTGGCCAGACCCGAACCTCGGTAATCCCAATGGACAATGAGCCCTGAGTTGGCCACATATTTTTCGTCACTCCATGATTCTATGTAACAAAAACCGGCAAATTTCTCACCATCCAAGGCAATAATGGCCTTTCCTTCGCTAATCTTACCTGCTATGTATTCGTAAGTCCGCCGTGCGATGCCGGTGCCACGCTCCTTGGATGCCTTCTCGATGGTGTCGTTGATCTCATCCACATATTTTAAATGGGCATCATTTGCCAGCATGACACGAATCATTGGCTTCTGCTCTTCACTTTTCTTTTTGCTAAATATCATTGTCTCGTCTTTTCCTAAATCAATATTCGGAAATTCGATTTTCCGCTACTCCTTCACATCGCACTATACCTTATTCACCGGGTCGTCCATGTCGTCCCCATCATTCATCTCCTCCTCAAATCCTGTTCTCCAGTCTCGGCATGATCTCGACCAAAGCGCGGATTACATCGTTGCGGCCCACACCATCGCGAAGGACAACCAATATTGTATCATCTCCGGCGATGGTACCAAGAATCTCCCGGCATCCGGATTCGTCAATGGCCAAAGCAGTGCTTGGCGCAAAACCGGGCAAGGTCTTGATGACACCGAGATTCCCTGAGAACTCAATCCCAAGAACACCATCTGCCAGATAATTCAACCGCGAAGAATTCGCTTCACCCGCAGCAGATTGCAAAAGAGCGTAAGTAGGCAGCCTGTATGCATATCCCGACTTTGCATCGCTCACCTTGATCACTTGCAACGACTTGAGGTCGCGCGACAAAGTTGCCTGTGTGACCTCCACACCCATGGCATGAAGTCTCATCTGAAGATCATCCTGGTTGCTGATTACTTCATTGGAGATGATCTTCTTGATCTGCTCAAAACGCTCTTCTTTGTTTTTCAAAATAAAATACTTATTGTATATTTATTCGTATTAAAATGCAAATATAACTAATATGTACTAAAAATATTGCTCTTTATGTATTTTTATTTGAATATTGTACTTAATGTTAATTATTTATGAATATTTATAAAATTATTTGGTTCCTTTTGCGAAATCGAAAGATTTAACCTACTTTTGCCATCGTGCGACAACATCCGGGAATATCGATCTTGTTAACGCAAAAAATGCGTTTTTACTGCTGATAAAAAAGTAGTGGAAACGCATTTTTTCTTTATTGAAGGCCGGTTAACGGGATTCATGGAAATGACAAACAGATAAAAATTGATATGCGAAAAGTTAAGTTGGTACTGGAAGATGGCACCTCATTTGATGGACAGTCGTTTGGTTATGATAAATCAGTAACCGGAGAAGTTGTCTTTTATACCGCGATGACGGGCTATCCCGAGAGTTTGACGGATCCCTCCTATACCGGACAGATACTGGTCTCCACTTACCCCATGATTGGCAACTATGGCGTTCCTTCCGACAGGATAGAAAATGGACTTCACCGCCATTTCGAATCGGACAAAATCCACATCACTGGTCTGGTTGTCGACAATTATTCCTTTGGATACAGTCATTGGAATGCACAATCAAGTCTTGCGGATTGGATGAAAGCACAGCACATACCCGGCATTTATGGCATCGACACAAGGGCTTTGACAAAAATTCTCCGCGAAAAAGGCTCGATGATAGGTAAAATCGAATTCGAAGGCGAGCCGGTTGAACTCGTTGATCCAAATCTGATGAACCTGGTTGCCAAAGCCAGCACCGACAGTGTCCAGACCTATGGCGAAGGCGACAAGACAGTCGTACTCGTCGATTGCGGTGTAAAAAACAACATCATCCGTTGCCTAATAAACAGGGGAGTAAAGGTAGTTCGCGTTCCCTGGGATTATGATTTTAACAGCTTGAACTACGATGGCGTCTTTCTGACGAATGGTCCGGGCGACCCAACCATGTGCGAAATAACAGTAAAACACATTCGCAAGGCACTGGCAGGCGAGAAACCAATCATGGGAATATGTTTGGGTAACCAACTGATGGGATTGGCGGCAGGTTGCAAGACCTACAAACTGAAATATGGTCACAGAAGCCACAACCAACCGGTACTGCTCAATGGCACCAACAGGTGTTTCATTACCTCCCAAAACCACGGCTACGCCATCGACCAGGATTCTCTTCCGGAAGAGTGGGAAACATTGTTCTACAACGTCAACGACAACACCAACGAAGGAATCCGGCACAAGACCAAGCCCTTCTTCTCCACCCAGTTTCACCCGGAGGCCTCATCTGGTCCTGTGGATACTGAGTTTCTGTTTGATGATTTTATTTCCAATATAAATAAGTGACCTAAGTGAACTAAAGTGACTAAAATGCCAATCGTTAGGAACACCATACTTGCCATTTAGTAAGCACTTTAGTGCACTCCAATACAAACATTATGCTAAACACAAATATCAAAAAAGTCATCGTTTTAGGATCGGGTGCACTTAAAATCGGTGAAGCCGGTGAGTTCGACTATTCGGGTTCACAGGCTTTAAAAGCACTGAAAGAGGAGGGTGTCTACACGATCCTCATCAATCCGAATATTGCTACGATCCAGACCTCAGAGGAGATTGCCGATAAAATATATTTCCTTCCGGTGACTGCCTATTTTGTCGAAAAGGTGATCCAAAAGGAGAAACCAGATGGCATATTGCTGGCTTTCGGAGGACAAACTGCCCTCAACTGCGGTGTAGATCTCTTTCGACAAGGCATTCTTGAAAAACACAACTTGAAAGTGATCGGAACACCGGTACAATCGATCATCAATACGGAAGACAGAGAGATTTTTTCCGGAATTTTGCACGAAATTGATGTGCTTACGCCAAAGAGTATCGCATGTACCTCCATCGAACAGGCCAGAATAGCTGCCAATAGGCTGGGTTATCCGCTCATCATTCGTGCAGCCTACACGCTGGGTGGCCTGGGCTCCGGTTTCTGTTCCAACGAAACAGAGCTGAACAAACTTGCCGACAATGCCTTCTCCTATTCAGGCCAAATATTGGTTGAAGAATCTATCAAAGGATGGAAAGAGGTAGAATATGAAGTGGTCCGCGACCAATACGACAACTGCATCACCGTTTGTAACATGGAGAACTTCGATCCGCTCGGCATTCATACGGGAGAGTCGATTGTGGTTGCTCCTTCACAGACACTTTCGAATGATGAATACCACAAACTGCGTGCGCTCTCCATTAAAATCATCCGCAAAATCGGTGTGATCGGCGAATGCAATGTCCAGTTTGCCCTCGATCCAAATTCGGAAGATTACAGGGTCATCGAGGTAAATGCCCGTCTTTCCAGGTCATCTGCCCTGGCCTCCAAGGCAACAGGATATCCGCTTGCATTCGTTGCAGCCAAGCTTGGATTGGGATATGGTCTCCATGAGTTGAAAAATTCTGTCACCAAAGAGACTACCGCCTGTTTTGAACCGGCACTCGATTACTGCGTGGTAAAGATCCCACGCTGGGACCTTGGAAAATTCGTAGGTGTCTCCAAAAACCTCGGATCAAGCATGAAATCTGTTGGAGAGATCATGGCCATCGGCCGTAATTTCGAAGAGGCCATACAAAAAGGGTTACGAATGATCGGCATTGGCATGCATGGTTTCGTCGGAAATCGAGGAGACATGGAGATCATAGACATTGATGAGGAACTTATCAATCCAACCGACCGCCGCGTTTTTGCCATCGCTGAAGCTTTCCACAAAGGATATTCTGTCGATCAAATTTGGGAAATCACCCGTATCGACAAGTGGTTCCTGATGCGACTCCAGAACATTTACCTTTTGCGGACTGAATTGTCGGGCTTCGATACGCTCGAAAACCTTCCTGTCAACCTGCTTCGGGAGGCAAAAAAATTGGGATTCTCTGACTTCCAGATCGCCCGGATCGTGGTTAAATCAGGAGTAAGCGACATGAATGTGGATAGTTTGAAGGTAAGATCCTTTCGGAAAGAGCATGGCATTTTACCCTTTGTCAAACAGATTGATACCCTGGCAGGGGAATATCCGGCCCAGACCAATTATCTCTACATGACATACAATGGGTCTGAACACGATGTGGAGTTTCAGCACGATGGCCAGTCGATCATCGTTTTGGGTTCCGGCGCCTACCGGATTGGGTCTTCGGTCGAATTCGACTGGTGTTCTGTGAATGCCGTCAATACCATCCGCAAAGAGGGATTCAGGGCCATCATGATCAACTACAATCCCGAAACCGTCTCAACAGACTACGACAACTGCGACAGACTGTACTTTGATGAACTTTCCCTGGAAAGGGTATTGGATATTTGTGATTTGGAAGAGCCCAAAGGAACCGTGCTCTCCATGGGTGGACAAATTCCCAACAACCTGGCCATGAAGCTACATGCACAAAACGTGCCCATTTTGGGGACCACAGCTGAGAAGATAGACAACGCCGAAGACAGAAATAAATTTTCGGCCATGCTCGACAAACTGGAGGTCGATCAACCACGCTGGAGCCAGCTTACGACCATCGAAGAGATCTACAAATTTGTGGAGGAGGTTGGATTTCCGGTGCTGATACGTCCATCGTATGTGCTTTCAGGTGCAGCCATGAACGTAGTGACCAACCCCGACCAATTGGAACACTTTCTAACGCTGGCAGCACATGTATCCAAAGAACATCCTGTTGTTGTTTCAGAATTCATCGAAAATGCCAAGGAGATTGAGGTGGACGCAGTGGCAAAAAACGGAGAGATTGTTGCCTACGCCCTTTCAGAACACGTTGAATTTGCAGGAGTTCATTCAGGAGATGCCACCATTGTGTTTCCGCCGCAAAAATTGTATGTGGAAACCATCCGACGCATCAAGAAGATTTCCAAAAAGATTGCAAAAGCCCTCGAGATAACCGGTCCTTTTAACATTCAATACCTCGCAAAAGACAACGACATCAAGGTCATCGAGTGCAACCTCAGGGCCTCCAGATCTTTTCCCTTTGTTTCCAAGGTATTGAAAACCAACCTGATCGAAATTGCCACCAAAGCAATGCTGGATGTACCCTTCGAAAAACCGGACAAATCATTGTTTGAACTGGATTATGTCGGCGTAAAAGCTGCACAGTTCTCTTTCCACCGGTTGTTGAATGCTGATCCGGTTTCGGGCGTCGACATGGCTTCTACCGGCGAAGTAGGTTGTATCGGAGAGAATTTTTATGAGGCTCTGCTAAAATCCATGTTGTCAGTTGGTTACCGCATTCCTAAGAAAACCATCCTGATCTCTTCCGGTCCGGTCAGAGGAAAAATAGAACTGTTGGCTAGCGCCAGGATGCTGAAGGAGCGAGGATTCACCATCTATTCGACGGGTGGCACCCACCATTTCTTTCAGGAAAATGGTGTCGAGACAGAAATGGTCTACTGGCCCGACGAAGAGGACATGTCGCCCAATACCCTGGAGCTGATCAAAGAAAGAAAAATCGAAATGGTGATCAACATTCCGAAAGACCATACCAAAAGGGAACTGTCGAATGGATACCGCATCCGCAGGAACGCCATCGACTTCAACATTCCGCTCATTACCAATGCCCGGGTGGCAAGTGCCTTTATCTATGCTTTCTGCAAACTGGAGATGGATGACATCAGCATCAAATCGTGGGATGAGTACAAGTGAAGGAGAAAGGTTGGGACTCCGGGAAGTGGTGGAAAAAGATATGAGTTACGATTTATGAGAAAATAATGATTGGGGTGATTTTTCCTGTTTGTTTCATCAGTGTTCATTCCAGAGACAAAGTTTAAATTTGAGGTGTAATAAATCCCTGAAATGAATACTTATTCCTATCTTCGTTCACCGATATTAACCATAATTTTCAGGAAGCATGGATTTATTTTCAGCACAGGAAGTCACCAAAACCTATTCCAATTTTACGGCACTCTCCGGCGTGTCCATATCTGTACCTGAGGGTACGGTCTTTGGCTTGTTAGGGCCAAATGGAGCAGGCAAAACAACCCTCATCCGAATCATCAACCAGATCACCGCACCCGACAGCGGCACAATCTGGTTCCAGGGCCGCCAAATGAAAGCCGACGACATCTACCAAATCGGCTATTTGCCAGAGGAGCGCGGATTGTACAAGAAAATGAAAGTTGGCGAGCAGGCACTCTACCTTGGCATGCTGAAAGGCTTGTCTCGAAGGGATGCCATGCGTGAATTGAAAATGTGGTTCGAAAAATTTGAGATCATCTCCTGGTGGGACAAAAAGGTAATGGAACTTTCCAAGGGGATGCAACAGAAGGTTCAGTTCATCTGCACAGTCCTCCACAAACCCAAACTGATGATTTTTGACGAACCCTTCAGCGGTTTTGACCCAATCAACTCGGAAATCATGAAACAAGAGATTCTTCGCATGAAAAAAGAGGGGGCCACCATCATTTTTTCAACCCACAACATGGAATCTGTTGAGGAGCTGTGCGACCACATCGCCCTGATCGACAAATCAAAAAAAATTCTGGATGGACCCACCTTAAACATCAGGGAGGCCTATAAATCAAACATTTTCGATGTAGCCTACAAAGGTGATTACAACAAAATCGAACATGAATTCAACCAGAAATATTCCATTCTTTCTCACGACGAGACAGGTCGTACAAACACACTGAAAATCCAGTTTCTGAACGGGAGCAACTCCGGCACACTCATCAAAGACCTGGTGGAACATGTCGAAATAGTTTCCTTCAACGAACTGATTCCAAGCATGAACGAAGTCTTTATCAAAGTTGTCAAACAAAATTCAAAACTATAGAGATGAGCAAAATAGGATTAGTTCTCACCAGAGAATACACCACGAGGGTCAGGAAAA
>CAZGSQ010000065.1:0-19364 GCA_964528535.1 uncultured Tangfeifania sp. | reverse complement strand
AGATAGCTTCAGGTGACTGGAGTTCAGACGTGTGCTCTTCCGATCTCGCTAAATGTAGTAGATGCCTATTATGTGATGAAGCAAAACGGTCCGATGGGTGTCTCCCTGGATGACGTAATTACCATGAAGAGTCTGATTCTTTCGACGGATATCGTTGCTGCCGACGCGGCTGCAACAAAATTCTTCGGCAAAGATCCGGCAGAAATCAACCACATTCAACTCGCCAATGCCGCAGGCCTCGGTGTCATGGATCTTTCAAAATTGAACATCAACCGCATCAACCTCTAATGAATTTTCTTTTGCTGAAAAGGATCAGGGTCGGGCTCTCCATCTTCTTCCTGGTCTTGCTGGCTTTGCTCTTCATTGATTTCAGGAAGAGTTTCTCCCCCTCTTTTTACCAATGGGCTGTCTCCCTGCAGTTTGTCCCTTCACTCCTCAAGACCATCACTGTTTCTGGTGCGGTCTCATTTGGGTTCATTTTTGTTCTGTTGCTGACCATCCTCTTTGGCAGGGTCTATTGTTCTGTCCTCTGTCCCCTTGGGATTTTTCAGGATTTTGTATCCTGGCTTGCCGGCAAAACCAGAAAAAAAAGAAGGTACAAGTACAGCAAAGCATGGAATATTCTTCGCCATGTAGTGTTGTCACTGGTCCTGTTTCCGCTCTTGTTTGGCAGCATCACCCTGGTAACTTTGCTAGATCCTTACAGTCTCTTTGGCAGAATTTCAACAACCCTCTTCAAACCGGTGGCAGTGGTCATCAACAATGTTTTTGCTGCCGGATTTGCCAAAGCCGACATTTACAACTGGCTCTACCGTTACGATGTTGTTCCGCTCTTGCCAGGAATCCTGATCATCACTACCCTCTTCATGGTCGGAACCGTTCTTGCCGCCTTTTACCGGGGCAGGCTCTATTGCAATACCGTTTGTCCGGTCGGTACTTTCCTGGGTTTCCTCTCCAGGTTCTCCATTTTTAAGATTGTCATCGACAAGAGCCATTGCACCCATTGCGGCAGGTGTGCCCGTGTGTGCAAGGCCGAATGCATCGAAGTCAAGAGCCAGAAAATCGATTACAGCCGTTGTGTGGCCTGTTACAACTGCCTAACGGTCTGTTCAGAAAAGGCAATGGTTTATCAGCCGGTGAAAAGGAGCAAGTTTGTGATGCCTGTCAGTGTGGCACCAGGAGCTACACAAAAATCAAAGAGACCGGCCAACGACCTCTCCAAACGAAATTTCCTGGTGACCAGTGTCGTTGGGATCGCAGCCCTCTATGGATTCAAGGCTGCCGATTCCATCCCGGGTGCAAAAAAGCCCAAGCTGATCGTGCCGGTTCCAAAGGGACAGAGTACCGTTCCGGAGAAAAAAACTTCACCTGTCTCGCCGCCGGGATCACGCTCCGTCGAAAGGTTCAATAAAATATGCACGGGTTGTTCACTATGCGTCTCCGCCTGTCCTACCAAAGTGCTTCAGCCTGCCTTCCTCGAATATGGATGGATTGGCATGATGCAACCGCACATGAGTTACCACAAGGGGCTGTGCGAATTCGACTGCACCCTTTGCAGCGAGGTCTGTCCGACAGGTGCAATTGTCCCCTTGACCATGGAAGCCAAACACCTGCTTCAGATCGGCCAGGTTCATTTTGAGAAGAAAAACTGTGTGGTTGAGACCGAGAAGACGGATTGCGGCGCCTGTTCAGAGCACTGTCCGACCAAGGCTGTGCACATGGTTCCTTACGGGAAGCTGTTTATCCCCGAAGTGGATCAGAAAATATGTGTCGGATGCGGAGCCTGCGAATATGCCTGTCCAACAACGCCATTCAAGGCAATTTATGTGGATGGCAACCCCAAACATCTCGCCGCCGAGAAACCCAAGACCGAGAAGGCGAAAAACGTGTTGAAAGAGGGGGAGTTTCCGTTTTGAGCGTGTGCGCTTGAAACAAAACATTCATGCATAGTTCCCCTTTCTGTCGCCTGCATCAATTGCAGTGACTGTAAGGACCTTGTCACAAATTTCGTAGCCAATGTGGTAATTTCCTTCTCTTACCCGATAACCGGCCCGTCCACTAAGTTTTTTACATCGGGACGGGCGTGGATGAATCGCCAGGGAAGCCGTCTTTTTTTGCCCTGATCATCCTTTCTTTTCCCTGAAGATCCTTCCTGGTAAGGATGTCGTTAAAACCAAATTTCTTCAACAATTTCGTTGTCTCTGCTCCCATCTTTTCGTTGATTTCGAAATACAAACTACCGTGAAATTGAAGATGGGCGGTGGCAAACTGTGCGATGGCCCGGTAGAAGATCAGGGGATCGTGATCTTGGACGAAGAGTGCCAGGTGGGGTTCGTGGTCCAGCACATTTTTTTCCATCAGACCGGCCTCTTCCCGCAGTACGTAAGGCGGATTGCTGACAATGACATCATATTTGGAGAGACCGGCAATCCCGGTAGGGTGAAAGATGTCCTGCCGGGAAAATTGAACTTTCGAGCCATTTCGCTGCGCATTGCAGCGCGCAATTTCAAGGGCAGACTCCGAAATATCCCATCCCTCGAGATGATCCATTTCGGTATGCTTGTCGATGGCAATGGGGATGCACCCACTACCGGTGCCGATGTCGAGCAGATGATGGCAATGCCCTTTTTCTTCAGAGATGATCCAGTCGACAAGCTCCTCGGTCTCTGCCCTGGGTATCAGGACATCCGGCGTGACAGTAAATTTCAATCCGTAGAAATCGCACGATCCGAGGATGTACTGAATCGGCTCGTGGGTGAGCAGCCTGTTGAGTATCTCCCCGATTTGCATTACCTTCGTCTCTGAGAGTTGATCGGTTTGGTGCAGGTGCAATTGCAGAGATCCAAAACCCGTCACGTGCTCGAGGATAAGACGCGACAGGCTCTCAGCTTCGGAAGCTGAACAAACGTTGGAGAGTCTCTCGCGGATGTATTTTTTTGTTTTTAGCATGACAGATACGACAAAAATAGAGAAACAAAGTAGTTTTGGTGCTGCCAGGGTTGAAGAAAAATTCATGCTTCGTGCCATCGAACTGGCCAAGCTCGGGATGGGACAGGTGGCACCAAATCCGATGGTGGGGTGTGTGATTGTGCACGAAGGGCTGATCATTGGAGAGGGATACCACAGGAAATATGGATCGGCACATGCCGAGGTAAATGCCATCCGTTCTGTCAGAAATCCCGAATTACTTTGCCATTCAACTATTTATGTGACACTCGAACCCTGTTCCCATTTTGGTAAAACGCCGCCATGCGCCGATCTGATTGTAGAAACGAAGATTCCGGTTGTGGTAATTGGCAGTCCGGATCCCAACGAAAAAGTATCAGGCAGCGGTATCCGGAAGTTGCAGGAAGCCGGTTGCAAGGTTGTGACCGGCGTTCTGGAAGAGGAGTGCCTCAGGATGAACCGCCGGTTTATGACATATCACCTGAAAAAGAGGCCTTACATTATATTGAAATGGGCGCAAACGGAGGATGGCTATGTCGACAGGGCCAGAGAAGCAGCAGAATATGGCCAGCCTACCTGGATTACCAACGACCTTTCCAGGATGGCCGTTCACAAGATGCGCTCAGATGAAGCAGCCATCCTGGTAGGAACCAAAACGGCATTGAAAGACAATCCTTCGCTCACCGTCAGGGAATGGTGCGGGAACCATCCGCTCCGGATGGTGCTCGACCGGCGGGGAATCCTTCCCGAATCCACCAGGCTGTTGGATCAATCAACCGAAACCCTGGTTTTTACCGAAACTGATATGGAATCAAAATCCAACCTCGAATATGTAAGGATTCATTTTGATGGCAACATGCTGTACGGTATCAATTCGATGCTACATGTGCGGGGAATACAATCGCTGCTGGTAGAGGGTGGAAAATCCCTGCTCGAATCGTACATGCGCGAAGGATTGTGGGACGAGGCACGTGTGTACATCGGAAACGCCAGGTTCGGCTCCGGCATCAAAGCCCCCGAGACCGACTGGATATTGGACAGGGAGGAGGCGTTGGACGATAGTTTGATGCGGATCTATTACCGGAACGAATGAGTAGGGTCTCCTCGATGGCCCTGGGTTGAAACCCGGGATTACAATACTGGTCGTGCAGATGGCACTTGGGAGTTGAGATCAACTTGATTTTACCTGCCATATTGGTCCCAGAATTGCTTTGGAGATATAATTATCGTGCCTTCAAATTCCGACATGGTAAAATCATTTGTAGTGCCGGTGATCATAAAATCAGCCTTTGATTCGAATGCCAACCCGAGCGACCGATTGTCTGGATTGTCAGCTATTATGTGAATTCTATTCTTCGTAAATAATTTTGTGACAATTCCTTCAATTTGAGAGATTACCAATTCTGCTTTAATTAGAAAATCAGGATACTTGCTAAATTTTGGTCAGTTAATTACCTCTATATACGCTTCTAAGAGATCGTCAGAAATGCAAATCTCAAATCTATTCTCAAGAACACAATTGAAAATTATTAAATTGGGATAACTCTTTTGAATTAAAGCAGATACCAGAACATTGGTATTCTATATCCGAAATGGAAATGCTTATCGTTCTCATGATCTCTTTTTTACCAAAGATAATCTGTTGTGGTTATAAAGTCAAATTTGGTAGCAGAAATGAATTTCACGACAGCCAGTTGCATTTTGACTTCATCCGAAAACATGCTATATTTGCGTGAATACAACAAAATACAGCGTTATTGATAAAATTAAGATAGACAGGAATTTATAAAATATTAACATAGCATTTTGCTGTTGTTCGCGCCCCCAGAAACCTAGGAAATTTCTTTATAGCGAACACAAGATTGATTCAAAAAGCGAATGCTCGCGCCAAACGGCGTGGGCTTTTGACTTATCATCTTGTGTGGGCTTCCTAGGGCCTCGGGGGCGGGTAAGAATGGGTTCACGCTCTTTTTGTTTCCCGTCGTACCTGAACTCCGGCCGAATGCGCAAAACCACCAACAACCTTGCGCCCGAACAAGCACAACGCACTGGTAGCATACATTCAAAAAGTGAACGCAACAAAACCGGATCAGATCCTCGTGGGTGGGGTCTTGATTCCGGAGGAAACTGGGGGAGTCCTGTCGTTCAGATATTGCGCAGATCAAATAGAGGACACCAATGACTTGACCGGTTGGAAGTATTTCAATCCTTTTGACAACTAATTAGTTGGCGAAATTTTCACACTAACAGATCCTCCATCTTCACTTCCGACAGGATCATACCGCTGTATTCGTTTTATCTGATACCGTAGGTGGTGACCATGGACAGATACACCGCATTCCGTGTTGCGGTCTATCCGCAAGTCCACCTGCGCTCCGGAAAGAAAAGCGATGGGAAGGCCAAAGTACCCCTCGACTCGTTCAACCATCCGCAAGGGTGCAAAAATGGAATGAAAGGAACCATCCAACGTAGGTTAGAGATGGAATATCTCATGTAAGAGGTCGAGAATCGTACGTCAGGCATCGAATATCTCATGTAAGAGGTCGAATATCTCATGTAAGAGGTCGAGAATCGTATGTCAGGCATCGAATATCGAACGTAAGCGGCAGTTCTTTCAGGCTTTCTACCCTACCAAGCCCGCCCTCATACCTCATATCTCATATCTCATACCTCATATCTCATCACTCCTATCTCATATCTCATCACTCATATCTCATCACTCATAATTCTCTTCTCCCTCCCGAATTGATTTTGTGTTGGGCACTCCAGATACTGACATTCAGTTCGAAGCCAATCAAGAGGATAAGGGCCATAAAATAGAACCACAGCATCACGACAATTAGGGTTCCGATGGAGCCGTACAGGGTGTTGTAACGCCCAAAATTGTTGATGTAGAAGGAGAAGCCCACCGAAATAAGGATGGAGAGCAGGGTGGCCAGAGAACCACCGGCAGAGATAAACCTAAACTTCATCTTCTTCGCGGGGGCGAAGTAAAAAAGAAAGGCAAAAGCAAAGAAGAAAAGCAGGAGAATGACCAGCCATTTTCCGCCAATCAGCAGGTAATAGATGTAATCAGATCGGATGAATTGCTTGACCACCATGAATTCCATGAGACGCTGACTGATGGTGATCAGTGCCACGCTCACGGTGGTTAAGGTAGTAAGAATGAGGGACAAACCGAAGGCGATGAGGTATAGGCTGACAATGCTGCGGGTTTCGATGGCATGAATGGTATTGTTGAAGGCGACGATGACGGAGACCAAACTGTTGGTGGAGAAGACAAAGGCAGCGAAAAATCCAAAAGAGAGAAGGCTGCCGCGGGGTTGGGTAACGATGTCCTGAATGGTTCCCCGGATGGCGATGTAGGCATTGTCGGGGAGCACACTCTGGATCAGATTCATCAGCTGAACCTGAAAATTGTTGATGGGAATGTAGGGGATCAGGGTAAAAAAGAAGATGATGGCAGGGAAGACCGCCAGGATAAAATTGAAGGCAATGGCCGAGGCCCTGGTCGTGATGGCACCGTCTACAATCCCTTTCCAAAAAAAACGGGCTACATCGTAAAGTGGTAACCCGTCAAAGAAGGGGACAGTGATTTTTTTAGCCTTCGCTACTGCCTCGTCCAGTAGTTCCCTGACCCATGTACTGGTCCTGTTAAAGAATGAAATCATTTGCCAATCAACTTAATGACTTTTATTTTGTGACTTTTACCTACTGATCTTTCTCTATCCGTAGCTGCACTATCAACTGTTTGCCTGAAAATGTCTTCAACATAAAATAGATTCGGAAATTGACTCCCGCAGTTTGCATCTTCCCGATGCCATACACCGAATCTGTTCCGCCCTGGTGGGTGATGGCAAAATCAGTGGGCTTGTTCTTGCTGAAGAAATCACTGAGGATCAGCTCCCCCTGTTCCTTTGAGCAGATACTCTCCTTGTCAAGAATAACAAGTTCAACGTTGCTGTTAAATAAAGCAGCAACTGCCTTGGCATTGCCTGTCTTCAATCCCGATCCGATCTGGGCTGGTATCTGGCCGAGCCCAATATTTGCGAGAGACACCAGAAAAAAAACGGAAACAAAAAAGAGCGGAGCCTTTTTCATGGTAATAAAATGAATGGTGATGAAACCTCAAAAAACTCAGTTAATCTATTAATTATAACCAATACCTGCAAATTTTAGGCCGGATTTTATGCGGTATGTAAAAATAACATTACTTTGTAGGTTTGTAACAAGAATGATGCCATGCGAATTACCCTGATGCTGGTCGGAAATACCGATAAGAAATATCTGCTGGAGGGAATTGAGGATTACCACAAGAGAGTGGTTCATTATCTTCCCTTCGAAATCAGGGTACTGCCGGATGTAAAAAACAGCCGCAACATTACGACGGAGCAACAAAAAGAAAGGGAAGGGAAGGCCCTGCTCGACCAGGTTACTCCTGGTGATGAGCTGGTCTTGCTGGATGTCGGGGGAATTGAATTGTCATCACCCGGGTTGGCAGGCTTTGTAGAAAAGAGAATGCTTTCGGGAACGCGCCAATTGACTTTCGTCGTCGGTGGACCCTATGGATTTTCGGAAGCTGTTTACAAAAGAGCCGACGCAAAGATGTCACTCTCCCGGCTCACTTTTCCACACCAGCTTGTGCGTTTGATTTTTATGGAACAATTGTACAGAGCCTTGACCATCATCAAGGGAGAACCCTACCACCATGCATAAGCCGGAGGCCAAAAAGTTTAAACCATATCTCCTTCTTGTAACAGGGCTGTTGGCGCTTGTGTGCTCCTTCGGCTGGGGAACCCTGTTTTATCCCAGCACTGATCAAAAGGCCGAAGGAGAGCGGATCTATCGGGTCTTTGAGGCCAAAGAAAAAGTGGTAAGATCGGAAATTGACAAAATGGCTGCCCAGCTGAAGGTCACCGGGAGTCCTACGAAACTTTGGTTGAGGAATGGAGGAGACGATTCAGCAGACGCAGGACTCTATTACACCGTTTCCAGGCACGATACATTGCTGTTCTGGAGCTCCTCCCTGGTTGCCTTCGATCTAAAAACAGAACCAATAAAGGCGGAGGGAAACTTGGTAAAGATGCCGACAGGCTGGTTCTATATTTTTTCGAGGGAGGTAGATGGTTTTGCCATCAAGGGATTTATGCTGATCAAAAGGGATTTCCCCTATCAAAACAGGTATGTGCACGCATCTTTTCAGGAAGCATTCAACCTCTCCGATCAATGTGAAGTGGTGGCAGAGCTGAAACCTGGTACGATTCAGGTATTCTGCCACGAAGGAAAATTTCATTTTGGTATCCAATTCCGCGACCAACAAAGCTTTACTTCAGCCGAGACTACTCCAGGCTTGCTTTTTTTTCTCCTGTTTGTCCTCCTGATTGCTGCTCATTTCAGCAAATGGGTATCCGGTAGCAAACTGAAACCCTGGGTGCAATTTGGCTTCATGCTCCTCTTTGCTGTCACTTTTTACCTGGTACTGAACTACCTGAAACTTCCCGATGAGGTATTTGCCAACAAGTTGTTTGCCCCATCACATTTTGCCTGGATTGGTGTACTCTCCTCGTTGGGTGACTATTTGTTACTCTCTATTTTGCTTTTTGTGGTGGCTCACTCCTTCTTTGTGATCTTCCGAAAAGAGCAGCACAAGTCACTAATTTCGCCGGGAACCAGTTCATTGTTCCTTTTTGCTGCCTGCTATTTTGTGGCCACCACAGGACTGATACTGGTGCTACTGAACCATTCGGACCTCTCACTCGAGCTCTACAGCAATTACGCCCTCTCCATTCCAAATATTCTTGCTACAGGTTGTATTGCATTGCAGGTGTTGGGTTTGGGCGTGGTGCTGATCCGTGTCAGATGCGTGACCAGACAGCACCATCGATCCTTGTCATTTTTTGTTTTATCGGTGGGTTCATTGCTGGCAGTACTGTTGGTATTGCTTCTCGTTGGCACCGTATTGCCAGTGGGATGGGTGCTGTGCTACATCGTGTTGTTGTTTCTTCTGGATCGGATAAGTGTTGAACTACTATCGAAATACAAACTTACATCGCTGTTTGTCTTTGGATTGTTACTTGCCTTCGGGCTGAATCTGGTTGCGCAGTTTGAAATTGAAGGCAGGAGGGCTGGTATCCAGCAAGTAATGGCGGTCAATCTTGCCACAGAACGTGATCCGGCGGCGGAGATCTTTCTTTCCGATTTTGAGACTAAAATATTGAAAGACACTTTGGTGCACTCCTATCTTGTTCCACCTTACCGGAAGCTTGAAAAGTATCTGAAGGAGATTTATTTCAATGGATTCTGGAACAATTACGAGTTGCAGGTAACTGTTTGCACCACCAAAGACAGTGTTTACCTTCCGGATGACAGGAAGAAATTTCCTTGTCAGGATTTTTTTGATGCGCTGAAGTTGTCCAAAGGGGTGCGCCTGCCGGGATCTGATTTTTATTTCATGGATCGTTTGAATGGAAGAATCTCCTACCTGGGAGAACTCCATCTGTCAACCGGAAAAGGCAGTTCGTCTCTGGTGGCTTTTGTCGAGTTGAATTCGAAAATAATCCCGGAAGGGAAGGGTTACCCGCAATTGCTAATGGATCAACAGGCTGCGAAGAGGAACAGAAATGAAGGTTACAGCTATGCCAAATATTTCGACAACAAATTGGTGGATCGTGGAGGCAGTTTTCAGTATGACCCAGCCATGTGGCGTGACATCCGGTTTAGCAAAGAGTTTTCCTTCTTTGAAAAGGATGGATTCCTGCATTGTGTCTACCGGCGGAGTGGAGAAAATTATGTGGTCGTGAGTTATCCTGTCAACACTTGGGTGGAGAAGGGAAGGGGATTTCCTCCCATGTTTTTCTTCATCTATTTGCTTGGCCTGGCCTGGATCCTCCTTGCCAGGAAGTCGGGACTTATTTCAAGCAACAGGTTCGAATTGCGTGGAAAAATTCAATTCACCCTGGTCTCTACCTTGCTGGTTTTACTCTTTCTCATTGGATTGGGACTGATTCGTTACAACTACCAGGAATTTCAGCGATCGATGAAAGAGAACCTCGACCAAAGGGTACGGGCCATCTCTTCCGAATTGGGACTAAGAATAGGAAATGCAGTCAGATTGGATTCTATTCATGACTACCTTGGCGATCAATTGGTCGAAATTTCAGACATCACCTGGACTGACATCAACATCTATGATTTGAATGGAAAGCTGGCAGCCAGCTCCAGGTATGAAATCTTTGAACAGGGTTTAACCTCCGAAAGGATCGATCCACGTGCCTTCTTTTCCTTAAATATCCTGGGAAGTGCTACTTTTTTGCACAATGAGAATCTAGGGAAGATGGCATTCTTCTCTGTTTATGCACCACTCTACAACAGTTCACAGCAGTTGGCGGGCTATGTGAACCTGCCCTATTTCAACAGGCAGGATGACTTTACACGGCAGGTTTCGGGGTTCATTATTGCCTTTATCAACCTCTACATCCTCTTGGTTTTACTCACCATGGTTGTAGCGTTGGTGATCAGTACAAAACTGACGGCACCTTTGTTGCAGATAGAGCAAAAGCTGAAGGGGATAGCATTGGGGAAGCAAAATGCAACGATTGAATACCTGGGGGATGATGAAATTGGCAGACTGGTCAAGGCATACAACAAAAAAGTAGCAGAACTGGCTGACAGTGCTGCTTTGCTTGCCCGATCGGAACGCGAATCGGCCTGGAAGGAGATGGCACGACAGATTGCACACGAGATCAACAATCCTCTTACGCCAATGAAACTGAACATCCAGTACCTGCAAAAAATGAAGGATCAGGGGGCACCCAATTTTGATGCCTATTTTAACCAGGTAACCGGGATGCTGGTGGGGCAGATTGATGCCTTGTCGGCCATTGCTTCTGCTTTTTCTGATTTTGCCAGATTGCCCTCTTCGCACATCGAACCCGTTGAGATGGTGGGTCTGATACGGGAGGTGGCCATTCTGTTCGAAGCACCAGATAAATACAGCCTGAAGGTGGTCAGCCGGGAGGATCTGTTGTTCGTTTCAGGCGACCGTATTCAGCTGCGCAGGGCACTCGTAAACATCTTGCGCAATGCCACGCAGGCCATTCAGGATCAAGTAGGTGGGGCAATCCTGGTAAGTGTTGAACCGTTGGGAGAGAGGCTGAAAGTTGCCATCAGAGACAATGGTTCCGGTATCCCGGATGCCGACAGGGAGCGGCTTTTTGAACCAAATTTCACAACAAAAAGTGGTGGAATGGGCCTCGGATTGGCCATTACAAAGAGTATTCTCGAAAACTACAAGGCCGAAATCGACTTTCAAAGCGAGCCTGGGCAAACAATATTTTTCCTCGACTTTCCCCTACTTTCGACCTCCCGAATGCACCCTACAACCTAACCATCCTCCCTTTTCCTTTCTTCCCTTCCTCAATTTCCCATTTCAGCCAAAAATTTGATCCGTATCAGCCTGATCTCGGCCACTTCATAATCGTCGCCAAGCTCGGCAATGGCCTCCTCCATGGAATCAGATCCGGCATCCTCCTTGAAATAATTGAAGATATCGGCCACCTGCTCCTCGTCCATGATGTCGTAGATGTAATAGTCGAGGTTGATTTTTGTTCCTGAATTGACGATGGCCTCCAACTCGGTGAGAAGGGCATCCATGTCCATGTCTTTGGCAGCAGCTATTTCGTCAAGAGCCAATTTCCTGTCGATATTTTGGATGATGTGTACCTTGTTTTTGGATTTGTTGGCGACAGACCTGACCACGAAATCCTGCGCCCGCTCGATGCCATTGTCTTCAACATGTTTCTTGATCAGTTCGACAAAGGGTTTGCCGTACCGCTGCGCCTTTCCCTGACCAACCCCAATGATGTTTTGCATCTCGTCGAGTGTCGTCGGATATTGAATGGACATATCGGCCAACGACGGATCCTGGAAAATCACGAAAGGTGGAAGATTATTTTTAACTGCTACCTTCTTGCGGAGGTCTTTGAGCATGGCGAAGAGTTCGGGATCGCCAACTGCTCCAGCCCCTGACGGTACCTCGTCGGACTCTTCTTCGGCTTCGTAATCGTGGTTTTTAACGATAGTAAAGGGTTGTGGATTATCGAGATAGGCTCTTCCTTTGGCTGCCATTTTAAGTACTCCATAGTTCTCGATGTCCTTGATCAGGAACCCTGCGATGATACATTGACGGTAAACAGCGTTCCATAATTTATCCTTGTGGTCGTCCCCTTCACCAAAAATTTCGAGCTGGTTGTGCATGAAGGATTTTACCTGAGCGGTCTCATTGCCTGTCAGGATGTTCACAAGGTGTTCGCTCTTGCACTGCTCCTTAACATCTATGACTGCTTGTAAGGCAAGGGTAACCATCTCCTTTCCTTCTATTAATTCTTTTGGATTCAGACAGTTGTCGCAGTGTTCGCAGTTTTCTGTGATGTATTTTTCTCCAAAATAGTGCAAAAGAATGGTCCTGCGGCAAAGTGAAGATTCGGCGAAGGCGACGGTATCCAGCAACAGTTGTTTTCCAATTTCCTGCTCAGCGACTGGTTTCCCTTGCATAAATTTTTCCAGTTTCTGGATGTCTTTGTAGCTGTAAAAGGTGATACAGCGTCCATCACCACCATCGCGTCCGGCTCTTCCGGTCTCCTGGTAGAAACCTTCGAGCGATTTGGGAATGTCGTAATGAACCACAAAACGAACATCCGGCTTGTCGATGCCCATCCCGAAGGCGATGGTTGCTACGATGACATCGACCTCTTCCATCAGAAATTTGTCCTGGTTGGTGGAGCGGGTAGCCGAATCCATACCGGCATGGTAGGCAAGGGCCTTGATGCCGTTGACCTGAAGGAGTTCGGTAATCTCTTCAACCTTTTTTCTGCTCAGGCAATAGATGATGGAAGATTTCCCTACGTTGGTTCTGAACAACCTGATAATTTGATCCTTGGCCTTCACTTTTGGCCTAACCTCATAAAAAAGGTTGGGTCTGTTGAAGGAGGACTTGAACACGTTTGCATTGAGCATCCCCAGATTTTTCTGGATGTCGCTTTGAACCTTTGGTGTCGCAGTGGCAGTCAGGGCGATGATGGGAGCCTGCCCAATCTCGTTGACGATGGGTCTGATTCTTCTGTATTCGGGTCGGAAGTCGTGTCCCCATTCTGAGATGCAATGTGCCTCATCGATTGCGTAAAAGGAGATTTTGATGGACTTCAGAAAATCTATATTCTCCTGTTTGGTCAAGGACTCGGGAGCCACATAAAGCAATTTTGTCTGACCTTTGCCAATGTCTTCCTTGACCTTCTGAATCGCCGATTTGGTCAGACTTGAATTCAGAAAATGGGCGATACCGTCGTGGACGCTGAAACTCCTGATGGCATCCACCTGATTTTTCATCAGCGCGATCAAGGGGGATATTACGATGGCGGTTCCCTCCTGAAGCAGTGCTGGAAGTTGGTAACACAGCGATTTTCCGCCCCCCGTCGGCATCAGCACGAATGTGTCGTGCCCGGCCAGGACACTTTTTATTACCTCTTCCTGTTGGCCCTTGAAGCGATCGAATCCGAAATATTTTTGAAGTTCGGCCGTAAGGGTATATTTTTCCTCTATTATCATCTGTCTAACAATACCAGTTTCCATTAAAAATACTAAGTTATAAAAATTTGTCCTTCCAACAACCCATTTGTAAATTATCAATAAAATTTAACATTCGAAATCAATGCGGCAGGCGGGATATTCTTGTGGGTAAAGAATCGTATATTTGCGCCAAAATTTAGTCACCATCACTTTCCATTTTTCATGGCAGAACAGGAAAAGAGATCGATTTCTTCCAAAAACAAGGATGGAAGCAGCACAAAAGGCAATGAAATGTCCTTTCTTCAGCATCTCGAAGAGCTGAGGTGGCATCTCGTGAGGGCCTCGGCAGCGGTTTTGGTTTTTGGTGTGGTCGTCTTTCTGAACAAACAATTTATATTCGATTATGTGATTTTGGCGCCCAAGAACGCTGATTTTGTTACCAACCGTTTCTTTGGCTGGCTGGCCGTGCAATTAAATTCTCCCGATCTGGCCATCAATACCAAACCTTTTCAATTGATCAACATCGATTTGGCCGGACAGTTTTCGATGCACCTTAACCTGGCCATCATTGGTGGTATCATAGTTGCCATCCCTTATATCCTTTGGGAATTCTGGCGTTTTGTCCGACCTGCCTTGTACGAAAATGAACGAAAACATGTCACCTCTGCCGTGGTATACAGCTCGTTGCTTTTCTTGTTAGGCGTCTGCTTCGGCTATTTCCTTATTGTTCCACTGACCACCCATTTCTTTGGAAGTTACCAGGTGAGCCAGGAGGTTCTCAACCAAATCAACCTTACCTCCTACGTTAGTTCTGTAACGACAATCGTATTGGGTAGCGGTATTGTTTTTGAACTGCCTATCGTCATGTTCTTTCTGAGTAAGGTTGGATTGGCAGGAAGCTCCTTCTTTAAAAGATACAGAAAGCATGCTTTCATCATACTCCTCTGTCTTGCAGCCATCATCACGCCTCCGGATGCCTTCAGCATGTTGCTGGTAACAGGTCCTTTGGCGCTGTTGTACGAATTAGGGATACTGATGGCCAAAATGGTTGAGAAGAGGCGAAAGAATGTTGACCTTCTTGAAGCCTAACTTTAGTCACTTTAGTAACCTTGGTCACTTTAGTCCTCTTTAGTCACTTCTTTCTTAAATGTTCTAATCTTGATGTTGAAGTCATGAAATTACGCGCCGAAAATATTGTGAAGAAATACCGTAACCGGACGGTTGTGAACGGTGTTTCTATCGAAGTGGAGCAAGGAGAGATTGTCGGACTGCTTGGTCCCAACGGGGCCGGTAAGACCACCTCTTTTTACATGATTGTGGGTTTGATTCAGGCTGATGGAGGTCAGATATTTCTGGATGATACTGAAATCACCTCTTTCCCTGTTTACAAGAGGGCGAAACTTGGCATCGGTTACCTGGCCCAGGAGGCTTCGGTGTTCAGACACATGAGCGTGGAAGACAACATACGTTCGATCCTGGAGATGACCACCTTTTCGAAAGAGTACCAGCACGAAAAATTAGAATCCCTACTTACAGAGTTTGGCCTGCAGCACATCCGGAAAAGCCTCGGCATTCAGCTCTCCGGCGGTGAGCGGCGGCGTACCGAGATAGCAAGGTGCCTGGCCATCAATCCTGCTTTTATCTTGTTGGATGAACCCTTTGCAGGAGTCGATCCGATTGCTGTAGAGGATATTCAGCAGATCGTATTCAAACTGAAGGACAAGGATATCGGAATTTTGATAACAGACCACAATGTGCACGAAACACTTTCGATCACAGACAGGTCCTATTTGTTGTACGACGGAAGAATCCTTAACAGTGGTACTGCCGAAGATCTTGCAGCTGACGACGAGGTTCGCAGACTCTACCTTGGACAGAATTTCGAACTCAGGCGACCAGTCAGAAAGGGTCTGCCGGATGCTGAGATTCTGGAGGAGAGTGGCGATGCATAATATATTTTAAAACGCAGTTGTAAAATAAAATTGTATATTTGCAGCTCGAAAAAAGCGGACGTGGCGTAATTGGTAGCCGTGCCAGACTTAGGATCTGGTGCCGAGAGGCGTGGGGGTTCGAGTCCCTTCGTCCGCACGAAAAGGGTTAACCGCCTCTTCCACACCGGAAGTTCAGGCGGTTTTTTTTAGATGTAGAAGGAATCAAATCATCCTTTGGGATGGTTGAAGATTTAATAAACTATATTTCAATCAATACGTTAACTGATAGATTCGTTAACTAAAAAACAATTCAATGCATATTTCCAGAACAAACACCGACGAGCTGAATGCAGTGATCAAGCTCTCTATTGAGAAGAGCGATTACGAGGCAACCATCAACGAAACACTCAAAGATTACCGCAAGAAGGCCAACATGCCTGGTTTCCGCAAGGGAATGGTCCCGGCAGGTCTGATCAAAAAAATGTATGGCAAGGCTGTCCTGGCTGAGGAGATCAACAAGATGCTCAGCAGGGAGTTAACCCGGTACATGACGGAAGAAAACATCCATATTCTGGGAGAGCCACTCCCCAATGAGACAGAACAAAAACCGATTGATTTTGACCACGACGAGAATTTTGAATTTGTTTTCGACCTCGGCCTGGCTCCTGCCATCGACATCGATTTTGCAAAAACAGGTAAGTTGGCCTATTACGAAATTCTGATCGATGAGGCGATGATCCAACACCAGATAGAGGCCTTCCAGAACCGTTTTGGCAGCTATGTCGAAGCTGAAATATCCGGAGAGAAGGATAACCTTATCGGTCAACTTATGCAATTGGACGAAAATGGTACGGCTTTCGAAGGGGGTATTCAAGCAGATGAGGCGCAAGTATCCATAAAGATGGTCGAAGATGTCCATCTGAAGGCCCTCCTGCTCGGTAAAAAAGCCGGCGATCGCATCGTCTTCAACCCCAAATTGGCTTTTGCCAACGACCACTACCTGAAACAGGTGCTGAAGATTGATGATGCCCAGGCCGGCGAGCTTACTTCTGACTTCGAAATGGTTGTATCAAAGGTAAATACATTTGTGCCCGCCGAACTCAACGAAGAGATGTTCAAGAAATCGATTGGAGGTGCAACGGATGTGACAACACTCGAACAATTCAGGGACAAGGTTGCCGAAGATTTGAAAGCCAACCTGAGTTATTCTTCTGAATACCGTTTTCTTGTCGATACCAAGGAGACGCTTGTCAATTATGTGGGCATGAAACTTCCTGAGGAATTTTTGAAACGTTGGTTGGTTTATTCCAACGAAAACGTTACCAAAGAGCAAGTTGAGGAAGAGTTCAGCCATTTCGTGAAAGACTTAGAATGGACGCTTATCAAGAGTCGCCTGACCAAGGACAATGGCTTGCAGGTAGGAGAGGCGGATGTTGTTGCACTTGCCAAAGAGGCCGCCTTGATGCAGTTCCGTCAATATGGCATGTTCACTGTTCCTGACGAATACCTCGACAATTATGCCAAATCGATCCTTAAAAATGAGGAGGAACGCCATCGTTTGGTCGAAAAAAGTTCTGAAACCAAGGTTCTCGAATTCATCAAATTGAATGCCCAACTCGATGTGAAAGAGGTGACGCAGAAAGAATTTGATGATCTGTTCGAAAAATAGCCACTTCTTTCGAGAGAATATCTCTGCAGTGGTTCATTGGAAGGGGTAATTTTAATAACTTTGTGAACCGAACCCTCTATGTTTTACGTAGAAATGTAAAAGGTTCGGTTTTACAAAGTTTTTCATTTTAAATCATTTGATCATGAATCTAAAAAGTGATGAATTTCGCAAATTTGCGACAAAGCAGATGGGGATCAGTAGCCTGTCCCTTCACAAATTTGAATCAGTACATGCCAGTTATATCTCTCCGACCATCATCGAAGAGCGCCAGATGAACATTGCCCAGATGGATGTCTTTTCAAGGTTGATGATGGACAGAATCATCTTCCTGGGAATTCCCATTGATGACTACGTGGCCAACATCATCCAGGCTCAATTGCTATTCCTTGAATCCTCTGATCCGGGGAAAGATATCCAGATCTATTTCAATTCTCCGGGTGGTTCGGTTCACGCGGGTCTCGGAATTTATGACACCATGCAGTACATCAACTGCAACATTGCAACCATATGTACAGGAATGGCTGCCTCCATGGCCGCCGTGCTGATGACTGCCGGTACGACAGGAAAACGTTCGGCGCTGAAACACTCCAGGATCATGATCCACCAGCCCATGGGTGGAGCCCAGGGACAGGCATCTGACATCGAGATCACAGCAAGGGAGATCATGAAACTGAAACGTGAACTCTATGAGATCATCGCCTTCCATTCAGGACAAACACTCGAAAAAGTAGAAAAAGATTCTGACAGAGACTATTGGATGACTGCAGAGGAGGCCAAGGCTTATGGCATGATAGATGAAATTTTGATCCGTCAGAAAAAATAGGTTGGTAACGGGGGATCAACAAATACAAATGAATGAAGAAAGTTGACAAATGTTCGTTTTGCGGACGGGAGAAGAAGGATGTTCAGTTGCTGATAGCAGGTATGGAAGGACATATCTGCGAGAATTGTATCGAGCAAGCCCATTCGATTGTCGAAGAGGAGTTCAAGAAAAACGTCGGCTTTGACCTAAAGGGCGTTGAATTGAAAAAACCAAAGGAGATCAAAGCCTTTTTGGATCAGTATGTGATAGGGCAGGACGATGCCAAAAAGATTCTTTCCGTTGCTGTTTACAACCACTACAAGAGGTTGAACCAGAAAATTACCGAAGATGGTACAGAAATTGAAAAATCGAACATTATCCTGGTAGGTCCGACCGGAACCGGAAAGACGCTCCTTGCCAAGACCATCGCCCGAATGCTTCATGTTCCTTTTACCATTGTTGATGCAACTGTGCTTACTGAAGCAGGTTACGTTGGAGAAGACATCGAGAGTCTGCTTACACGACTCCTTCAGGCCGCTGATTACAACGTGGAAGCCGCTGAAAGGGGCATCGTTTTTATTGATGAGATCGACAAAATTGCCAGGAAGGGAGACAATCCTTCCATTACCAGGGATGTCTCGGGCGAAGGAGTACAACAGGGTTTGCTGAAATTGTTGGAAGGAGCCATCGTCAATGTACCTCCGCAAGGGGGAAGGAAACATCCTGAGCAGAAAATGATTCCAGTTGATACCAAGAATATCTTGTTCGTCTGCGGGGGTGCCTTCGAAGGAATCGAACGCAAGATTGGATTGCGACTTAACACCAAAGTAGTAGGCTACAAAGCCATCGCCGAACATGGCAGGGTCGACAGAGACCATTTGCTTCAATACATCTCTCCCCAGGATTTAAGAGCCTTTGGTCTCATCCCTGAGATTGTGGGCCGTCTGCCTGTGCTGACTTACCTTGTCCCGCTCGACAGGGAGTCGTTGCGTAAAATCCTGACCGAACCCAAGAATTCGATCATCAAACAGTACCACAAACTGTTCGAAATGGATGGCATCAAGCTGGAATTCAAGGAGGAGACGCTGGATGTGATCGTCGACAAAGCCATCGAATTCAAACTCGGTGCCCGTGGATTGAGATCCATCTGTGAGACCATCATGATTGATGTGATGTTTGACATGCCTTCAGAGGGAGGAACGAGTATGGTGATCACCCCAGAATTGGCGACCGAAAAAATAGAAAGGATATCAACTTTAAGACTTCAGGCAGGTTAATGGTTTGTATTTAAAAAATAGTATATTTGATGCGAATTAAAATTATAACAATAAATGAGTAAAGGAATTGTCAAATTCTTTAATGTAACAAAAGGATTTGGGTTTATCAAAGACGATGAGTCTCAAAATGAGTACTTTGTACACGTAACTGGCTTAATCGATCAAATCAAGGAAAA
>CAZGSQ010000064.1:0-19387 GCA_964528535.1 uncultured Tangfeifania sp. | reverse complement strand
TCAGTTCCTGGAAGTTGCCGATGGCAATCCTTCGGCCGATCTCGTCGAGGGTAATGTGCTTCTGCGTCCGCAGACCTTGCTCACGCTGCAACTGTTCACGTTTGTTTGCAATCTGACGGGCTTCACGTTCGCTCTCCATGACGTTGAATTTATCGCCCGCCTGAGGTGCCCCGTTCAATCCAAGGATAAGAACCGGTTCGGCCGGACCAACGCTTTCGACGCGCTGGTTCCGTTCGTTGAACATGGCCTTGATGTGCCCAAAGTGCGGTCCGGCCAAAAGGACGTCTCCGACCTTCAGGGTACCTGACTGTACCAGAATCGTGGCAACATAACCGCGGCCTTTGTCGAGTGTGGATTCGATGACAGATCCATTGGCACGTTTGTTCGGGTTGGCTCTCAGGTCGAGCATCTCGGCTTCAAGCAGTACTTTTTCGAGCAGTTCGGCAACACCCTGGCCTGATTTGGCAGATATGTCGTGCGACTGGTATTTTCCGCCCCAACTTTCCACCATGTAGTTCATGTTGGCCAACTGGTGTTTGATTTTTTCGGGATCGGCTGTATGTTTGTCTACCTTGTTGATGGCGAATACGATAGGGACACCTGCAGCAGAAGCATGGTTGATGGCCTCGATGGTTTGAGGCATTACGTCGTCGTCGGCTGCTACGATGATGATGGCGATATCGGTGACCTGGGCACCACGGGCACGCATGGCAGTAAACGCTTCGTGGCCGGGTGTGTCGAGGAAGGTGATCTTGCGTCCATCTTCCAGACGAACATTGTAGGCTCCGATGTGCTGGGTAATTCCGCCTGCCTCGCCGGCAATGACGTTGGCTTTCCGGATGTAGTCGAGCAGGGAAGTTTTTCCGTGGTCGACGTGACCCATGACGGTAACGATGGGCGGACGCGGTTTGAGATCTTCTACAGAATCCTTCTCTTCGAGGATGGCTTCCTGCACTTCCACCGAGATAAATTCGACTTTGTAGCCAAATTCATCTGCTACAACCGACATGGTTTCGGCATCCAGACGTTGGTTGATGGAGACGAAAAGTCCGAGTGACATACAGGTTGCAATAACCTGGGTCGGGTTGACATCCATCATGCTGGCGAGTTCACTGACGGAAACGAACTCAGTAATTTTGATGATATTTCTGTCGATATCGGCTTGTGCGCCCTCTTCTGCCATCTTCTCTGTATAGGCGAGACGCTTGTCACGACGGTGCTTTGATCCTCTTGTCTTCTGACTTTTGGTAGTCAAACGGGCAAGGGTCTCTTTGACCTGCTTTTGAACATCCTCTTCGTTGACCTCTTTTTTGAGCGGTAATTTTTTCTTGACGACAAGTGAGCTTTTCTTCTTGATCGTACTTTTCTCTTTCCCGGGCTCCTTTTTCTCTTTTGGCTCGTCAGTACGCTTCTCGATATTCAGCGGAACGCGTTCTTTGGCATCTTTGGAAACACGTTTCCGTTTTTTCTTGCGCAGGGATCTGTCTTCATCCCGAACAATAGTTGCCTTTTTCAGGGCATCTGTAGGCAATTCAATTTTACCTACCACTTTTGGTCCGGAGAGGATCTCCCTGGCATGTTTGAATATCTCTTCAGGGGCATCCACGAGATCGGGAAAGATATCTTCAAGGGGGTCTAGATGGTGTTTGCCTTCCCTTGTTGGTTTGAGAGGTTTGCCATCAGGAGTCTTGGTGGAGACATGTTTTTTCTTGGTAAGAATAAGCTCCTTTTTGTTTTTCTCAGCAGGTTTGACGGGATTAAGATCAATTTTACCTACAATGTTGATGTTCGATTCCAACTGGGTTACATTTGAAATCATCTCAGGCTCCTTGATTGCTTCCGGTTCAACCGTCTTTTCTATTTGTGCCGGAGCGGCCTTTTCCGGAATATCCTCTTTGACGACTGCAATTTGTTCCTGCCTGATCTCTTTGACCTCTTCCGGAGGCTGAACAGCCACAACCGGTGGAGCTATTTTTTCAACGGGTTTGGGTTTGGAAGATAAATTGTCCAGATCCACCGATCCGACTACTTTGATGGACGGTTTCTCAGGCAGTGGGGTATGTGTTATCTCAGGTTTTGATACTTTTACCTGTGGCTCATGGTGCTTCATCTCTTTGGAATGATGAAGACTATTGTCGGTGATGCTGAAGGAGTCGTCTTCAAAATCATCAGATTGCACCTTGTTTTCGTGCGTATGGACATCATCAATGGAGATGGTATCTCTTTTGAGGCGTCCCGGGCGATGCATATCGGCCTCAACTTTGGCATCATGATCCTTGCGAAACTGTTTCTCCAGAAGCATCTGGGCGTCAGCATCGATCTTCGCGTTGGGATCAGGGGTCATTTTGATCCCCTGCTTGTTCAGAAACTCTACGATAGTAGCGATCCCCACGTTCAGATCACGTGCTATTTTACTTAACCTTGTTGATACTTTGTTCCCTGTATCCATAGTTTGCCAAACAGTTTAATTTGCTTTATCTCTTCCGGTTGAATGAACGTCTGACAATTATTGTTCAAACTCGGACTTCAGTATGCGCAAGACTTCATCGATGGTTTCTTCTTCGAAGTCAGTACGTTTAATAAGCTCCTCCCTTGAGAGGTTCAGCACATTTCTGGCAGTATCGCAACCGATGGATTTAAGTCCGTCGAGGACCCAATCATCGATTTCATCTGCAAATTCTTCAAGCGAAACATCCTCTTCGTCAGCGATTTCGCGATCACGGTAGACATCAATGTCGTAACCTGTCAATTGACTGGCTAATTTGATGTTGAGACCACCTTTCCCGATCGCAAGGGAAACTTCTTCAGGTTTGAGAAACACCTCAACCCTGTTCTCTGTACCATAAATTTTTATGGAGGAGATTTTTGCCGGGTTCAATGCCCGCTGTATGTACAACTGATTGTTGTTTGTAAAGTTGATGACGTCGATATTTTCGTTGCGCAACTCTCTGACAATGCCATGGATGCGTGATCCTTTCATGCCGACACAGGCACCGACCGGGTCGATGCGATCGTCGTACGATTCGACAGCCACTTTGGCCCTTTCGCCTGGTATCCTGACAATTTTTTTGATTGTGATCAAGCCATCGGATATTTCGGGAACTTCGAGTTCAAAAAGTCTTTCGAGGAAGACAGGTGAGGTGCGTGACAGAATAATGTAAGGGCTGTTGTTCCTCATTTCCACTTTGATCACGACGGCACGAACGCTGTCACCTTTCCTGAAAAAATCGGAAGGAATCTGTTCGCTCTTGGGAAGAATAAGTTCATTCCCCTCATCGTCGAGAAGCAGAAGCTCTTTTTTCCAGATTTGGTAGACTTCTCCGGTGACGACCTCACCAATTCTGGATTTGTATTTTTGATAGATGTTGTCTTTCTCAAGTTCCAGGATTCTGGATGCAAGGTTCTGACGCAGGTTAAGAATTGCTCTTCTGCCAAAATCTGTAAAACGGATTGTGTCAGTCAGCTCTTCCCCAAGTTCGTAATCACCATTGTTGGCATTGGCCGTAGAAATGGTTATTTCGGTATTCAAATCGGTTAATGCACCATCTTCAACCACAGTGCGGTTTCGATAGATCTCGAAGTCTCCTTTGTCGGGGTTTATAATGACATCAAAATTCTCGTCAGAGCCAAATTGTTTTTGAATAACACTTCTGAACGCATCTTCCAATACGCTCATCATGGTGGCACGATCGATGTTTTTCAGGTCTTTAAATTCCGAAAACGTGTCAATCAGATTGAGGTTGTCCATATCTTCAGGATTTTATTTGAAAGTAATAACGGGTTTAACTGTTTTTATATCCGAAATGGAGAATTCGACAATCTTTGTCTCGACTGCTTTTTTCCCATCAATTTTTATATTTGTCGTTGTCTCAACGGAGAAACTTGTCTCAGCTGCGGCTTTCAAGATTCCAAATACCTTGTCGCCCTTGCCAGTGACGATTTCAACCTCTCTTCCCATATTTTTAAGATACTGGCGAAGAACCTTGAACGGCTGGGTCAAACCGGGAGAGGAAACTTCAAGCGAGAAATCCTCAACTTCACGATCGAACTGATGCTCGATGTGCCTGCTCATTTCAATGCATTTGTCGATGCTCAATCCCTCGTCGCTGTCAATTACAACCGAAATAGCATTGCCAAGTCCAACCGTGATATCGACGATAAACATCGTGTCGGTCAACTTTTCTTCTGCCATCCTTTGTACAACTGATTTCGATATCATTTTATAAATTAATAAAATAGGGGACAATGCGTCCCCTAATCCTGCGATTAATCTCCGGTGCGAAATTACTATTAATGTTTGAATTAAACAAATTTTTATTTCTAATTTTGAAGGATGGATCAGGGTTTCCAAGGTGTTTGAGAGAATAAATCCAAATCGAAAGTAAAATAGGACCAAACCACTGCTCTTATTGTAAATAATTATATGTCAATTTGATACTAAAATTTCAAGGTGAAGCACAACAAACATAAGATTGTCAATGATCCGGTGTGGGGATTCATCGGTTTAAGTTCTGGTTTGCTGTTCGATTTGGTCGAGCACCCCTACTTTCAAAGACTCAGGCGGATTCGTCAGCTCGGACTTACCTCTCATGTGTACCCGGGAGCGAATCACACCCGGTTTGAGCACAGCATTGGCAGCATGTACCTCGTGGGTACTGCACTTCAAGTGCTGCGTGAGAAAGGGGTAGAGATTAGTGATGAAGAGGCTGAAGGAGCAACTGTCGCTGTATTGCTTCACGATTTGGGACACGGACCATTTTCGCATGCCCTCGAAGAGAGTATTGTCAAAGGAATCACCCATGAAGCACTCTCATTGCTCTTCATGAAGGAGCTGAACAGGCAGTTCGATGGCAGGCTGGATCTCGCCATTCAGATCTTCCTGGATCAGTATCCAAGGCATTTTTTACATCTCCTGGTAAGCAGTCAGCTCGACATGGACCGGTTGGATTTCCTCAAACGCGACAGTTTTTACTGCGGTGTTTCGGAAGGAGTGGTTTCATCCGATCGGATTATCAAAATGCTTGATGTTAGAAATGACCGTTTGGTGGTAGAGGCCAAGGGGATCTATTCTGTTGAAAAATTCCTTATGGCCCGCAGGATGATGTATTGGCAGGTCTATTTGCACAAGACCGTGGTGTCAGCTGAAAGAATGCTTGTCAATCTGCTTCGGCGGGCCTCGGATTTGGTAAGTAACGGGCAGGAGGTGGGCGCATCTGGTGCTTTGGCCGACTTTCTCAACAGGCAAGTCACGGCCTCCGATTTCCTTTCGGCTGACAAGGAGAGGCAGAAGTGGGCAATGGATTGTTTTGCCATGCTGGATGATTCTGATGTGACGAGCACTGTGAAAGGATGGATGCAGCATCCCGATCCAATTCTTTCAGAACTTTCCGATAGAATTGTGAATCGAAGACTCATGAAAATTAAAGTCTCCACCCATCCATTCGGGGAGTCTCATGTGAACGATCTGAAGGAGAAAATTCTCGCCAGAAAGGAGGTTCGGCGGGCCGATCTGGATTATTTTGTTTCCGTAGGCGAGATGACCAACAAGGCCTATCAGCCTGATGAAGAGGCAATATTGATACTCTTTAAAAATGGGAAGTTGAAGGACATCAGGGATGCCTCTGATATAAATTTGGATGGATTAACCAAGACAGTGCGCAAACATTTTGTCTGTTATCCGGCAAGAAGCTCACAAGGTAACTAATAATGATTATTTTTGCTCCGAATTTTTAAAAGTTAATGAATGGAGTTTACGGCCAAAGACATTGCATCACTGCTCAACGGAACCGTTGAAGGTGACGGAGAGGTCAAATTAAACGATATCTCCAAAATTGATCAGGGTGTTCCCGGAACACTTTCATTCCTTTCCAACACTGCCTATACCAAATATATTTATACCACACTGGCTTCAGCCGTGATTGTCTCCAGGGAGTTCACTCCTGACAGTCCACTGGCTTGTACGCTGATCCGCGTGGAAGATCCATACACGGCACTTGCCGAATTACTAAAATTGTACCACCAACTCAAACCCGAAAAAACAGGCATTGAGCAACCCTCTTTCGTGAGCGGGAGTGCCAGCCTTGGCGAAAATGTTTACGTGGGTGCCTTTGCTTATGTTTCTGACAAGGCTGTGATCGGTAACAATGTTAAAATTTATCCCCATGTTTTCGTAGGGGAGAACGTTGTTGTTGGAGATTATACCACGCTTTATTCGGGTGTTAAAATTTATGCAGATTGCATCATCGGTTCTGATTGTATTTTGCATTCGGGTTCCGTAATAGGCGCCGATGGGTTTGGCTTTGCTCCAAGTGCCGAGGGGCCATTTTCTAAAATTGCCCAAATTGGAAATGTTATTTTGGAGGATCTGGTAGAGGTTGGTGCCAACACCTGCATCGATTGTGCAACAATGGGTTCTACCATTGTTCGGAGAGGTGTAAAACTTGACAATCTTGTACAAATAGCACACAATGTTGAGATTGGTGAAAATACTGTGATTGCTGGTCAGACCGGTGTTGCCGGTTCTTCCAGGGTAGGGCAAAATTGTATGTTTGGAGCTCAGGTTGGAATTTCAGGTCACCTGACTGTTGGCAACCACGTCAAAATTGGCGGTCAGGCAGGTATCATGACCAACATTCCCGATCATGCAACAATGATAGGTTCGCCGGTGCAGGACCACAAGGATTTTATGCGTTGCATGGCGATCTTCCGAAGACTTCCGCAGATGTCGGGAGATATTTCTGACCTGAAGAAATGGATGAAAGCGGCAGAACAGAAGTGAATGAGATTGAACGATAAACCTATACGAATCAAGTTTGAATATTTTAGATTTTAAGGATGATAGTGAAACAAAATACCATTGCTTATCCGGTTACGGTAACCGGGAAGGGTCTTCACACCGGAGTTGAAGTCTCACTTACATTTATACCGGCTCCTGAAAATTTTGGATTCAGGTTCAAAAGAACAGATTTGGAGGGTGAGCCTATTGTAGAGGCAAGCGTATCAAGGGTTAGGGGTACTGCCAGAGGAACTGTGCTGCAGGAGGGGGAAGTATCTATAAGCACCATCGAACACGTGATGTCTGCACTGATCACCTCTGATATCGACAATGTCCTGATGGAGATCAACGGCTCTGAAATTCCAATCATGGATGGCAGTTCATTGCCATTTGTGGAGGCAATCCAGGAGGCAGGGATTGTTGAACAGTCTGCCGAAAGGGAATATTTTGTTGTCAAGAAAAAAATTACCTACCGAAATCAATCAACAGGTTCTGAGATTACCATTCTGCCTGACGAAAATTTTTCGATTGATGTGCTGGTGTCCTACAACTCTTCGGTGCTTGGCAACCAGTTTGCTTCGTTCGATCAAACCACTGAATATGCGACTGAGATCGCACCTTGCCGCACCTTTGTCTTCGTCAGGGAATTGGAAACCTTGTTGAAAAACAACCTGGTCAAAGGGGGTGATTTGGACAACGCCATCGTGATTATGGACCAGGAAATGCAACAAGATGAACTCAACAGGATTGCTGACCTCTTCCACCACGAGCACATCCAGGTAAACGAAATAGGGATTCTCAACAACCTCAAACTCCGTTTCGACAACGAATGTGCCCGGCACAAAGTGTTGGACCTGATTGGGGATATTGCCCTGATTGGCAAGCGGATCAAGGGCAGAATAATTGCCAAACGTCCGGGACACCTCGCCAATACCGAATTTGCCAAGCTTTTGCACAAGGAAAATCTGAAGAGTCAGGCCGAATCGGCCGTCCCTGAATACAATCCCAACAAGGAACCTTTGTATGACATCAACGCCATCAAGAGAATGTTGCCTCACCGCAATCCCTTTTTGCTGCTGGACAAGGTCATCGAGAAGGGAAGCGATTACATTGTTGGGGTGAAGAATGTAACCATGAATGAACCGTTCTTTGTGGGTCATTTCCCCGAAGAGCCTGTCAAGCCGGGAGTAATGATCATCGAATCAATGGCACAATGCGGAGGCGTTTTTGTCATTAGTTCGATGCATGCCGATGGGGATTATTCGACCTATTTTATGACCATGGACAACATCAAGTTTAGGAAAAAGGTGGTTCCGGGTGATACCATTGTGTACAAAATTAAGCTCACGAGTCCTATCCGCCGTGGAATTGCCCACATGAGAGGTTTGGCCTTTGTGGGTGATACCGTTGTTTGCGAGGGTGAATTTATGGCCCAGATTGTAAAAAATAAATAACCAGACATAACTTATGAATCAAATACTTGCACACATTCATCCCAATGCAAAATTAGCAGAAGGGGTTGTTGTTGAGCCATTTGCTACCATCGGAGACGATGTTGTGATAGGTGAAGGCACCAATGTTGGCTCTCATGCGACCATCCTCCCCGGGACCCGTATCGGAAAAAATTGCAAGATTTTCCCCGGCGCCGTGGTAGGTGGAGAACCACAAGATTTGAAATTCAGGGGTGAATATTCCATCGTAACAATTGGAGACAATACAACCATCCGGGAGTGTGTCACCATCAACAGGGGAACGGTGGCAAAAGGCAAGACTGTCGTTGGAAGCAACTGTTTGATCATGGCTTACGTTCATGTTGCCCATGATTGTATCGTCGGAGACAACGTTATCCTGGTCAATTCAACTTCCCTGGCAGGTGAGGTAATCGTTGATGACTATGCCATTATCGGTGGACATACTGCCATCCACCAATTCTGCCACATTGGCAAACATGTGATGCTTTCCGGAGGTTCCCTGGTAAGGAAAGATGTGCCTCCTTACATCAAGGCTGGCCGTGAGCCTCTTTCGTATGCTGGTGTGAATTCAATAGGTCTGCGCAGAAGGGAGTTCTCCAACGAGATGATCACCCAGATTCAGGACATCTACCGAATCATCTACCAAAAAGGATACAACAACTCACAGGCATTGGAAGTCGTCGAAGCCGAGATGCCAGCTTCACGCGAAAGGGATGAGATACTGCTTTTTATAAAAGACTCCAAACGAGGAATTATAAAAGGTTATTTCCCAGACTGACCAGAGAAGCGGGAAGCTAAGAAGATTGAAAGAGGAGACGATGCAATTTATCCAATAATCCATGTCTCCATAGTTTCCACTTCCCCTTTTCCCTTTTTCCTTTAGCCATTGCCTTTTTTATGGACCAGGTTGATCACCACTACCTGGACCAGTTTCAGCATTAATTTGGGGAGATAGCTGGTTTCGAAAATTCCGGGTAGCAGTTTGGCAATCAAATCATTCACTGTATCCAGGAGGCTACTCACCTTCACATTTTGTGCAGTATCATAGGGAAGTAAGGACTCTCCCAGTACTTTTGGATAATTTTCGCGCAAATAGTCCAATTTTAATCCGATCAGTTGCTCCTGGTAGTTGCAATAGGTAGAAAGCCTGTTTTTCTCGATGGTCAAGGCCGTCAGGTTGTTAATCTTCGCACTTGAGGATTTCATATTCCATCCTCCTCTTTATCAGTTAATTGTTCGATCAGTCGGTTGACAATCACCTTTTCCAGCCAGCTCTTTCTAAAGACCACAAGAAGGATCAACAACAAAAGATACAATCCTGTAACAACAAGGAATCCGGCACCATAACTGTTGAAGAGTGTTCCAAGGTAGAATCCCAAAGAGAGACAGAGGAAAAAAAGCATCAGGAAAGCCAGGATGGCGATCACAAGAGAGGAGAATAGCGTAGCAGAAATTTTGGCACTCTTTTCGTAAATCTCGAGTTTCAGCAACTTGAGTCGGGCCTCCAGATAATCGGTGACCAACACTTTTAGCTCCCCGAAGTAGTTAGTCGGTTCGTGTTCCATTTTAAGAGGGATTTTTGGAGGAAGAATCTGCTGCATCCCTTGTGAAATGGCTGACGACCTCCTTGACCTTATCGAGGTTCTCTTCCAAATCGTGCCGAAGCTTGCCGGCACCCTCTTTCAGTTCTTCAATTAGTTCTTCCTTCTTGTCGGAATTCAGAAAATATCCGATGGCAGCACCCACTGCAGCCCCTGCTGCAAATGCGAGCAAGATCTTTATTCCGTTATTTTCACTCATCTTGTTTGATTAAAATTGACAGCCCTCCAAAATTATAAATTTATTCCATAGTTTTACGCTGGTATGAATCGAATTGAACAGTGGTTTTTAACCGAATGAGACAAATATGAACGAAAAAAATCTCCATGTAGCCGGATTGGGAGATGTTCGCCTTGTTCGGAAAGTTAGATCCAGAAGACTCCGGATTGCGGTAAAATCATCAGGTGAAATTGTGGTATCCATTCCATGGGTGCTCTCGTTTTCGAATGGTGAGGCTTTCCTGAAAGAAAAAATGGACTGGGTCGTCAAGACCAGGCTTCGGCTTGAAAAGCAACGACCTGCCAGAGTACCACTTCAACCCGGTGAGCTTTTTTCAACCCGCGGGTTGAAATACCTGGTTTTACCCGCAAAAACGGAGAGGGTCAAGATCCGCTTTAAACCGGAAGGGCAGACTGTCGTCATTGGCTATCCAGAAACGGAATCCCTGCAAAACCTTGAAATCTTGCATAAAATCAAATTGAGTGCGGAGGGTGTCTTGCGGTATGAGGCAAAAAGATATTTGCCGGGAAGAACGAGAGAACTGGCCAATCTCCTTGGATATTCCTTCAAGGCAGTGACCATCAAAAACAACAAGACCAACTGGGGGAGCTGTTCGAGCCTGAAGAATATCAACCTGAACCTTCATCTGATGCGACTTCCCGATAGGGTCATCGATTACATCATCGTTCACGAACTGGTGCATACCAAAATACCCAACCATGGACCCTCTTTCAAGGAGAGGTTGCTAAAACATTTTACCGATGGCCCCGAACTTGACAAAACCATCAAAAAGCTGAGACCTGACCTCTTTTGATCAGATGGAGAGCAGGCCAAACTGATCGGCGAGGGAAGTGAGGAAATAGGAGCACATGAAGGCAATCAGTGGCGCAACCAACCAGATGAGCCAGAATTGTTTGACGACCTTCTTGGTAAAAGTCTCCTTCCATCCAACCTTCGATACACTCAGCGCCAGGATGGCGAAGGTGTTCAGTTGCACCAGCGATGTTGGAATCCCACGGGTGAGGGACGCAGTCAGCAGAAGGGAAGCAGTGATGAAGGAGATCATTGAGGCTTCTACTTTTCCGATAGGAGTGATGGCCATGCCTGTTTTGACCATCAGTTTGTGCCCGAAAATTGAGCTTCCAATGGCAAATATGGGTGCAATTATCAGCGTGCACAGAATCATGATCAAAACAAAATTCTGTCCGCTTGGATTGATGTGTAATTCGTTGGTAATCATCGAGGTAATTGGCCCTGCCGCATTGGCAACGTTGTTGGAACCAATGGAGAATGCTACATAGCAGCTGGTAATGATCACAATCCAGTTGAATGTTTTTTGTCGCCTGACAGTATTGAAATAACCCGGTTTTTTCAAGTCAAACCGCTTGACTATCACCATGGAGATGAAGTACATGAGTCCAAAAGAGACGAGTGGCATGAGTATCCATGTAGGGATAATTTCGAAAAAAATCTTGTGGGTATTGAGCTGGCCTACATAATGTGCCGGGGCGACCAATGCCACAACAGTGGATTGGGAGGTTGACTGAGGAACTCCGAGCAGATTGGCGAACAGCAGGGAGAGCGCAACGGAAAAGAGGATGATCGTAGTGAGGGTATAATCCAGGCTTACTGCCGGTAATATCTCTTTTCCAAGGGTAATGGCTGTGTTTTTTCCCGCTAACAAGGCTCCCATCAAGACAAAGATGCCAAAAAGACCGGGGATCAAAGACCTGCGGATAATGCCCGAGCCAAAGGCAGTGGCAAAGGAGGGAGCAGTCCCGCTTCCGCCCATGTTCAGACCCAGAAACATGGCAACCAAAAGGGGCAATAAGAGTCCGTTGAGCATAATCGAAAAGTGGTAATTCTTGAATGGGACGAAGATATTTATTAATTTTCAACAAATTGTTTGTTTTGTTCGAAAAATGAACGAATTTTGAACTGTACCAGTACCATCGACAATGACAAAATGGAGTCAGTTGATCTCACCCGTTCGGCTTGGTTTCGAATTTCGCAACTACGACGAACCCGAAGAGATCAGAACCGCCTTTCAGAGAGACTACGACCGGATCATTTTTTCATCACCCTTTCGGCGACTTCAAAACAAGACCCAGGTATTTCCCTTACCAGGAAGCATTTTCGTGCACAACCGGCTCACCCATTCGCTGGAGGTGGCCAGCGTGGGCCGTTCTCTCGGAAATCTGGTTGCCATCGGGCAATCAAAAAGTTGCGATTTGGAAGATAAAGGGAGTCTGTCAGAAATAGGAAGTATTGTTTCTACTGCCTGTCTGGCACATGACATGGGGAATCCACCCTTTGGCCATTCGGGTGAGAACGCCATCTCGAATTTTTTCAGGAAGGGTCATGGAAAGAGTCTCCTGGAGCAGCTTACACCCGAACAGCAGAGTGATTTTACCCGTTTTGATGGAAATGCCAATGCCTTCAGGTTACTGACACATACTTTTAACGGGAGGCGTGAAGGTGGATTTGGACTTACTTATTCTACCCTGGCATCCATGGTAAAATACCCTTTTGAATCCTCCCTCGCGGGAACCAAACAGAAATTTGGTTTCTTTCAAACCGAGAAATTTCTCTATCAAAAAATTGCCCAACACCTTGGTTTGAAGCAACATTCAGCTCATCCCCTGCACCATGCGCGGCATCCGTTCGTTTATCTGGTGGAGGCAGCCGATGACATCTGCTACCAGATCATGGATGTAGAGGATGCACACAAACTCAAGATTATCTCCTCTTCAGATGCAGAACGGTTGCTGATGGCATTCTTCGATCCCGCCACCGATGAACCGGTTATTTCAGTGATTGGCGAAAATCTAAAGGTGGTACTCGATAAGAATGAACGCGTGAGTTATCTGAGGGCGATGGTCATCGGGAAACTGGTACGTGAATGTGCATCAATCTTTCAGGAACATGCGAATGAATATCTTGCTGGCCAAAATTGCCCTTCATTGTTAAAAATGCTGGAGGGGGCACCAAAACAGGCCATGGAGGCTGTGAAGGAGATTTCCATTTCAAAAATTTACAAGGATCCTGCCGTTATTCAGATTGAAATTGCCGGCTACAAAATTTTGGGGACACTCCTCGAGGAGTTCACCCCGGCCATCCTGGATCCTCATGACCCCTTGTCGGAGAAGTTGCTCTCCATCATTCCACAACAATACCATCTGCACAGCGACAATCTTTACGATCAACTTCAGACCATCGTCGATTTCGTATCCGGGATGACAGATATTTATGCCTTGGATCTCTATCGAAAAATCACTGGGATTAATCTGCCGGGGATGTAGAAATAAGTGTAGATTACCGGGACCCGGTGACGAGAAAAGCGCCCTGAGCCACAAAAAAAATCACCCACAAAATAAATTGTAAGTGATTGATTTTCTGGTTGACCCGCCAAGGCTCGAACTTGGACTCTTCTGAACCAAAATCAGACGTGTTGCCAATTACACCACGGGTCAATCAAAAGTGTCTTATCATTTAAGACCGCGCAAAAGTACAAAGTTTTTTTTTTCTGCCAATATGAAATTGAACAAAGAGCAATTATTCTTTAATTTTTTTGATCAGTTGTCAACAATGAAATTCCATTTGGTGTTGGCAAAACATCAATAAAATACTTTTTTAGAATATTAACGTATTGACATTGAAAGTTTTGATGATCATTTTCGTGGTATGGCATCGATTCCATAGGTGATTTGTAGTAGAAGAACCAACTCTCAAAAAAAAGAAGTTTGCGATGATGCTGTAGGTTTTATTGTATATATCAGAATTTCAATTCAATATATGTCAATTAAGTTAAGAAATCATAAAATTTGGTCGAATAGTGTCTGTCAAATTAATTACTTTTCAACCATGGACAAAGATTTTATATCTTCGCAAAGATTTTTTAAATTTAGAAACCTGATCACTTCCTGAGAAAGTTTTTTTTTGGGAACATGAGAGCTTTTGTTACGGGTCTCTTTTGACAGATTAAAATATTACTGATGAGAACATTCAAGTTTTACAACACTATTGTTGGATGGGGAATTTTTTTGATTGCAGCCATCGTTTACCTGCTGACCATCGAACCAACTGCAAGTTTTTGGGACTGTAGTGAGTTTATTACCACTGCCTACAGGCTGGAGGTTGGTCATCCTCCGGGTGCCCCTTTGTTCATGATTCTCGGACGTTTGTTCACCATGCTAGCCCCTTCTACTTCCTCTATTCCTGTGATGGTCAACATCATGTCGGCATTGGCAAGTGCCTTTACGATACTCTTTCTTTTCTGGAGCATTACCCATTTGGCCAGAAAAATTATTGGTACAGGAAAGGATGAGACGCTGTCAGAAATCATTGTCATTCTTGGCGCCGGAGCGGTTGGTGCCCTGGCCTATACGTTTTCGGATACTTTTTGGTTTTCAGCCGTCGAAGGAGAGGTCTATGGCACTTCATCCCTATTTACGGCCCTCGTTTTCTGGGCCATCTTAAAATGGGAAAATGAAGCAGATGAGCCTTTTGCGAACCGTTGGCTCATCTTGATCAGTTATCTGGTCGGTCTTTCCATTGGTGTTCACCTCCTCAACCTGCTTGCAATCCCGGCCATTGTCTTCGTTTATTACTTCAGAAAATTTGAAGTCACGCGCAATGGTATACTGGCTGCTTCCGGGCTCTCCGTAATCATACTGGCCATGATGATCTGGGTGGTTATTCCAGGCCTTGTGGTCGCCGCTTCGTGGTTTGAACTCTTGTTTGTGAATGGTTTGGGAATGCCATACGACAGTGGAGTGGTCTTTTATGCCCTGCTTTTGACAGGAGCCGTTAGCTTTGGAATTGTTTATACCTGGCGTCATAAAAAGGTTGTGGCCAACACTGCACTGGTTTGTTTGGCAGTTATCGTTATTGGATATTCCTCTTATGCCATGACAGTGATTAGGTCTACCGCCAATCCCCCGATGGATCAGAACAATCCCGACAACGTATTCTCGCTTCTTTCTTACCTGAACCGGGATCAATACGGCAGTCGTCCCTTAGGATACGGACAGTATTACAACGCTCCGCTCGATAGCAAGGATCCTTACATCCAGGGCAATCCCACCTACATCAAGAAAAATGGTCATTATGTGATCGCCGAATACAAGCAGATTCCGAATTACGATTCCAAATTTTGTACCATTTTCCCCCGGATGTACAGCTCAAATGCAGAGCATGTGCAGGAATACAAGAATTGGGCAAACATCAAGGGAACTCCTGTGCCGACGACCAACAGGCAAGGCGAGCCCGAAACATTGATGAAACCTACCTTTGGAGAGAATCTTCAGTTTTTCTTTGCCTACCAGGTCGGCTACATGTACCTAAGGTATTTTATGTGGAATTTCTCAGGACGGCAAAATGATGTACAGGGGCAGGGAGGTATTCTGAACGGAAACTGGATTACAGGATTCAACGTGCTGGATTCTATTCGTCTGGGAGACCAGAATCATCTCCCCCCGACCATTGGGGAAAACAGGGCCAAAAATGCCTATTACATGCTTCCATTTATCCTTGGATTGATGGGGATGTTCTTTCAATATCAATCCGGTAAGAAAGGGAAACAGGATTTCACGGTAGTGATGCTCCTCTTCTTCATGACCGGACTGGCAATTGTACTCTACCTGAACCAGGATCCGCTTCAGCCACGCGAACGGGACTATGCCTATGCCGGCTCGTTTTATGCTTTTGCCATCTGGATCGGACTGGGAGTTTTGGCCGTCTACGATATTTTCAAACGGTTCTCTCCGGCAAAAATCAGTGCGATTGCTGCTACAGTCATCTCCCTTTTTGCCGTACCTGTCCTGATGGCCTCTCAAAACTGGGATGATCATGACAGGTCGGGACGTTATACCGCACGTGATTTTGGTGGAAACTACCTCAAGACCTGTGCACCTAATGCCATTATTTTCACGAATGGCGACAACGATACTTTCCCATTGTGGTATGCCCAGGAGGTTGAGGGAATCCGCACCGACGTGAGGGTCTGTAACCTGAGTTACCTTCAGACCGACTGGTACATCGACCAGATGAGAAAGAAATATTACGATTCGGATCCGCTGCCTATCAAATTTACGGAAGACCAGGTGGTTCAGGGGACCAGAGATATAGTTTATGTGCTCGATCAATTGAAGAGACCAGTCAATCTGAACGAAGCGCTTGAATTTATACGATCGGAGGATCCTGCTACGAAATTGCAGCAAGCCGACAATGCCTCCTTCCTTCCCTCCAAACAGCTCTACTTACCTGTCGACAAACGTGCCGTATTGGAATCAGGAACTGTCGCTGCCAAGGATGATTCCCTGATCGTTGATAAGATTGATATCAACCTGACAGGGAATTACCTTTCGAAAGATGAGATGATTATTCTTGATATTTTGAACAACAACAAATGGAAACGACCAGTCTATTTCGCCGTTACGGTTGGCAGGGACAAATACCTGAATCTTCAGGAATATTTCCAGGCTGAGGGGTTTGCCTACAGGCTTGTACCCATCAAAACCAAGGTGCAGGAGGGTCAAATAGGCAGGGTAAGTTCTGCGCTCATGTATGACAACATCATCAACAAGTTCAAATGGGGGAACATGAACGACCCAAAGGTCTATCTCGATGAGAATAACATCAGAATGTCTATGAACATTCGGAATAATTTTGTGAGGTTGGCAGATCAACTGATTGTTGAAGGAAGAACCGATTCTGCAGTTGCAGTCTTGGACAAATGCAACGAGTTGGTTCCCAATAAAAAAGTTCCCTACAACTACTTCAACCTTTTGATGGCTGAAGCCTATTACAAGGCAGCCCAGTACGACATGCACAGGATGGGAAAAGAACTTACCTCCATGGAGGTAAATACAATGCCTGCTTCTATGAAGAAGGGCAATGAAGTGGTTCGTCAGATGGTAGATAACAATGAACGTGAGATACTTTACTACATGTCGCTTGATCCTAAGTTCAGAGATTCAGTCTCTGAAGAGATGCAACGCGCCTTTTACCTGATGCAGGAACTCGGTGTAATCACTGAGCAATTCGGGGAAAAGGACCTGTCGAAAGAGATCAATGCCAAGCTTAGCAAGATGATTTCAGTCATTCAGCCAGAACGTGGAAAAGCTTTTCCGAAATGATAGTAAGGTGCAAATAGAGGCTATTTGGAGATAATAATTACTTTTGTCACTTAGAAATAGATTCATCTAACATGAAGTTTAAGTTACAGGTACAACTTCCCGGGTTTTTTACCAAGTGGTTTCCGGCTGCCGTATGGCGCATGCCAGGGGAAGAGAAATGCGTGTATCTCACTTTTGATGATGGCCCGGTACCTGGAGTAACCTCCTGGGTACTTGAACTATTGAACGAAAGAGGGATAAAGGCAACCTTCTTCTCAGTTGGAGAAAATGTCTTTCGTCATCCCGAGATTTTCGACCAAATTCTCGAAGACGGACATGCGGTAGGTAACCACACCTATCACCATCTCCAGGGATTAAAAACCAGTAACCTGGAGTACTTCAAAGACATTGAACAGGCAAACAGATTGATTGGTTCCAACCTTTTCAGGCCGCCTCATGGATGGCTAACCAGGGGGCAATACCTTTTCCTATCCCAGAAATACAAAATTGTCATGTGGGATGTTATCTCTTGCGACTACAACACAAATATTACCAGAGAAGAGGTTTTGGCCAATGTTTTGAAATTTGTAAGGCCCGGGAGTATCATCACTTTTCATGATTCCTACAAAGCAGAGGAACACCTGCGATGGGCACTCCCTAGGGCCTTGGAGACTCTTGAAGCAGAGGGTTATGTCTTTAAGAAAATTGAATTTTCAAAAGTACGCAGGTTGTTTGTTTCTACTACTTTTCAGAGAATCAAAAAATTGCGAATCAATTTCAGGCAGTTGAGAAAGTGGGCATAAGAGAATTAGAAATCGGAAATTGGGAATAAGATGAAACCTTGGCCTCCAAATCACCTCTTCCACCCTAATTTTCAATCCTCACTTAACTTTAGATCACTTTAGATCACTTTAGATCACTTTAGTCACTTCTAATAAAAGTATATGATTTCACTGTTAGCCGCACCCCCGCAAGTTGTACAAAGTATGCAGTCCGCAGCAAATATTGATGGAATTGATCTGTTGCTCAAAGGGGGTTGGATATTGGTTCCAATTGCTGTTATTTCGTTCATTTCATGCTATCTGATTATTGTTAAATATTTGGAAATTAAGCGATATACGAGGGCGGAACCACAAATTGTGACAGCTTTTCACAATTACCTTAAGAGCGGTGATTTGAGTCAGGCCATTGCTACACTAAAGGCCGGTAACAGCTCCTACAGCAGGATTTTCTACCACGCAACCCGAAACATAGGACGTCCGATCAAAGAAGTGGAGAGTTCTATCGAGACTGCCGCACAGATCGAAATGAACAAGATGGGCAAGGATTTGCATTATCTGGGACTTTTTGCCGGAATTGCTCCCATGCTTGGATTCATTGGGACAATTGCCGGGGTGATCAAGATATTTTATGACATTTCCCTTTCTGACAATATTAGCATTGGCATTATCTCTGGTGGATTGTACCAGAAAATGATCTCGAGTGGTTTAGGTTTGATCGTTGGAGTAATTGCTTATTCTGGATACCACATGTTGAACATCATGATCGATAAATACATGAATAGGGTAGAAGAAGACGCATTCGAGTTTATCAACCTTATTGAACAAAAGTAGAATGAAGCTGCGCAAAAGGCTCGAATTCAAACCAGAAGTTGCCACCGGATCATTGAACGACATCATGTTTTTCCTGTTGCTCTTTTTCCTGTTGGTTGCAACTTTTGCCAATCCAAACGTGATTAAGCTCTTGTTGCCAAAATCGGCTTCGAACCAAACCCTGGATAAGAAACAAATCACCTTGTCTATTACCAAGGAGAAAAACTACTTTATTGACAAGGATCAGATTCCCTTCAACAAACTGGAGGGTTCACTCAAGGTTATCAAGCAGAAAATCAATGATGTAACGATAGTTTTAAGAACCGACAACTCGCTTACCATTCAGGATCTGATAGATGTCCTGGCCATTGGGAATAAGCTTCAAATCAAAATGATTTTGGCCACCGAGAAAAGAGCAGGTTAAGCAAAAGGGATAAGGAATAAGTGAAGAACGCTTCCACATAAATCCTCTCATCTCTCATCTCTCATCTCTCATAACTCATCTCTCATAACTCATAACTCATCTCTCATCTCTCATCTCTCATCTCTCATCTCTCATAACTCATCTAGATCGGAAGAGCACACGTCTGAACTCCAGTCACCTGAAGCTAT
>CAZGSQ010000063.1:0-19420 GCA_964528535.1 uncultured Tangfeifania sp. | reverse complement strand
GCATACGCCAGCAGATTTACAGTCTGCCCCAGTTGGCCGCTTTGGTATCTCCCCATTACAGGATTCCGCCTAAGCGACAAGAACAACATCAATTCCAAAGAGCAAACCATTTTCTCCAATTTTACTCTTCAAAAATGGTTTGCAAATTTAAACTATTTTTTTCTCTAAAAATCAAATTTCACTACTTTTTTTTAAATTATTTGTTAGCTGTTTTTGTTTTGTATTTTTCCATCTGCTTTTTCAAAGCTTCTACTGTTAAATCAATCGCCTCTTCAAAAGTTTTTGCCTGTTTTTTGGCAAACAAAGGGTCATTGGCAGGAACAGAAAGTTTGATTTCACTTACCTTGTTCTCACGATCTTCGTCCTTCTCAAGCTTCAGCATCACCTCTGCTCCAATGACACTGTCAAAGAATTGATCCAGTTTGTTTAATCGTTTTTCACAAAAGTCGATCAGCTTCTGGTCGGCTTTAAAATGAACAGTTTGTACTTTTACGTCCATAATCGTTCCTCCTATTTTAATTACGCTCTTGGATGAGCTTGGTTGTATATTTTTTTTAATTTTTCAAACGTTGTGTGCGTATAAATTTGTGTGGCAGCAAGGCTTGCATGTCCAAGGAGCTCTTTTATGGCATTCAGATCGGCACCTCTGTTCAACAAATGGGTAGCATAACTGTGTCTCAGTACATGTGGACTTCTCTTTTCGAGGGTCGTTACCAAGCTAAGGTACCTGTGCACAATCCTGTAAAGAAGTTTATCATAAACTTGCTCCCCTTTATCTGTCACAAACAAATAACTGTTGCTTTCACCAAAAAGTTCATTCCTCGATGTTATATAATTGGAAAGATCATCTCCTATCTCTTTTGGATACGGAATCAATCTTTCTTTGTTCCTTTTCCCAAGCACTTTTACTACCCTTTCTTGTTGCTTGATCCCTACCATCTTGATCCCTTTCAATTCGGAAAGACGCATACCTGTCCCGTAAAATAATGAAAGTATGGCCTTGTCCCTTAATCCTGTAAAATCACCAGCAAAGAATGAGGTATCGAAAAGCTGGTTCATCTCCTTTTCTTGTACAAACAAGGGAAGTTTTTTCCCACTTTTGGGCATTGTAACCAACTCTGTCGGATTTTTGGCCATCAAACCCTCACGCAACAGAAATTTATAGAGCGACCGTAACGTGGAAAGTTTCCGTTTGACACTAATTACGCCAAGCTTCTGATCCATTAAGGAGATAATCCACTGCCTGATCAGATGATAATCGACCTCAACTAAACAAAAATCCCCGACCATTTCACTACCAAAAAGTATGAATTGATCGAGGTCTTTCTTGTAGGCAGTAACCGTATGATCGGAATACCGCTTTTCATATTTTAAAAAACTAAGAAATTCTTCAAGATGCTGCATCCAAACGAGAATTGAAATCGAAAGGAATATACAACTTTTTCTCCTTCAAGATGCAATTTCTGCAACTAAATTCTCAATTATCTTCGGAACGCTGCAAATTCTCAATATAGATCGCCTTTTTAATCTCTGTGCGTCGGGTAATTGAGGGTTTTTCAAAAGCTTGACGGCCACGAAGCTCTTTTACCGCACCTGTCTTTTCAAATTTTCTTTTGAAGCGTTTTAGGGCTCTTTCGATGTTCTCACCGTCTTTGATAGGAATAACAATCATACAATAAATTTTACTTTGTTCTTTGTCTTTTCGGGTCGCAAATTTAGAAATATTCCTTGATATCTGCAAGATTTGTTTATAAATTTCCGAAAAAGACAAAAAAATAATTTCTTCTTCACGGAAACGACAAGTAAGGGAGCAACCGCTTCAAGGAATCAACCGTGAACAGCGGAACAAGCTCCTCTAGACTCTTGATTTTGCCTTGTGCATCCCTTTTCTTCACAATCTTTTTGGCTTGTCTGTAGCCGATGTACGGATGCCTTCCCAATTCAGCAACAGACAGAAAATTAAGCTCAAGTTGCTTCATTCCCGAAGAATCCGTTCTGAGACAAGGTGATGACCGAATCCACAGCTCATCACTCATGCCATAGACTTCCCTGACCTGTGCAACATGATAGAATCCGCCCAGTAACTTTCTGTACTTGATAATCCTTGAAGCAAGTACTGGGCCAATCCCTGGCAAGGCTTCCAATTGCGCCGAATCTGCCTGATTTACATTGACGATGAGAATCTCTCGCTTCGCAATTGTTCTGGATTTCCAAATTGAATCTTTACTTACAGAAATAAAGTGAGTCTTGATTCTTCCGGAAACTAACTTGCTTTTTTGCCCCTGGTCAATAGACATTGGATGAATAATAAGATTCCCTTCCACCTTTCTGAATAGATCATCTGTCATTCCATACAATTTCCGAACCTCCTCTTTAGTTCTGAACCTACCTCCCTTCAAAAGGTATTTTACCCAATTACCCGCCAAACCAACCGGCAATCCAATCTTGAGAAGCTCTGACAATTCAGCCCTATTTGCATCAATTGTTCCGATGAATTTTTCTTCAACAGGCAACTCTTTTTCTGGTATTTGTGCATAATAATCTTCTACTTGTTTCTTCCATGCTGTGACATCAACTTGTTGTTCAGGTTTCAGGTAAGGCAAGAGAAAATCGATGCAAACTGTGGCCATAATCAGAATTACCAGAACTATCAGACCATTTCTCTCCTGGTGCGAGAAAATGAAGAATTCGCGAAAATGATTGAAATTCATGATCATTATTTTTTCAACCAAAAGTTACCCTTTTTTTGGGAGAAAAAAGAATTTTCAGATTCAGATTAGAATGGATATCCAATAGCAAAGACGAGATTTTGGTTCCCTTTCTGCAAATAACTCTCCGGTGATATCCATCTGGTGCCTGTTGTTAAAGAGGGATCATGCATCTTAAATCCAACATCAAGTCTGAGCACTACGTAAGTAAAATCATACCTCAAACCAAGGCCCGAACAAAGTGCCACTTCCTTGTAAAACCTACTCAACTGAAACTCTGTTCCCGGACGGTTGTCCCTAATTGACCATATGTTTCCCATGTCTACAAAAATTGCTCCCTCAAGAGGTCCCAACATTTTGAACCTGTATTCTGCATTTGCTTCCAGTTTTAAATCGCCGGATTGGTTGGGAAATTCGGTGGGTCTCGACTGATAAGATCCCGGTCCCAGGGTACGAATGGCCCAGGCTCTGATACCGTTGGCTCCTCCTGAGAAAAATTTGCGTTCGAATGGAATCTGGTCTGAATTCCCATAGGCAAAGGCAGCACCGCCGTAAAGGCGGACTGCAAATCCATTGAATTTACCATCCATCCAACCTTTCCGAAATTCAAAATCAAACTTAATATATTGTGCAAAGGGCGTATGAAGGAAATAATATTGATTGAGCAGACCGCTTTCGGAGATATATTTGGGCCTTTTAAGTGATTTATCAACGATGTACAACATATTCCCGGCGGTTTCAATGTTCGTTTTGACCACTTGATAGTCTGATTTTTTCTGGGTTTGTGTGCTGTAGGTATAGGAATAGTTGAGTGAGGTAATGGAATGATCCACGTAAGAACTGCGTATATAAAGGTTTTCAATACTGCTCAGAAAGGCTGAATCGAGGGCAAACATCCTAACCAAATTCACATCCAATACATTGATTTTATGCGTTGTATATTCGGACGATTTCCACTGGTAGCCAAAGGCAGAACGGGCAATGGTCCTAGTATAATCAGGCGTTTTCTGGTTGTTGTAGGAGACATTGAAAAAGGTTTGGGGTGTCGAAAACCTAAAGAAATTGGCCTTTAGGAATGGTGCAATAAATTTTGGAACAGTCAGTTTCGCATCCACACCCGTCTCTCTGGAATTAAAAGTCGTTACGGAATCCTTCTTCCCATAACTCTGTTTCTGCGCTCCTGCCAAAAATTGGAGGTCGAAAATTTCTCCTCCACTGAAGAGATTTTTATGCTGGTAGCCAAGATTTCCGGCAACTCCATAATTGCCTAATGAATTTGTTCCTTCAATACTAGCGCTGTAAGATTGGCTCAAACCCGGAGTAAGTTGAATGAAAGCATCCAGCATGGGGTTCCCAAGAATATCTTTCTCACCTGTTTCGGTGAAATGTATGTTGATTAATTTAAAAAGTCGGGATGCGAAAAACTCGTTGTAAGTCCTGTCTACCAGATCTACACTGTAAAACCCCTTGTCTGCCAGATGGTTTGCATGCATCATCAGATCAGGTCTTAACCTTCTTTTGCCTTTGTAGATGAAATAATGATGTCCAATTCGCATCGTATCTGTTCTGGCTTCGTCCAAATTGCCAAAGGAAGAAAACAGACCATTCTGAATGTCTTTTTCATTTATGTAATAAAAATTCCGGAAAGTATATTTCTCCTGGTATTTTTTCAACCCCTGGTTAATTGTATCACCAATATTTGCCTTTTCGACAACGAGCTTCAACTCGACTCCATGTCTCTTTTGTAGAGAATCGGCTTCGTAATAGATCGCATTTTTTGTGGCTTTGTAAAAACCACTATTCTGCAATTTCCGCAGAATCCTCTGACTCTCAAAACCCAAAAGATCAGCATCGAAAAGAGCTCCCGACTTAATTAAGCTCTCCTGATCAGGTTTTTCCAAGATATTGCGCAATGAATCATCCCGAATGGTGGTCCGGTAACTGCTGATCAAATAAGGTTTCCGGAGGTCGATGAAGTAAATAACTTCTGCTTTACCATTTGGTTTCAGGTTGACACTGTCCCTGATGACTGCATCAAAATATCCCTTGTTCTGCAAAAAGCGTTTGAACTCTTCTCTGGTTTTAAGAGTCAGGTAAGGGTCGTAAATAACGGGTGCCTCACCTATTCTCTTGAGCCAATCATTTTCCTTTTTGGTACTGGAAAGGTTGTACAAGCCCAAATGAAACCGCCAGAATCCAAAAATGCGGGTATTGGGTTTCTGTTTTTGGTAAGTCTTCAATGCATTCAAGTCGATGGCTTTCTTGTCTACCTGAATATCAACTTTCGAAAGCAGATACTCTTTCTCAGGTATGTATTTATTGGTTTGACAAGCTGCCACCAAAAAAGAGAGCAGGAGAAACCCTGCAACAATTGTCCTATATGAGTCCAAACACTTCAATACAATGATTTTATAAAAAGTTAAACAAAGATAATCAACCCCGCTAATTAAAAATGGATTATTTTTGAGATATAAACTGATCCATGACAGATGATTTCTAAACAAAAAATAGAGTTGGTTCGTTCGTTGGCCAACAAAAAAGGGAGAGAAGAAACAGGATTATTTGTTGCCGAAGGGGAAAAGATTGTTTTTGATTTACTAAAGACACGATTAAGGCTTTCGGCTTTCTATTACACAATAGATGCAACTTCCATCCCGCCAGGTATCCCAAGCATGGTGCAATGCAACCAGCTAACTTCAAAAGAGATGGAACGCATTTCTGCTTTCAAAAAACCGTCCTCTGTTCTGGCGCTATTCGAAATCCCCTCTTACCCGGATGTAGAACCATCATTCTTTGAGGGTCTTACCCTCTTTTTGGATGGGATTCAGGATCCAGGTAATCTCGGAACCATTGTTAGGACTGCCGACTGGTTTGGTATCTCCAATATTTACTGTTCCCCAGAGTGTGCCGATATTTACAATCCAAAATGTGTGCAGTCAACCATGGGAGCGCTGGCTCGGGTGAGATTACACTATACTGAACTGACTGTGCTTACCAGGAAGGCTGTTGATCTGCATATTCCGGTCTATGGCACCTTTATGGAAGGGGAGAATCTTTTCAAAGCATCACTTGCGCCATGTGCGATTATCATCATGGGCAGCGAAGGCAAAGGGATATCATCTGATCTGGTCTCGCTTGTGACGAAGAAGATCTCTATCCCGGCTTCCCCGGAAGGCAACAAGGAGCTGGAATCCTTGAATGTAGCAGTTTCGGCAGCCATCGTATGCGCAGAATTTCGGAGAAGACAAGACTGCTAAGGCTTTTTATTTAATAGACAGAATGTAACGCCAAAATTCATCAGTCAGTTTTCGTTGAAGCCAAAATTCGTTGCAAATTCTCTCAATTCGTTTTGCTGATTGAAATATTCGTTGCAAATTCTCTCAATTCGGTCCGCAAATACAAATATGCGGTGCAAATTCTCTCAATTCTTTTCGATGATGTAAAAATGCAGTGCAAATTGTCACAATTCGTTCCGATGATGTAAAAATGCAGTGCAAAATTGTCTCAATTCCTTCTGATGACTTAAAAATCCTGTGCAAATTGTCTCAATTCGTTCCGCTGATGTAAAATCTGGTTCAGATTGTCTCAATTCGCCTAACTTAGCTAAACATACAGTGCAAATCCTTCACAATGGATTCACAGGCACGGAACGAGACATTGGGAGGAAAAAATTTGGAGTGGCGTTTAAATCGGTTCTCAATTTTAAAAATATCGTCTCAACCTTTACCTGAGTCAATATTGATGAAAAAAGAATTCGGTCATTTTAGAAAGGTTTGGCCAACATGTCAACATTTTCTGGCATCATTCTTGCAGTGTAATGGACTCAAACCCATCAGTTGGTCTATTGAGAAACAATCATTTAAAACCGGAGGAATAAAATGAAGAAGAGAACATTCAGCATCTTGTTAATCATCCTTGTTACTGCTGCTTTAAAAGCACAAAGCTTTGATAAAAACCCTATTGCGTTGTGTTGTTACAATGTAATGATCGACCCCAAATTAGGCATAACTCCCAACAAAGAAATAGTCGACAGTATTTACTGTGGAGTGAATGCGGTTTTACATGAATCTGCCGGCATCCAATTTAGAAACGTTGATTTTCTGAAAGATAAAGTCACTTATTTTCTTGGTTATCCAATTGGCAATGCAAAAAACGCAGCTAAATCTAAAATGTCTCCTAATTATGCAAAAATCGTTGTTGCAGTTTCGCCAGATGGAATCTATTCAACGAACAATGGTTCATTCAACATTGCAGGAATCGGAAAAGAAAGGAAAAAAGTGAATTCCAAAATAAAAATAGAAATAGCAATGACTATCTACGATGAAAATGGCGAAAAAATTAAAGAGCTGAAGGCTAAATCATCTTCAAAAGAAAAAATAGCCATTGACAGTGAATCTATTTTAATTGGCAATTTTTCTATTGTTGACAGGAAAAAAAACGACTCCAATTTCGAAACTTTTCAGGAGCTGTTGTATCAGACTGCTGTAGATTTGGCAAAAAATAATAATTAGTCATTTTTTCCAACGGTTGCCAATCTCATGGTCGTCTCTGCTCCTTTTCACAGTTTCATTTATATTGTTGCCCGATCATCTCCGCAACCCTTTCCCCATCTACCGCAGATGAGACTATTCCGCCTGCGTATCCGGCACCCTCTCCACAAGGAAACAAGCCTTTGATCTGGAGCTGCTCTAGTGTAAATTCGGACCTCGGAATGCGCAAAGGAGAGGAAGTTCTGCTTTCTGCACCCAGTACGATGGCCTCGTTGGTCAAGTAACCGTGGCTCTTCCTTCCCATTTTTAAAAGCCCTTCACGCAGACGAGAGGAGACGAATCCAGGGAGCCAATCGCCTATATTGGAAGCTACAAGCCCAGGCCTGTAGGAGCTCTCAGGCAGTGTGGAGGTGCGGCGGTTGTTGGCAAAATCTGCCAAACGCTGCGAGGGGGCCAACTGACTTTCTCCGGCAGCAAGGAAACAATTCTTCTCAACAGATTGCTGAAATTCGAGACCTGCAAAAATTCCAAAACGGTGAAATTCCCGGGGGATATCCTCAACCCTGATTTCTGTTACTATCCCTGAATTGGCAAATTTTCCGCCACGGTGTGATGGCGACATTCCGTTCACCACCAATTCGCCGGGTGCCGTGGCAGCGGGTACAACGACACCACCAGGACACATGCAGAAAGAGTATACTCCTCTTTCACCAACCTGCTCAACCATTGTATAGGCGGCAGGAGGCAAGTATTTCCCCCGACTCGTTCCATGGTACTGAATGTGATCTATCAACTCTTGTGGATGCTCTACACGTACACCCAAAGCAAATGGCTTGGCTTCCAGTTCTATTTTGTTGCGTTGAAGCAAATAATAAATATCACGGGCGGAATGGCCGGTGGCCAAAACGACGGCAATGCCCTCTACCCTCTCTCCACCCAGAAGCACCACACCCTTTACAATGTCATTTTGAAGGATCAAATCTGAAACTCTTGCATTGAAGTGATATTCACCTCCCGCGTTTAAAATAGTCTCACGAATGGAGCCAATGACCTTGGGTAGTACATTTGTCCCAATGTGCGGATGAGCTTCCACCAGAATCTCATCCTGTGCACCATGAAAATTCAACACCTCAAGTACTTTCCTGACATCACCCCTCTTTTTGGAGCGCGTATAGAGTTTTCCATCTGAAAAAGTACCTGCACCACCCTCACCATAGCCATAGTTGGAATCAGGGTTAACAAGGTGCTCTCCGTGAATGGCAGCGATGTCCTTCTTGCGTTCGCCAACAGGTTTTCCTCTTTCAAGCAGGATGGGTTTGAATCCGAGTTCAATCAGGTGCAAGGCGGCGAATAATCCGGCAGGACCGGCCCCTACGATTACTACAGGATTCTTGTTGCCTACGAAAGGATAGTCAAAAATAGGCTTGCCTGTAAGCTCAGGCAACTCATCCACATAAATTTCGAGTGAAAGGTTGATGCGAATCCTTGAATTTCTTGCATCAATTGAATGCCTTACGACAACCACCTTTGTTATTCGTTCCAAGTTGATTTTCAAAGCATTTGCCACGACCCTTTTGAGCTGCTCCGGCTCACCAGCCTCCTGTGGCGATACGACCAGATTGAGTTCTTGCTTCATTCCATGCTAGTTATTTGATTTAAGTAACGAGTTGATTCATCCATGTGTATACGGACAAACCGGGAAACAGATTCTCTAAAGTATAATGTTGGGAAAGAAGTTGCCGGAACAGCTTCAAGAATGTGAACCCTTATTCAAAAAACAAAATCAGGGTAAAAATATTTGAGTTCAACTCTTTCAGTACATATCCATAGTAGGGTAATGGAGTAGCGGAAGTCAGGTCGGCATCGTGTCGGATGATGTTGTTCAAACCATACGAAAACTTAAATTCACCTGTAAACCTGAAATAGGGGAAATAGGTGTCCAGGCCAAAAGCGACCTCCGCATAGTAGCCATTTCTGTTGAGGTGAAGGACGCTCTCGGAGATTCTTTTGTTCTCAAGGTCGCGACGATAGGCTGCACCTCCATAAATGTAGGGACGAAGGTTTCCGAATCTGTTGCCTTTGTAACGAAACCCTAACGGGAAATCAATGTATGCTGATGGTGTGCTTAAATAGTGATCGTAGGTAGTTTCACTTGCATAGAGTTTACCGCCTGTCTGAGGATCCTGAATGATCTGATCTATGTTGTTCGAAAATTTTAGCTGTCTGGCACCAAGCGACATACCCGGTGTGCAACGCAAATCTATTACATGGTTCACCCTAAGATTGACGACGCCACCTACTGTAAATCCCGCTTTGAGGGGATAAGACTCTACGCGGTAGGAGTGTATGCCCTGGAAATAGTTTTCGGCTTTGGTCGCCAGTTCAGGGTCTGCGAAAACAGGATTCTGGGTCACCTCATCGTAATGGGTGAAACGATAATCCATGGTATTGATTCCGAGATAGAAGCCAAAATGAAGTGCCCTGTCGTCAAAACGGGAAAGATTTTCATCTTTTGTCAGTTGGGCAGAGAGCGGATGCGCCGCTCCTAACATAAGAAGCAGAAAAGCTACACAAAAAATCTTGACGCAATTTTTCATTCTTCGTTTCTCATTAATCAGTTTTTTGCCATTGTCTACCTGCCAATATCTGCCCGCATTCTCCACTTTGGCTGTTAACTTATTGCCTTTTGCCCCAGATATATGGTTGCAATCCCAAAAGTAAGCCTATATTCCCGAATGTTGATAAATCCGGATTCCCTCATAAAAGTAATGAAATTTTCTCCGTCCGGAAATTCTGCTACAGATTCAGGCAAGTAAATATAGGCAGATCTGTCGCCGGAGATCAGGCGCCCGATCCAGGGCATAAGGTGCTTTGAATATAGTTTGTATCCAAAACGAACCAATGGCTGACGTGGTTTTGAGAATTCAAGGACGCATAGAGATCCTCCCTGTTTCAGTACCCTGAAGAGTTCATTCAGTCCACGGGTAAGATTTTCAAAATTTCTTACACCAAATGCAACTGTTGCCAGATCGAAAGTTTTATCGGGAAATTGAATGTCCTCAGAATCACCTGTCATCAAGGTAATTTTATCTTCAAGTCCCAACTTCAAAACCTTTTCCTGGCCGATTGCTACCATCTCTTTGGAGATATCAATACCCGTGATTTTTTTGGCTCCAGACTTTAATGCCGCAATGGCAAAATCACCTGTACCCGTTGCAACATCGAGGATGGTATCGGGAGAGCCTGCGGAAATAAGCCTGATGGCTCTTTTTCGCCATAATTTATCGATGCCAAAGGAGAGGGTATGATTCAGAAAATCATATTTGGGCGCAATACGATCGAACATATCGGCGATTTGCTCCTTCTTGCCGGCAGAGGAGTCCCGGTAGGGTTTTACCTCGCTCATTCAAAATCTTCTAATGTTTCACTCACCATTCCCTTGTCAACGAAACCCATTGACTGATCATCGATCCTGATCTCACCTTTTGTAACATGTCCCAGGGTCATGACAGGAATCTTGCGGTCGAAGAGGTAATCGACAAACTCGTCTTCCTTTTCTTTCGATACCGATACAAGGTATCTTCCCATGGACTCGCCAAAAAGGAATGCATCATTTCTGATTTCTCCATCTGTGGTAATATCAAAACCAAGGTCGTTGGGCAATGCATTTCGCAGCAGTGTAAAAAAAAGTCCACCTATCCCTACCGGACTGGCCGAAATAACAAGGTCGTTTTTAATCACCTCCTTCATGACTTCAGTAAGGCGACTTTCAGTTGAGAGGCTAAACTTCATGAGCGGCCACTCTTTGATCTCGTGGTAGAAATCCAGGTATTCTGAGGCGTTGATATCATTGTAAGATCGACCAACCAGCAACAAGTTGTCTCCCTTTTTTCTGAATTTTGGAAGCAAAAGCATCTCCCTGCTTTTTAATTTCCCAAAAAGACTTATGATCAAAGTAGGCGGAACGAATCCCTGATCTCCTGAATAATCATAATGCAATTTTCGTTGAGAGAATTTCAGGTTGAAACTCTTTGCGGCAGCATCCAGTCCAAGGCGAGCTGCCATCACCATCTCCTGAGCAATTGGATTAGCAAATTCGACATGGTTCATGAAACTGCTTATCGAAACAGGAACAGCGCCATAACAGACCAACCTTCTCACGGCCTTGGCTACCAGTATCTGTGCGGCTGCATAAGGGTCAACAGCCAGACGTCTGTGATCAGCGTAGATGGTGAGTGAGTAAAACTGTTCTTCGTCGTCCATCCTAAAGATCCCCGAATCATCCGAATTATCTGCATTCAGCTGAGACGGATCGAGATCAGGGGCTGCAAATTCATTGAAAATATTTACAGGAGAAAGGTGGGGAATTGCGAGCATCGCGTAAATGACACTTTGAAGGTCGTCCGGTTCAGCAATATGATCAATGTTAAAAGGCTTTGGGCTACTATCACTCATGACTTTTCGGTTTTATTGACAAAGATAATTGATTCGGTGATATTGTCCTAAGGATATACCAATCGCATTGGTCTAGATTTTTTCCTGACACATTCGTAGATTCACCCTTCATTTTTCTTATTTTAGCTTCCTGAAAAATATCATTATGTCAAAAATTGCACTGATTACAGGCGTAACTTCAGGTATTGGAGCTGCAACGGCTCATCTGTTGGCAGCCAATGGCTTCGATCTGATCCTAACTGGCAGAAGAAACAAGCGGTTGGTTGAACTTGAACGCGAACTATCTTCAAAACACAAGGTAAAATGTTTGCTCCTGTGTTTTGATGTCAGGAAACTTGAGCAGGTTCAATCGTCACTCGATACACTTCCTGAGAATTGGAAGGCTGTTGATGTGCTCATTAACAATGCCGGACTGGCAGTCGGCATGGAGAGCGTTGACAATGGAGAGATTGAGGACTGGGAAAGAATGATTGACACCAATGTCAAGGGACTGCTGTATATGTCTCGGACTGTCACTCCATGGATGAAGGAACGTAAGATGGGACATATCATCAATATCTCCTCCATTGCCGGCAAAGAATCCTATCCTATGGGCGGGGTCTATTGTGGCACTAAACATGCCGTTCAGGCTATTTCTCATGCCATGCGAATTGAGCTACTTCCTTATGGGATTAAAGTTGGAACCATTGCCCCTGGAATGGTAGATACCGAATTTTCCAACGTCCGTTTCAAAGGCGATAGCGAGCGGGCCAAAGGAGTTTACAAAGGATTTACGCCACTCTCACCTGTCGATATTGCAGAGACCATCCTGTTTCTCATCACCCGTCCGGCACATGTAAATATTGATGATCTGCTTATCATGCCTACCGCACAAGGCTCAGCAAGAGATGTTTTCCGTATCCCCTGAGGGTGCTGGGGAGAAAAAGATATAAATGTTACTTTTGCCCAAAATTCCAACCATGAAGATAGAAGTATCCAACGGAGAGATTGCCGATAAGCTTACCATTATCGAAATCAAACTTGAAAAAATAAAAGACCAGGCAAAGCTGGCCAACCTCAAAAATGAATATGAGGTTGTCGATCAGGCGCTGCGCACCATTTTGGATAAATCTCATCCCCTGTACCGACAACTGTATGAAATCAATACACGTTTGTGGGCTATTGAAGACCACATCCGTGACCTTGAACGTGCAAGGGATTTCGGTGATGATTTCATACAGACCGCCCGTTCTGTCTACTTTATCAATGACGATCGGTCGGATGTGAAACGTAAAATCAACGAGCTCACAGGCTCCAAACTTTTCGAAGAGAAGAGTTACGAAGAGTACAAATAAGAAGTGACTAAAGCACTTGGCGTACTTAAAGTACGTAAAGTACCTGGGATTCAAGGTACTTCCAACTTAAGTCAATTTAGTCAATTTGAATGAAGAAAATACTTGTCTTTCGATTGTCTGCCATGGGCGATGTGGCCTTGACTGTTCCCGTCATTCGCAAGGTATTGGAGACCAATGGAGATCTTCAAATTACCTTGGTGACGAGACCGTTCTTTGCCCCATTTTTCTTCGGTATTCCGCGTTTAAAACTTTATTTCCCAAAGTTAGAAGGGAAACACAAAGGGCTTTTCGGACTTTACAGGCTTTACCGCGACTTGAAGAAAATGGGGCCTTTCGGGGAAGTTGTTGACTTACATGCCGTTTTGCGCACAAAGTTGGTCTCTGCTTTTTTCCGGTTAAGTGGCGTTCCGGTATATTCGATAGACAAAGGCAGAGGAGAAAAAAGATTCATTATTCGCACAAAAAAAATTACTTTTCTCAAACACTCCATCCAGCGGTATGCTGACACTTTTGTGAGAGCTGGGATAGAAGCAAGAATTGGAAAGGCACCATATATTGACTATGCTACCGAGGCATTTCAGAGTGCACGCAGTTATTTGTTGGGGAAGATTCCTGAAAAAGGATATCTGAAGATTGGCCTATCCCCGTTCGCCAATACTGCACCTAAAATCTGGGGAATTGAAAATTTCAAAGAGCTGGTAACGCTCATAAACCAGCACCATAAGGTAGTTTTTTTTCTCTTTGGAGGTGGCGAGAAAGAGTTAAAATTGCTCAAACAGCTCGAAGCGCATAGCGATAACATTCATATGGTTGCCGGAAAATTTACCCTTTCGGAGGAGATTGCGATGATACGCATGCTGGATCTGATGATTGCCATGGACTCCTCAAACATGCACCTTGCCTCGCTTTCGGGAATCCGAACTATCTCCGTTTGGGGGGGGACACACCCCGCATTCGGGTTCTCTGCCATTGACCAACCTGCAGAATACCATATACAACCGCCCGAAGGAGTCTTGTCCTGCCGGCCTTGTTCCGTTTTTGGGGGTAAACCATGCATCCATCCAACACTCAAGTGCATGGATCTGATCAAGGCCGCAGATCTTTACAACCAACTTGTCAAACTGGAGGTTCTACAACCGAAGCCGAAAATTGCCGAATAGGATAGCTCTCTTCCGCAAACCTGCTTCTCCCCTCTGCCCAACTCCAAACTCATCACTTCTATCTCTTAAATATAACCCCCCAATCCCGGAGTCCATCACTTTTTCCTTTTCCCTTTTTGCTTTTCCCTTGATTTATTCTTTCTTTCCTGTCAACCACCTCTTCAGCTTGGCCTTTCTCCTTCGGAAAGCCTTGTTGCTCTTGTCGTATTTAGACAGTAGCTCAATGGCTTTTGCAACTGGTTCTCCGCTGAGTGTGGCATATTCAGTGGCAATCAGCCCAATTGTCTCATCATCCGCGTGTAGCTGACGAAAGTTCATAATCCCTTTCTCGAAATCAACAGGCATAAATTTCATCCTGTTAAGATCAATCACGCAGAATTCATAAGTATTTCCAACTTTTCGAACCAATACGTTTCCAGGGGAATAATCCAAATGGTAGATGCCTTGCTGATGTAAATACGTCCTGGTGAAGCGCACCCACTGTTGAAGGATATTTTCTTTATCTTCCACCTGGTTCCAGAATACACTGTGCAGGTTAAAATCATTCCTGAAATTAAGGGAGATATAATAGCTATCTGTCAACAATCCACCATTGAGGCATTCGATATAGGCCACCGGTTGTGGTGTATTGGCACCTGCTTCCAGCAATCGATTTGCATTGCGAAAGGACCTCGCCGCTTTGGATCCACGAAGGTAAATGTAGGCAAATCTGTTGATCCGGTTGGGAATTTTAAAAGCCTTAACATTCAATTCGTAGTTAGAGATGTTGAAAATTTTCACCTCATTCCTTTCCTTGAAGATAGATTGTCCCGTTTCTCCGAAAGTTGTTGGCAGATGCTCAATCCAATCTTCGAGAATTTCGAATCCTGGAGTGATCGTGTATTTAATCTTCGTAAATATCATTGTGGCTGATTCATAAATCCTTGTTGGTTTAAGACCTCCAGAAGCATTTTAGAAAATACAATGCTGTCACTCTTTTTGTAGCGTACTTCTGTAAATACCTGGGAGAGAGTTTCCTTGTTGTTTTCCTCAACGAATTGAAGGTTCTCCGGCAGAGCTTCTTTGGTTGAATAATACTTTACAATTTCGGAAGGAGAGTAATCCTGGTAAGTCTCTTTGTGAACAATGGCTTGCATGGGTAACCGATCTAACTGCGGTGGATCCTCACCTGGCCACCCGAGCGTAACCGTTGTCACCGGAACGACACCGGTGGGCAATTGAAGGACATCAATAATTTTGCCTGCCAGATAGGTGGTTGTTCCCAGGTAACATATGCCGAGTCCTTCACTTTCAGCGGCTACACACACATTTTGAGCGACAAGTAAAGCATCAATGGCTGCGGTAAAAAAGGACAGGAAATTGTCATAACCGGGATCCGCATTGCTTTGCCGGCACCATTTGTTGAAACGATTAAAGTCGGCGCAGAAGGTAAGCACTACAGGTGCATTCTCAACCATCGGCTGGTTGAAATGGCAACCGGCCAGTCTCCTTTTCATTTCGGTATCACGGTTTACAACTATACTGTAAACCTGCATATTGCCCGTTGTCGAAGCCCGGCAACCTGCTTCGAGGATCTTGTTCAGCATTTTATCTGTAAGGTCCTCAGTCGTATACTTTCGAATGGAACGGTGATGCAATAAGGTATCCAGCATAAATACAAATTTGATGCAAAGATAAAACGGTTTCAGTTAAAAACTGAAACCGTTTTATCTTTGCATCAAATTCCCTACTTTACAAATTCAATCTTTAAAGTTAATACTTCCCATTCGGGCAATTTTAGAGGCTTTGAGATCACAAGTGCTTCGGCTTCTTGTTTCCAATTCAACTTTTCAGTGCTCCCCAGAAGTGTCACTGATTTTACCTTTTTTTCGGAGACTTTGGAGTTTTTTCCTACCGAAGAAATTTTGATATCTTCCACTGGTTTGCTCATACAAAAGGCATACAAAGCGTCTCCCTTTTGAGTAAATCTGATATCGGAAGCTCCATATGGTCTTACATCTTTCACACCGCCAAATCTGCCCTTTTCCTGGTTCTTGAGTGTAGTTGGTCCTTCGCCGTAGATCTTCCAGGGACGGGTACCATAAATCGCCTCTCCATTGGCTGGAGTCCAGGCAGCTATGTCATTTAAAATATTCATCACATCAGGCTCAAGATCTCCCTCGGGAGTCTGAACGACATTGAGCAACAAGTTACCATTCTTGCTGACAATGTCTACCAACATCTGTATTACCTGAACTCCGGTCATGTACTTCTGTCCGGTGCGGTAGTACCAGTCTCCAATCGATGTATCTGTTTGCCACGGATAGGGACTGATTGAATCCATTGCACCGCGCTCAAGATCCTGTACCCAGCGACCTTCGGAGGCTTTCATTTTGCAATTGTAAACTGCTTCCAACTTTCCGCCATTTTTGGTGATATCCTGGTTGTAATAATGCGCCAACATGGTTCTTCCCACCTCACCGAAAGGTAGTTCACTGTCAGAATACAAGAGATCGGGATGGTACATATCGATCAGCTCAGTGATGTTGGCAAGCCAGTCTTTCTGATTTTCAGGATTTTTAGTCAGCCAGTCGAAATCATCTGCAGCGGTTTTCGGATGGTAAAGATCCTGAAATTCAGGGTTTGCCCCATCGTAAGGAATACCTGCCTTAGGTCCGCTTGTATCTGACCCGTGACTTGGTTGAAACCAAGTGTAACTGGCCCCCAGATGTTCGGAAACCCCAAAACGAAGTCCTTCACTTCTTGCAGCCTTTTGCCACAAACCTACCACATCTTTCTTTGGTCCCATGTTTACCGCGTTCCATTTGTGAATTTTAGAGTTCCAGAGGAAGAAATTATCATGATGGGTTCCCATGCTGACAAAATATTTGGCACCGACCTTCTTGTACAATTTCATCAGTTGTTCAGGATTCCATTTCTCTGCTTTCCACAAGCCGATGATTTCCTTGTAACCAAAAGTGGAAGGATGACCATAATGTTCAAGATGGTAGAGATATTCTTTGCTGGGTTTCCCGGTTGGAAGATTGGTCTTTCTATCCTTGATATCAGATTCATACATTTTGCGCGCATACCAGTCACCTTGGCGGGGAACCGCCTGAGGCCCCCAATGCGCCCATATTCCAAATTTGGCGTTGCGGAACCACTCAGGATATTTGTATTGTTTGAAAGATTCGAGTGTAGGCTCAAATTTCTGGGCTTGCAACTGCAGGGTTGTCATCAGGCTAAATAGGATGGTCAATAGAACCAGACTTGTCAGTGAACAAATTTTTCTTTTCATGTTTTTGCTATTTGGTTAATTCAATATTTATCTCCATTTTTTTTGGTTGGATGATCTCCTCCAATGGTCTGTTAAATTCGAGCTTTGCCACCAGTACTGTGTTGCATAATTCATTCACAGGAAGGTTCCTCAGGCGCAGGTAAGGTTGTTGGGATGCATGGTCGCTTGGGGACAAATTCACTTCACAATCGATTTCCTTATGCGTATTCAACAAGGTTGCTCTGACCGGCAGAACATTGATGGGTTTCAATTTTACTCCATCTCCAACAGGCATCTTGTTAAGATGAATGAAAATGGTCTGATCCTTTTTTGTAACAAAAACTCCTGGAATACTCAGTAGATCGGAATCAGGAAGTATCCTGACAAGTGATTCGTCTACTGCAGATTTCCATTTTCCAATGCGTCGAAGGATGGCTGCCGACTCAACGGGAATAATTCCCTCACCTGTTGGTCCTACGTTCAGCAAATAGTTGGCATCGCGGGCAAGGTATTTGTCAATACTACTGATCAGATGGCGGTCGGCATAATAATCTTCATCCTTTTTGAATCCCCAGCTCTCCATTCCAACCGATTGACAGGCTTCAACCGGTTTCTCAAAAGCCTTGGCGTCCGCAGCCGGATTATCATAGTCCCTTTCCGGGGTACCAAAATCGCCCTCATCGAACCCACGGTTGTTGATGACTGCCTTCGGCTGCAGTTTTCGGATCATGGCATTCACGGTAGGATCTTTGCAGACGGGAACGTTCATGTCCCACCAGAATCCGTTAATCTCGCCATAATTGGAGCAAAGTTCACGCACTTGTTCTTTTAGAAAATGCATGTATTTATCCCAGTCGGGGGAATCCTGTGGTTGGGGAGGCAGTTCATGGTGGCGACCCTGGTTGGGGTAGTTGGGATGGTTCCAATCGGCAATCGAATAATAGAGGCAAAACGGCATATTTCTTTTGTGACAGGCATCGGCCAACAATCCCACAACGTCCTTTTTGTAGGGAGTATTCATTGTGTTGAAGGAAGTTTGTTTAGTGTCCCACAAACAAAACCCATCGTGATGTTTGGTAGTGAGCGTGATGTATTTCATGCCCGCTTCTTCCATCAGATCCAGCCACTCTTCTGGATTGAACCTGATCGGATTCCAATGCCCGGCAAGCTTCATGTATTCGGCTCTTGGAACTTTTGCCCGCCATTGATGTTGCTCATGCCATCCCGGAATCGCGTAAAGACCCCAATGCACAAACATTCCGTAACGCCTTTCGAAGAACCAGTCACGTCCATCGCCAAACCGGGGGATAACCTCCTTAAAGTTGTTGGGCGGTTCATTCAAATTAGGTACAGCATTTTGAGTTGCCTGCACCCAATCCGGAATCATCGAAGTTGCTGCAATTGTGGCTGTAGATTTGAGAAGTTCTCTGCGTTTCATTGGTTTGGTATCAGAAAGACAATAGCGTTAAAGCATTGACTGTTTGTAACAGAAATATTTAAAATTGGACTAAAATTTTCATGACTCTTGCGGGATTGGATGCCCATTCTTCAAATGCCCTGGAAACCTCTTCGGGTTGAACGATGTTGGTAATCATCTCCTCTAAGGGAAAAATTCGTTGTTTGAGGTAACTGACAACGGCTTCAAAGTCACGTGGTGTGGCATTCCTTGCACCCAGAATGTCGATTTCCTTCTGAACCCAAAGTTTGGTAGCAAAAGAAATATCCTCTTTTGCATAACCGATGCAAACAACTCTGGATGCAAAGGCTGATTCTTCCAGTGCCATCCGGTAGGTGATATGATTTCCGACGGCTTCAACCACAACATCCGGTCCGTGGCCATCAGTTATCTCAAGCAAAGCCTCATGGAGATTGGTCGTCAAGGTATTGATGCAATAGTCGGCTCCGATTTTCTTGGCCAGTTCCAATTTATGGTCGTCTATGTCAACGGCGATCACTTTTGCATTTCGGAGGGAGATCGGAAGAGCACACGTCTGAACTCCAGTCACCTGAAGCTATC
>CAZGSQ010000062.1:0-20365 GCA_964528535.1 uncultured Tangfeifania sp. | reverse complement strand
GATAGCTTCAGGTGACTGGAGTTCAGACGTGTGCTCTTCCGATCTAAAGATGGTGGAAGCAGATATCACCGACAAAGCCGTCAACCGGCTGACGCCCAGATTGACAAGCACAGGATATATGGAAGCAACAAGCAACAGGCCCAGACCGACTGCTGAAGGGGTGGTAATAAAAAGCATCTGACCAATGACAATGGTGATTGTAGAAGCCAGGTAGGGATAATTGCGAAAAAACCCCAAAGGTTTCATGGAGACATAAACCAGGGCATTGGTTGCCTTGATATGGTTCATGTAAGCTACATAACCTCCTATCGTCATGATCATAAACCCCGCCCGAACCAGGTTGCTGGTGAAACCTTCGTCGATGGCCTTGAAAAGATCGAAGAAGGGAGTCCCGGTAGGTTTGGTTAACTCAAGAGCATGGGTGCCAAGCAACAATGCCACCAGGAACATCATTACTCCCGAGACAATCAGCACCCCCTGCGGATGATATCTTTTGTACAGAAAAATGGCTGTGACGACGATAAATACCAGCGAAGTCAGAGAGGCAATGTTGTTCATTGTGCTACCGTAAAAGATTGGATTGTAGACAAGGGTCTTCCGACCCGTGTCTATCATTTTCAATTGCCAAATTACCCATATTTTGGAATAGAGAGGAGTCGAGACCCCTCTCTATTCCAAAAATCATTTCAATATCCCGGATTTTGGGCGATGGTTCTACCGGTATTTGAATCAATGAAGATCTGAGGGATTGGAAACAGTACAGGGATCGCAGGGTCATTCATTCCCCTTGCCGGACGGCCACAGATTTCGTTGTAAGCCCGTACACGCTTCTTGAAATAGTTGTTGACATCCCTTTCATCGCCTCCATTCTCCTGGCTTACACGAATCAGGGTATGACGGCGCTCCTCTTCCGAAAGGAGTTCTCTGCTTCTTTCATCCAGAATAAGGTCGAGTCCAAGTGTATTCAGATCATTGGCAGTAAGGGCGACGGCTTGCGACCTGCTGCGAACTTTGTTGATCCAGTCGACTGCGGTTGCATTTTTTAGCTTATAAAGTGCCTCTGCATAGAGCAAGTAGCTATCGGAGAGTCTCAGGTAAACCTGATCGTTGTAGGATTCATCTGCATCACCATTGGCAGCAACTGTCTGGACATAATCCCATTTTCTGGTACAGGGCCATTTGTAATTTTGGATGGTCGTCTTGCTGTCGTCGACCATGGCCGCAGAGACTGTGGTGTCAATCACGCTTTTCCCATTTTTCAAGAATTCGACGATGGCTCCTGCTGCATTCTTTTCGTATATTTTCCAAACCATCGAATAGTTGGAATTACGATCGTCGATGGTGCCTTGACCTTTGTAGTTGTACATGCGAATTGATCCTAATGAAACGGATGATCTCGCGGCACCCTTGCCACCGTTGACCAACCACAGCATCTTGATGTTGTTGATAACGCCGCTGGTAACTTCTGGCGCAAGTAGGTTGCTTTTTTTGATGTCCACGTCATTGGAATAATAGTTCTTCCATGTACTCTTCAGGTATACCGGTGCAGAACCCGTAGATGCACTTTCGGGAGGAGTATTCAGGAAGGCGAACAAAACCTCCTTGTTGCCGCTTGAATAGAGCGGTGAGCGGAAGACATCGATGAATGCACAACCGGGCTGTGCAGCATTGCTGCCGAAGCGAGCGGTCATCAATCCATATTCGGCACCCGTAACCAGTGGTCGGAGAACCTCTTCGGCCTTAGTAGGATTGCCCGTGGCGAGGTAGAGTTCCCCAAGATAGTGTCTGGCCATAGCCCCCGAAACAGTGGTATTGTTGGTTGCCCGGAGTGGAAGCTTGTCGACGGCATACTGAAGGTCTGCCTCCATCACTTTGCGAATGTCTGCTACAGGTGTACGGTCCCAGTCGGTCCGGTAGGTAAGTCCCGTTATTTCAGTAGTTGAGAGAGGTACTGCACCGAAAGAGTAGGTAAGATGCCTATAAGCCCATGCCCTGCAGAAACGTGCTTTTGCGATGGACGATTCCTTGTTGGTAGTATTGGCCAAAGCATTGCCACCTTCCCAGTTGATGGTGACGTCTTCTGCCCGGTTGATAACCAAATTAGAGGCGCTGATAATTTTATACAGCCACTCAAAAGTTAACATCATACAATCCAGATCGGTCTGTTTGATCAAACTTGGATAGTACATAAACCGGAAGGAGGAGTGTGTGTTGTTGCTCCATGAATTGTCGGTGCCGCATCCCCACATGGCATGCCGCGCGATAGGCAAGGTGGAAGCTCCATATTTACCCAGGTTGTCAACACGGCAGTACTCTTCACGCATCAAGGCTTTCAAGGCTGATTCCATGCTCTGGAACCCGGTGTAATTGGTCAGGAGATTTTCCGCATAGATATCGTCTCTAGGCACCTCTTTCAGGAAATTTTTCTCATTGCAACCGGAGATAAAGGTTGCCATGAATAAAAAGAAAATGTATATAAATTTTTTCATCGTACGCTTTGCTTAATGTTATAAATCAAATCTTAAACCAAGTAAAAATGAGCGTGTCTTTGGCGTCGCCCTCTGACTTCCGATAAATTCGGGATCCAGTCCTGTCCAGCTTGTCCAGGTTGCAAGATTGTTGATGTTCAGGTAAAACTCAAGGCGCTGCATCTTGATACTTTTGGTAATACGTTCCGGGAATCTGTAGGCCAGCGAAACGTCTTGCACCCTAAGAAAGTCAGCTCTTTCATAAAATCCAGCTTTTAGTGGATTCACAGTACCGTTAAGATCGTTTTTTGGATAAGTATTGATTGGATTTTCAGGGGTCCAGAATACCTTGTTGAGTTGATTCTCCCGCCAGGAAACACTTCCCACGTCCTTTAACTGATTGCGTGCAGTAATACCATAGGAGGAGTTAAGGAAGACGCTGAGCGAAAAATTGCCGTATCTGAAGGTGTTGTTCATCCCGGCTAAAAAATCAGGAATCCGCGAGCCAATAACCTGTTTATCGGCAGGGGTGATATCACCGCTCGCACTCTTTCTGTCGTATTTGACATATCCGGGTACAGAATACTGAAAATCAGCATTTTGCTTCCCGGTAGGATTGGCAGGATCCATGATCTGCCAGATACCTGTAATACGGTAGTCATAATTGACAGTTGCAGGTTTTCCGATGAACCAGTTCGACGCAATGTCATCGATCGGGTTTCCGGCGGCATCGTACAAACCCACATTGACAATCTGTGTTTTGTAATGGGATAATGTAAAATCAGTGGTCCAGCTAAATTTCTTGTTTTGGATATTTCTGGAGGAAATCTGCAGTTCCAATCCGTTGTTTTTGGTCTTTCCAATATTGCCAATCAGCGAGTTGGTCCCATTGATGGATGGAATGGTACGGCTCAGAAGCAAATCTGAAGTGTTCGACCAATAAATATCAAATGTTCCTCTGATCCTGTCGTTCAACAAGCCAAAATCAAATCCGGTATTGACCGAACGAGTCGTTTCCCAGCCAAGATTGGGTGATGCAAGCCTCGAAGGATAATAACCGTAAAGTGGCGTCTTGGCATCAGACAAATAATTGTCTGAGCTTAGATTGGGCAGTGTCACATAAGCAGCAACGGCTTCGTTCCCATTCTTTCCCCAGGAAAAACGGTATTTAAAATTCGTAAGTACATTGCTCAATGAGGACCCTTTGTAGAATTGTTCGTTCGAAACATTCCAGCCCAGGGCGATTGAAGGAAAGAGCCCGAATTTGGAGTTTTCACCAAAAGCCGAATAACCATCGCGGCGGGTGGTCATGGTAAGTAGATACCTTCCGTCATAGCCATAATTTACGCGCAACATCTGGGAAATATGGTTGGCTTTGGTATAACTTGCTGTACCCGAGAGGACTCCTGCCTTGGCAACCTGGTAATAATACATGACATCGTTCCCAAAATTGAGGCCATTCACATTATTTGACTCACTGACTGTGCTTTGTGCCGAATAGAGACCGGTTAGAAACAAGGAGTGCTTTCCGAATTTTTGAATATAGGTTAGGATATTCTCCACGATCCAATCTGTAGAATTGTCGGTGCTGTTGGCCAAAACGCCATTCGCGCTCAATCCTTCATAGGTATCGCGCCCCTGGTAGTTGTCGACTTTGTTAAATTCTGAGGTGTATCCGGTATTCAATTTGTAGGAGAGTCCCTTGATGAAAGGAATTGTTACATCAAAGACATTGTTGGTGATCAGCTTTTGTGATATGTCACTATTTTTCTCATTGATGGCACTTAGGGGATTCCGTGCATAAGAGACACTTGAATCCTCCCAGGCGGAGAGCCTCAGGTTGCCATTGGCATCGTACGCCTCTGCCAACGGGTTCATCAGGAATGCCTTGCTAAATTCGGGTCCTTTCCCGCTTCGGTCGTACCGGCCAAACTGGGTATTGGTGCTAAACCTCAGCCATGGGGTCAACTCCTGTTCGAAATTGATGCGAAATCCAACCCTGTTGAATTTGTCGCCCAACGAGATACCCTTGGAATCCGTATAATTCAAAGATACATAATAAGATGTTTTTCCGACTGAGCCCCGGAAGGAGGTATTGTGCTGCTGTTTGAATCCATTCCTGAGCGACAATTTCAACCAGTCGGTTGAGAGTCCCGCCTTGTGCATCCGGTCTTCTGTAGCCGTGATAGCACCCAACCAGGGTTCAGGATTCGCCGGTGTAATAGCCGTAGTATTGGCAGCTTTTAAGGCCTCAACTTTGTACTTGTAAAAAGTATCTCCATCCATCAGGCTTGGTATGTTAACTGCCTCGTCCATTGAAATAAAACCGTCGTACGAAACTGTCATCTGTTCCTTTTTGCCCTTTTTGGTGCTTACCAGGATGACCCCATTCGAACCTCTCGCACCATAAATGGCTGCAGAGGAAGCATCTTTTAAAATTTCAATTGCTTGAATATCATTTGGATTGAGTTCAGACCAGCTGCCTGAGAAGGGGATTCCATCCAAGATTATTAATGGCTTACTGGAGGCAGTAATGGAATTGGACCCGCGAATGGTAGTTGCAGTAGAAGAACCTTCCGCATTTGATCCCGTAATGTTGATGTTCAATCCGGCTACGGTACCTTGCAGGTTCTGGATGATGTTTGGCTGTGGATGCTCCTGTAGTGTTTTGGTATTGAAGGAAGCCACAGATCCGGTTAAATCCGATTTCTTCTGAACGCCGTATCCAACGGCGACAACTTCTTCCAAGCCAATTGTTTCTTCTTCGAGAACAATATTGATAACAGCCTTCCCCGCAAGGTCTACCTCCTTGGCCTTCATGCCTATAAACGAAAACAAGAGGGTCTTGGACTCATTGGGAAGTGACAGGGCAAATTTACCATCCATGTCTGTTACGGTCCCAATGGTGGTTCCTTTCACCACCACGCTAACACCCGGGAGGGAAAGTCCATTGCCGTCTTTTACCGAACCCGAAATCTGTTTCTTCTGTTCGGCTGGAACAACCATTGGCTCACTGGCCACTGACTCCTGATTTTCCGAGGTAAAGATGGCGATCTGTCTGTCGTAAATTTTGTAGGAGGTAGGGGTATCCCTGAAGGTCTGATCCAGGATTGATTCGACAGTCTCGTCATCAACAGTGACATCCACCTTCCGTGATACATCCAGCTGCTTCTCGTTGTAAAGCAGGATAAACTTGCTGTTGGCCTCTATTTCTCTGAACACCTCCTTGACAGTTACACTGTTAAGATTTAGCTTGAATTTGGTTTGCTGGGAATAGCTGCTCGCAGAAGCCGTCAGCATCGTCACCCAAACAAAAATTGCCATTAGTTTCATTCGCAACAGGATTTTGGACATGCCTCCGGGAGGAAAGCACTTCCTTTTACATTTTTTTTTCATAATTTTGAACTGTTTACATTTTACACAATTTGTAATCGATCATCCGAGTCGGTAGGTTGGCAGACTTACCGACTCTTTTATCTGCTCATCTTCTTCTCATTTTCTTCCTTATCTCTTCCTCTTTTTTTGAATGTAAATTTTGTTGTCTTCAATCCGGTATTTCAGTTCCGCGACATCCGACAAGGCCATCATCACCTTGTCAATAGAATCTTTCAGATCCAGTTTGCCCGAAATCAGGTCTGACGTTGAAAACTCACGGTCATACACGAATTGTACATGGTAATATTGCTGTAACTTGTTCAGTACCTCCAACAGGCTCTGCTGTGAAAATTTGAACATTCCCTCTATCCAGGCAATTGTAAGGTCGGCATTGGGTTCTTCCCTTACCAGGATAGTCCTCTCCCCGCGGTCGTAACTGGCCTTCTGGTTTGGAGAGACAATCGTCTCCTTTTTGAGGTATCCCAAGGCACTCCTGTCGCTCAGGGAAATCTTTCCTTCCAGCAAAACAGTCTCAGTGATCTTGTCATTTTGATAGGCAGTCAGGTTGAATCTCGTGCCCAGTACCCTGATGGAAATATCCCCTGTATTCACAACAAATGGCTGGTTCTCATTGCGGAAGACTTCGAAATACGCCTCCCCGTCGAGAAATACCTCCTTGGTATGACCCTTGAATTTGGTGGGAAACGCCATGCGGCTTCCTGCATTCAGCCAAACTTTGGTGCCATCTTCAAGGATGAGATGCGACTTCTTGCCAAAGGGTATCACCACCTCGTTCATCTTTATTTCTTCGCCTGGCTTCTCCTTGCCCAAATCTATCTCCTTTTCATTGTCGATCAGCACATGCTGACCACCATTCATGGCCACTTTGGAGTCCTCCTTCTCGAGATCTACAACGGTTCCATTGGCGAGAGACAACCTCGATTTGTTGGACGTGCCTTTGGTTGGAAGGGTGGTAAATTCGTAGGATTTTGTGTCGTGCGAAAGGTACCAGAACATCATGCCGCCCAGCGAAAGGGCAAGGACCAGAATGGCCGCATACCGGAGAAATCTATGGACAGATAGCGTTGGCGAGCGCTTGATCATCAGATCGTCAAATCGATCAATATTCTTCCACATTCTAACGATTTCACCTTCATCCAGGTAATCGTCTTTCTCTTTTAAGAGCTCTATGATTTCACGTGCTGTTTTTGCCTTGTTCCTAAATTCCGGATGACCGGACAGGAACACCTCCCATTCGTTTTGGTTTTCAAGACGTAAGACCCAAGCGATAAACGCAGGATCTTCCAACAACTCCTCCAGGGTAAAATCTAAATATTCTATTTTCACGTTGACAGCTTTCAGGTCTTATCTAACCATCAAAAGCACCAAACATGATTTTTGTGGACTCCCTAAAGAAGATTTTTTTACATCTACCTGCAATTTTGTCTGACAACAAGCATAACCAACAGAAAATTAGATTCATTCAGGTGACCCTTCAATGACTTGAGAGCCCTGAAAACCATCTTTCTGGCCGAATCGTATTTCATTGACATCAAATCACAAATTTGATCGTAATCAAGATCACAAGTATACCGGTAATAGAGAATTTCCCGCTGCTTTGGACTTAGTTCGGACAAGCCTTTTTCGATCAGAAGCTCCCTTCTTGTCCGATCTTCTTTTTTTATCAATTCATCTTCAATGGAATACACAATGTTTAGTCCCTGGTGTAGCGACTGATCCTTCAGCTCTTTTGCGAGATGTTGCGTTTTCAGCTGACGCAGGAGTTTGTGGCGCATGGCTTTCATCAGGTAAAAATAGATATGATCCGTGCTACCTAAGTTGGATCTCGTGCGTATCAAATCGAAGAATAGATCCTGGATGGTATCCTTGATCACCTCATCCTCCGAAGTAAATTTTTTCCCATATCTAAACAGCTGCACTACATAGAGATGATAGATGTGGGAAAGAGCCTTTTTATCTCCTTTCTTAAAATCTTCCCACAGCTTAAAATCATTGGTCTCTATGTTCATCAGGATAAGTTCGAAGTTCAAAGATAAAATTTTTCACGCACGCCTGCTGTAAAAATTATGCATACCCTAACAGGAACAGGATCGACCTGAAACATCAGTGGTATCCATAACTGAAGTTAAAGTTAATCGAAGCTCCAGACTTAAACGAAACCTCTCTGCATGAGTCAAAAGTTGAGATCAAAGACTATTTGTTATTTTTGCAGCATAATTTGCGTATGAGAAAATACCTTTTTTTACTATTGGCCCTCTGGAGTGGACTTCACAGTTATGCAGGCAATGCCGTCTGCGTGATCGGTGAAAATACTGAATCACAAGACAGTACAAGGGTTCAGCCCAAAGATGTTGTCGATATTTTCAAAAAAAAATCATCCATTGAAAGCCGGAAAAATCAGATCCAGAAAGGGAGTGGCCCATTTGTATCCATCATGCCTGTTCTGGGTTATTCGTTGCAGTCGGGCCTGACCGGAGCAATTGTCTCAAATACATCCTTTTATACAGATGAAAAAAGGGAGCGTTTCTCGAATCTGCTGGTAAATGCCTATTATTCTCAATACCACCAGTATTGGTTCACTGCCAACAGCAATATCTTTCTGGAGAAGCTAAAGATTCATCTTTTTGGAGACATCAGGTATTACAATTTCCCGACACAGACTTATGGCTTTGGCACCAAGAGTACACCGTCGGAGGCGCTCAACATCAAATATTCCTACCTCCGCTTCTACCAGTACCTGTTCCGTGAACTGAAACCCAATCTCTTCGCCGGGATAGGCTTTAACCTCGACCACCACTGGAATATCAGACCTGACTCCATCCCCGGCAAAGTACTGAACGATTTGATAAAATACCAGAAAGAGGACCATTCTACCTCTTCAGGCATCTCCTTGAATGTCATGTACGACAGCAGAAAGAACGCTGTCAATCCCGAAAATGGCAATTACGTCTATGTCCAATTCCGTCCGAATCTCACCCTGCTTGGAAGCGACAGCAACTGGCAATCGCTGCTTGTAGACCTAAGACATTACCTCCATTTTCCTGCTTCATCCCGTAACGTGCTTGCTTTTTGGAATTACAACAATTTCATTACCAGAGGAGTTCCTCCCTATCTCGATATTCCGAGCGTTGGTTGGGACTACTATTCAAATACCGGGCGCGGTTACGTACCCGGAAGATATACAGGAAGAAATTTCATCTACCTCGAATCTGAGTACCGGTTCTCACTCACCCGGAATGGTTTACTTGGCGGTGTTGTATTCGGCAATGCAGAGACGTTCTTCAAAAACTGGTCGGACAAACATTCGGCAACACCCGGCGGTGGCGTCGGACTACGGATCAAGATCAACAAAACCTCAAATACAAACCTTGCCATTGACTATGGGTTTGGTGTGGAAGGGTCACGTGGATTCTTCTTCAACCTCGGAGAAGTTTTCTAAAGACCTGACAAACAGACAAATTAATAGTAATTGTGATTCTGACCAGGGAACGTAAGGTTTGCCTGACTTGGGAATTAGAGTCAAATGACAGACCAAAAAAATATTTTATTATGATAACAATGACAACGGTATGGATGCCAAATTAAATATTAATTTTGGTATGACCTTGATGATTTTTCCAACGCTTGTGCTGCTTCGAACGAAAGGGTTGAGTGCCAGTTTTTTCGGAAATGCCTGAAATCACCAATTGATGTTATGACCAACTACAAACCTACTTACCAGGAACTGGCAAATGAAAATGCCAGACTTAAGAAAGAGCTTGAACTTTTACAATCTCCTGATGGTTCCGATCCCTTATTGCGCCAGGAACCTGTTAACCAATCCATGGAGGAGCTGGTCCGGTACAAGGAAAAGATGGGTGAAATCGAAGAAATATTCAACCAGTTTCTTAAGTACAGTCCGATTTATATATTTTTTAAGGACAGCGAAATTCGCCCCGTTTATTTGAGTCACAATTTTGAAAAAATGTTGGGCATGCCTTTGATTGACCAGCTTGGAAAATCAATGGATGAACTGTTCCCCTCCGAGTTGGCCAAACAAATGGTAGCCGACGATAGGAGGATATTGCGTGAAGACAAATTCTATGAAATTGAGGAAGAATTGGACGGGAGGTTCTATTCGACCATCAAATTTCCCATTCATCTGAAGGGCAAACCCAATTTTCTGGCTGGTTTTACAATTGACATCACGGAGCGAAAGACCAATGAATTGTTGCTTAACGAAAAACACAGGGCACTTGTTGCCGCCAAGGAAAAAGCCGAGGAGAGCGACAGGCTGAAGTCAGCCTTCCTTTCCAACATGAGTCATGAAATTCGTACGCCAATGAGTGGAATTCTGGGAATTGCCGAGCTCTTAAAGGTAAAGGATCTATCAGGCGAAGATTTGAAGAAGTATGTCAGTTTGATCGAGCGGAGTAGCCTCAGAATGCTCAATATTATCAAGGATCTTATCTCAATATCAAAAATTGAATCCGGACATTTAGAGATCTTTTATGAAAAAGTCAACCTGAACAAATTGATGGAGGCACTGTTTGGTTCCTTTCATGGCGATGCAACCACAAATGGATTAACTTTAAAGATGCATTGTCCTGTCAGTACTTCCGATTTCAACATTCATACTGATCCGGAAAAGATTACAGCCATCCTGTCGCATTTAATCAAGAATGCTATAAAATTCTCTTCATCAGGGAGTGTAGAATTTGGATATGACTTCACAATGGGAATTCATGAATCTTCACTGCATTTTTATGTAAAGGATGATGGAATTGGGATTCCGCAGCACCAGCAAAAGATGATTTTCGAACCTTTTTTCCAGACAGACTCCAGTCTTTCGAGAGAGTACGAAGGGGCCCGACTCGGTTTGTCTATTTCAAAAGCTTTCATTGAAGCGCTGGGAGGTACAATATGGCTCGATTCAGCATTGGGGCAAGGCACAACTGTACATTTCGCTCTGCCACTTAAGGCTGAAGCTTCTTAAAAAAAATCAGGCTTCAACATCAATCCTCCGGGAGAAGACCATGTGAAACCCGAAATTTTCTAAAAAGTAACTCAGCTACCCAATTTTCTGCAATACAGAACAGTAGGTGCATTGAGAAGCCTGATTACTCAACTTTGGCAGTAGATCCGCATCTGCCCCTCCACTCCTCCTTCATCTTTTCACGCTCTTCAGGCGTAAGGTGCATCCATCTTGCACTTTTGAAGTGTTCGTGTCCATGGCATCTGTGGTGTCCGTGGCCACCCCTGAAACCGCCAAATAGAATTTTTGACAGAATCAGTATGCCTATGGCCTGCCAGAATGTAATTGTTCCGATCCCGAATACCGCTGGGAGAATGTTGTTCCAAAGCAACATAACTGCGCTGCCAAAAATAAATACTCCTGCTGCGATGGCTATGGGGATGAAAATAGCCCGTTTGATCCAGAATCCCTTTCCTCTTTCTTGTCCGTGAAACATCATGATTTTAAATTTTTAAAAATTAATATTCGTTGTAAAGACTTTGAAGACGTTCTCGCAGGTGCGCAACCGCGTAACGTTTTCGAGAGATGATCGTCTTAATGCCCTCACCGGTAAGGTCGGCAATCTCTTGCAAGGTCATCTCCTCCAGCTCATTCAACACAAAAACTTCCCGCTGTTTGTCGGGCAATTCGCCCAATGCCTGAAAAAGTGATTCCCTTAGAAAGGCCGCCTCCAACTCGTCGTCAGGATTTGGTTCCCCCGAAAGCATGGCTTCGGGATAAACCAGTTCTCCATCTTCGTCCTCGAAGGCAAGATCGGCAAGAGCCAAAGAGGTGGATTTACGACTTTTATCCACAATTCTGTTTCTGCTTACCCTGAACAGCCAGGAACTAAGTTGCACGATGGGTTCGGAGTCGATCATTGCGCTTAACTGGTACCAGACATCCTGCAAAATATCCTCAGCGTCCTGGTCATTCTTTACGCGGCCGCGTATAAAACTGAACAAACGCTTTCCATACTCTTGCACGGCATTTTGAATACGCTGCTGTCGGTGCCCCATTGGTAATGCAATTATTTCGTCCATCTATTCTGGTAGACGAATGAGTGATGAAATTACTTTAAAAATTCAAATTTTTTTGAAGTGGGGCGCTTTTCTCCCAACTTTGTGTTGACAATGACCACTTCTTTTTAGTACTTTTAACGATCAACAATCTCAATAAATTATGTTGAAAGATCTAGTACGCAGAAACAGAAGCTACCGTCGCTTTTACCAGACAGAAAAGATCAGCCAGGTGCAGCTTCGCGATTGGGTTGATCTTGCCCGCCTCTCTGCTTCTGCACGTAATGCACAGTCTTTAAAATACATTCTTAGTTCGGACGAACCTCTCAATCTTCAGATTTTCGAGCAGTTGGCCTGGGCAGGGTACCTTACAGAATGGAAGGGACCCGAAGAGGGAGAACGTCCTTCTGCCTACATCGTCTTGCTCAACGACATGGTGATCTCGGGGAAATACCTTTGCGACGACGGCATCGCATCTCAAAGCATCCTGCTGGGAGCCACCGAAGCCGGCTTTGGTGGTTGCATCATCCATGCGGTCAACAGGAACAGACTCAGGGAGATTTTCAACCTGCCCGAACAATTCGAAATCATCCAGGTTCTGGCCCTCGGAAAACCTAAAGAAACGGTAGTCCTGGACGAGATGAAAGAGGGGAATGTAAAATATTGGCGCGACGAAAATCTGGTCCATCACGTTCCAAAGCGGGGACTCGATGAAATCATCATCGGACCTGAAGAATATTTATAGTCGTCAGCTCCCACAAGATGCAGAGACTTGGAAATATCAAAAACATTGAATCTACACAACAACCTTAATTAGAAATGGAAAATAGGATCGCTTTGCGCTCTCTCGGGAACACCGGGACAATGCTGACACCCATCGGACTGGGATGCTGGCAGTTCAGCAAACAGAAAAACATGGCCGGTAAATTCTGGCCGACCCTCGGAGATGAACTGATCGGAAAGGTCGTGTCACTCTCTCTCGAGGGCGGGATCAATTGGTTCGATACTGCAGAGATTTATGGCAATGGCGCCTCTGAAAAGGCCCTTTCAAAGGCCTTGTTGGCGGCAGGAAAAAAGCCGGGAGAACTCATCATTGCCTCGAAATGGTGGCCCATGTTCAGATTTGCTTCCAACATCCCCAAGACCATCGATAGCCGGATCAAGGCATTGGCTCCATTTCCCATCGACCTCTACCAGGTTCACCAGCCCTGGGGATTCTCCAGCGAACAGTCGGAGGTAAGTGCCATGGCCGACCTGCTCGACAGAAGGTTGATCAAAAGCATTGGGGTCAGCAATTTCTCCGCAAAAAAAATGAGAAATGCCTGGGAGACACTCGACATGCGAAGAGTCACGCTGGCCTCCAACCAGGTTCCTTTCAGCCTGCTCGACCGCCGCATCGAATCAAACGGGGTGATGGAGCTGGCCAAGAAAATGGGCATCACCATCATCGCTTATTCTCCCCTGGCCCAGGGTGCCGTGACAGGAAAATTTCACGATCATCCGGAGTTGCTGAAAAACATTGGTTTTAGAAAGTACAGCAGCCAATTCAAACCATCAGGTCTCGAGAAAAGCCTTCCTGTCGTGAAACTGGTGAAGGAGTTGGCAATCGCCTACAACACTACACCAGCCCAGGTGGCCCTCAATTGGGTGATAAATTTCCACGGAAATACCGTTCTCGCCATTCCCGGTGCTACCAAAGAGATCCATGTAAAGGAAAATACTGGGGCCATGACTTTCCGTCTATCGGAAGAAGACCTGAACAGGCTCGATAAAGTGAGCGCTGTCTTCAAATAATTGCCACAGATTCATTCTTTTGAAGAAATGTGAAAGGATCGTTTTGACAAGTGGATGTCTGTGCTCGCTTGCCTTGGGTAAAATGTGGATACTTGCACAATATTTGTGCTTCCAACTGCAACTTTCCTGCCAGTTCTTCCATCTTTAGGTAGTAAGAGACAATCAAAATGATGAACGTGAAAATCTGCTTTTTCTTGGCCCTTTTATTTGCCTTGACCACAATAAGTTGTTCGGGCGATCAGGTGCCTCCGGTGGCGAGTGAAAAAATCGTTCTGAACGAGAAGTCACAGAAACTGGTACTGGCAAGCAATTCTTTCAGCTTCTCACTGCTGAACAAGGTGCTCGATGGCACCCCCGAAAACAGGATGGTCTCGCCGCTGAGTGTCTCTTCGGCCCTCTCCATGACCCTCAACGGTGCTGCGGGTACAACCTCCGCAGCCATCCAGAAAACACTGGGACTGGATGGATTGACGAAGGATGAGATCAACTCCATTTACCATGATTTGACAGCTGCCCTTCTGAAAGCCGATCCCAATGTGGTGCTGAACATTGCCAACTCCATCTGGATCAGGAAGAATTTTGCAGTTCTGGATCCTTTTGTAGCTGTAAACCAGACCTACTTCAACGCCCAGGTGTCGAAGATAGATTTCAGCACCGCTGCACTTACCACCATCAACAACTGGGTAAGTGACCAGACCAACGGGAAGATTCCAACCATACTCTCAACCATTTCGGCCAACGAAATCATGTTTTTGATCAATGCTATTTACTTCAACGGCAAATGGAAATATCAGTTTGAGACCTCCAAAACAACGAACGAACAGTTTACCTGTACCGACAAAAAGGTGGTATCAGCACCCATGATGAAGATCGAGAATAGTTTTGCCTATTCTGTTCAGCCGGGCTTCAAAGCACTGAAAATGCCTTACGGTGCCGAGAAATTTCAGATGATTTTTCTGTTGCCTGATGTTGGTAACACACCCGATCAACTCGCTGCAACCTTGAGTCCCGACAAATGGAGTACCCTGAAGACTGCACTCCAGAGTAAGTCCAAAATTCCTGTTTGGATTCCAAAATTTAAATTCTCCTGGGACAAGACCCTGAATGATTTGCTCACGGCCCTGGGTATGGGAATTGCCTTCGCACCTGATAAAGCTGATTTTTCGGCCATCAATACCGATTTCAATCTTTACATCACCAAGGTCATCCATAAAACTTACATCGATGTCTCCGAATCGGGAACTGAGGCAGCCGCTGTAACTTCTGTCGGTGTCGGAATGACAAGTATGCCATTGGATCCTCCCAGCCTTTACCTGGTCCGCCCCTTCCTCTTTTTTATCACGGAAGAGGATACCGGGGCCATCCTCTTTGCCGGGAAAGTAGAAAACCCCCTCCTAACCAATTAAATCATGAAATCAATACTCCTGGCCTTTGCGCTACTGCTCAACTTCTCCTTGCTGGCCCAAAGCGGACGACGCGATGTGGTCTACCTGAAGAATGGAAGCATCCTACGCGGCACCATCGTGCTGCAGGATCCTGGTAAGCTGATCAAACTGAAAACCTCCGACAACAGCCTCTGGGTCTTCAAGATGGACCAGATAGACAGCATCACACGGCCCATTAAAGTGATTGTTCCACTCAAAAATGGCTACTTCAACCTGACCGAATTGGGCTTCCTGGCCGGGAATTTCTCCAATGCCACCAGGGCACCCTTCAGCATGATCAACATCAACAGCTGGAAATTTTCCAACGGAATGACTACCGGAATTGGTGTGGGGGTCGAATTTTCGAACGAAACCTACTTGCCGGTTGTGGCCGATATCCGTTATTACCTGCGCGAGAAAAGGCCTTTGCCATTCGTCTCCTTTCAAGCCGGATACTCCTTCCCGCTGGGTGGCTCCTATGCCCAGACGATGTATGCCATCAACGACCTAAGGGTGAGTCCGATGATCTATCCCGGACCAATTCCCACCACGGCAAACGATCCACTATCGGCCAAAGGTGGTTTCCTGCTCAATCCGGGTATCGGCATTCAGGCACCCCTGAACGAGAATCTTTCAATGACCTTCAGCATGGGCTACCGCTGGATGCGCTACCGCTACAGCCGCCCGGACGATTACAAACTTGACATAGATTTCAACCGCCTTTCCCTGAAAATTGGGCTGCTCTTCAAATAAATCATCACTACATAATGCCTTTTGGCCTTTTCTAAATTGCACAGAATGAGGATTTAGGCATTCACATTACTACATTTGGCAAACATCGGCAAAAAAAACTTCAACACAATGAGACGCACAATTTGGAACACCTTGACGAAAATCTTCTTTTTCAGTCTGATTCTTTTTGGTTGCCGGGATAAATACACCGAAGAGTACCTTTCGTTGGAACCTGTTTACATGAATTACAAAGATTTAAGGGTTTCAGTTAAAGTGGTAGGTCAACAGGACCTAATGAAACCCGGCAAAATCTATTCCTACGGAAACTACCTGTTTATCAACGAATTCATGAAAGGTGTTCACGTCTACAACAATGCCAATCCCTCCGCTCCCCAATACATAGAATTTCTGACAATTCCTGGAAATATTGACCTTGTGGTGAAAAACAACATTCTTTATGCCGACAGCTACATTGACCTGGTGGCCATCGACATCACGGATCCGGCCAAAGCCAAAGAGGTGGGCCGGGTGAAGGAAGTCTTTCCCTATTCTCTGCCTGCCTATACAAAAACGGATTACCGTATCGGTCAGATCGACAACACCCAGGGAGTCGTTGTCGATTGGGAGGTAAAAAAAGTCAGGAAAGAGATCAATACCATCAACTACCCGATTTTCCCAATGTATTATGGCAAAGCCGATATGCTCACGGCCTCCACAGCGAATACACTGTCATCTTCATCCGGAAGTGGTGGATCCATGGCAAGATTCGGACTGACAGCAAATTCGCTCGTTGCTGTTGGGAACTATCTCTACTTTAATTTTGACCTGACGGATCCCGTTAACCCAAAACTTTCGTCCAAATCCCAGATTAATTGGGGTATTGAAACCATGTTCCTTTCCGGAAAGAACATGTTTTTGGGTACAACAAATGGGATGCACGTGTACGACATCAGCGATCCAAATGTGCCGGTTTACCTCTCCACCTTCTGGCATGCAACGGGTTGCGATCCGGTGGTGGTACAAAACAACAGGGCCTATGTCACCATTCGCGGGGGAAACATGTGCGGCAGCCTCATCAACCGACTCGATGTGCTGGACGTCACCACCATTTCGAAACCGGTTCTCCTTCGTTCGTACAACATGGACAATCCTTATGGACTTGGCATAAGTGACGACATCCTCTTCGTCTGCGATGGAAGTTCTGGGCTAAAGGTCTACAATGCCGCCAATCCATTGCTGATTGCAGAAAACCAATTGGCTAAATTTCCAGGTATCCAGGCCTATGATGTGATTCCATTGGGCAAATCACTGCTGATGATCGGAAGTGACGGGTTCTATCAATACGATTTTTCAGATGTGAAAAATATCAGGCAAATTAGCGTGATAAAAGTGAAGAAGTGACTGACGGACTTGCGCAACCATACTGTTTTGCCTGGAGTCCACAACTTTAGTCACTTTAGTCACTTTTCCCTAACTTTACCCCATGCAGCAACCCGATTCAAAAATCATCACCTTCCTCAAGAAACACCATGTCCTGACGCTGGCCACTGTCCTGGACAACCAGCCGTGGGTAGCTAACTGCTTTTATGCATTCATGGAGGAGCAGTTGGCCTTCGTCTTTACTTCCGGGTACGAAACGCGCCACATTCAGGAGGCAACTGCCAATCCCAAAGTGGCAGGGAATGTGGTTTTGGAGACAAGCATTGTTGGAAAAATTCAGGGGATCCAATTTTCTGGGGTGTTGCGTAAGGCGGAAGGCGAAGCACTTGACAAGGCCAGTTCAGCCTATTTGAGACGGTTTCCATTTGCTGCAATCATGGAGACTACCCTATGGATCCTCCCGATCGACCACCTTAAGATGACTGACAACAGGTTGAGATTTGGGAAGAAACTTATGTGGGAAAGGTTCACTTAATCCCGGTCATCCAATCCACCACCTCCTTTGTGTTCGCCGCCAGATTTTGCTGCGACCAGTCACCTGTAACATTAAGAATCACCTTTTTGTACCGTCGATTGGCAGTATCGAAAATGTAAATGGCAAAAATTCGTTCTCCTGCATCGGCCATGGTATTTTGCGGTTTTGTGAAAGGACCATCTGCACAGGATAATGCCTTGCCGGCATATAGGGCAAGTTCCTTCGAATCAATCTTTTTCAAAACTGAATCGCATGCAGCCATGTTTCTCTGCATGTTGGCCTCTGAGAGGTATCCTAACGAATCTGAAAGATCCACTTGGCACTCTTTTGAAATCTTTTTACCTGACCTGAAGTGTCCAGCAGCCAGCCGTTGTGGCTGTATCCCCAGGCATAGTTGGTGTATTCCGACTGGAAAATCAGGGAACTCGCACCTCCAAAAGTGATTTCATCCGTTTGGCGACATCCCGTTAGGAGGAAGGCAATAATAACAAGGAGGACAATGTTCTTCATGGCAATTTGATGCAATATGAAATAGTGAGACACTTTAAGTACCCGAAGTACTTTAGTTCACTCTAAGTACTTTTTTATATCTTTGTGCCTTCAAAAAAAGGGAGTTGCAAGACGCTATGAACAAGAAATTCAGGGAATACAAAGAGTTTAATCTTTCGCAAGTTAACAAGGATATTTTGAAGTTCTGGGAGGAAGACGAAACATTTCAAAAATCAGTTTCCACCAGGGCAAAAGGGAAGCCTTTTATCTTCTACGAAGGTCCTCCTTCGGCCAATGGCCAGCCAGGGATTCACCATGTAGTGTCACGTGCCATCAAAGATATCTTCTGCCGCTACAAGACCCAGCAGGGATTTCTTGTCAAACGAAAAGCTGGCTGGGATACCCATGGCCTGCCCGTTGAACTGAGTGTCGAAAAATCTCTTGGCATCACCAAGGAGGACATCGGCAAACATATTTCTGTGGCCGACTACAACGCAGCCTGTCGCCGCGAAGTGATGAAATACACCGATTTGTGGGAGGATCTGACCCACAAAATGGGGTATTGGGTGAACATGGACGACCCCTACATTACTTACGACAGCCGTTACATTGAGACACTCTGGTGGCTGCTGAAGTCATTCTACAATAAAAACCTGCTCTACAAAGGCTATACCATCCAGCCCTATTCTCCGGCCGCAGGCACAGGTCTCAGCTCTCACGAACTCAACCAGCCCGGCTGCTACCGCGATGTGAAGGACACCACCTGCATCGCCCAGTTCAAAGTCATCCGTAACGAAAAATCTGCTGGATTGTTCGATCAGGTCAATACAGACCTATTCATTCTTGCCTGGACGACCACCCCCTGGACATTGCCTTCCAACACGGCTTTGGCCGTAGGAGCCTCTATAAAATATGTCAAGATTCAGACTTTCAACCCCTACACAAGTCAGCCAATGACAGTGGTTTTGGCTAAAAACCTCTTCCGCCAGTACTTTCCTGAGAAAAACGAAGGGCTAACTTTAGAAAGTTTTGCGGGTGAAGCTAAAAATATTCCCTATTTGTTGCTTGGCGAATTTTCAGGTAGTCAGCTGGTGGGGGTCAATTATGAGCAACTCTTCCCCTGGGTGAAACCGATGGGAGATGCTTTCCGCGTCATCCCAGGCGATTTTGTGACCACCGAAGACGGCACCGGAATCGTTCACATCGCCCCTACCTTCGGATCAGACGACGACCGGGTGGCCAAACAGACTGGCATCGTTCCTTTGTTACTGCTTGACAATGAAGGCAAACGTCAGCCAATGGTCGACCGCCAGGGCCGGTTCTTCAGGTTGGAAGACCTTGATTCTGAATTCATTCGCACCAATATCAATGCCGAACTGTACGCCGAATTCGCAGGCCGTTTCGTCAAGAACAGTTACGACGAAAAACTCTCCGAAACCGATGCTACCCTCGACATTGATCTTTCGGTTCAATTGAAGCGCGAGGGCAAGGCTTTCAGGGTAGAGAAGTACGAACACAGCTATCCGCATTGCTGGCGAACCGACAAACCTGTTCTATATTACCCACTCGATTCGTGGTTTATCAAATCCACGGCAGTAAGAGACCAGATGATTGATCTCAACAAAACCATCAACTGGAAACCTCAATCCACAGGAACGGGTCGTTTCGGCAACTGGCTCGAAAACCTTGTTGACTGGAACCTTTCCCGCTCGAGATATTGGGGCACTCCGTTGCCCATCTGGCGCACAGAAGACGGTACCGAAGAGATCTGCATTGGATCTGTTGAGGAGTTGATTGCTGAAATCGAAAAATCTGTGGCCGCCGGGTATATGTCTGTCAACCCCTACCGGGATTTCGTGGTAGGCGACAATTCCAAAGAAAATTACGAAACCATCGACCTTCACCGTCCCTTCGTAGACGACATCGTGCTGGTCTCCCCGAAAGGGGTAAAAATGGTGCGCGAACTCGATTTGATAGACGTCTGGTTCGACTCAGGTTCCATGCCTTTTGCACAGGTTCACTATCCTTTCGAGCACAAGGAGGAGTTTGATGCCCTCTTTCCCGCCGACTTTATTGCTGAAGGTGTCGACCAGACCCGTGGCTGGTTTTTTACACTTCATGCCATTGCCACATGG
>CAZGSQ010000061.1:0-20383 GCA_964528535.1 uncultured Tangfeifania sp. | reverse complement strand
AGTTCAGACGTGTGCTCTTCCGATCTGGGACAAGCCATCACCTCTAAAAAATGGAAATCGGCAGAGCCATTTTTGACAAGATCCATGGCCCTTTTTGCGTTGGTCAGTCCATGAGCGACAGCACATTTAAGCTCGATACCTTCCAGGAATTTCCACTCTTCCAGTGTGTTTTCGATCTTTATCGTGGTCATTCTGACCCCCTCCATGCCACGGAGAGGAAGAACTGCCAGATTTTTGAAAGGGATTTCCCGTCCGGTGACGATCTCATAAACTGTTCGAAGAGCTGCCTCCATGACCCCGCCGGTAGCTCCGAAAATGACAGCTGCACCTGTTGATTCACCCATCAGCCGGTCGAATTCCATCTTTTCAAGCTGCACGAAATTGATGCCAGCCTGTTTGATCATGATGGCCAGTTCGCGGGTAGTCAGGACGAAATCGACATCACGGTAGCCGCTGTCGTGCATCTCCTGGCGGGCTGCTTCAAATTTCTTCGCCGTACAAGGCATAATGGACACTGAGACAATTTTTCGTGGATCAATGTTCCTCGCTTTGGCATAGTAGGTTTTCAACAGCGCTCCGAACATCTGTTGAGGTGATTTGCAAGTGGATAAATTTTTCAGGTACTCGGGATACATGTGCTCAATGTACTTGATCCATCCAGGAGAACAGGAGGTTGCCATAGGTAGGGCAGTATTTTCATCTTTGTCGACCATCACTTTTCTGAGCCGTTCGAGAAGTTCACTACCCTCTTCGAGGATGGTTAGGTCGGCAGCAAAGTCTGTGTCAAGGACTGCATCAAAACCGAGCCGTTTTAGTGCCGAAACCATTTTTCCAGTCACTCCATGTCCATTGGGAACGCCAAATTCTTCTCCCAGTCCGACCCTGACAGCCGGAGCCGTCTGCACAACTACATGCAAGGCAGGATCAGAAATGGCTTCCCAGACCTCTTCTATGTAATTCCTCTCAACCAGTGCTCCCGTTGGACAACGGTTGATGCATTGTCCGCAATTGGTGCAAACTACATCGTTCATCGATTTTTCATAGAAAGTAGAGATCTTCATTTCATGCCCTTTGTAAGCAACCGATAAGGCATTAACTCCTTGCAGCTCTTCACAGGTTCGCACACAGCGCTGGCACCTCACACATTTGCTGTCGTCCTTTACAATGCTTGGGGAGATGTTGTCTATGACAGGTTTCCGTTCTTTGTAAAGTTCAATAAAATCCTGGGTCATAATTTTATATTCTGAAGCCAGATGCTGCAATTCACATTGACCATTTTTGTAACATTTGGTACAATCTGAATTGTGTTCTGAAAGTAGAAGTTCAATAATGTGTTTCCGGCAGTTCCTTACTTTCAGACTATTGGTCAGAATGTCCATCCCTTCTTCACAAGGTGTTGCACATGCTGCCGCGAGTCTTTTCTGGCCTGTTACCTCTACCACGCAAACCCTGCAGTTCCCGGCTACACAAATGTCCTGGTGGTAGCACAAAGTTGGAATGACAACATTGACCTTTCTTGCTGCATCCAGTAGGACGGTATTTTCGTCGACTTCAACCTCTATTCCATTGATGGTGATGTGGATTTTCTCTGACATAATTTTGGATTTTTGATTTTCGATTGTCGATTGCGCTACACTAAACCTTTCCACATTCTCCAATTAGCGTATTTGCAAATTGGCACATTTTCAATAAATCATCTCTTCCCTGAAATTCTCCACAATGGAAGCAAATGAATTGGCCACAGACTGCCCCAGACCGCATTTTGCTGTGAATTGCATGGTTTCACTCAATTTCAGTAGTTTGTCGAGGTAGGGGGCAGGTCGTTCTCCCTTTTTCACTGCTTTGATACCGGCATAGAGCTGTTGACATCCGATGCGACAGGGAGTGCATTGTCCGCAAGACTCTTCCCTAAAAAATTCAAGGTAATTGTCGAGCAGGTTGTACATCGAACGGGAACTGTTAAATAGCATCATGGACCCTCCTGTTGGAAGGGAGATTCCGACAAGTTTCCCCTGGTAACCGATGGCCGTTTCGTGGAATTTCTTGCGGGGTACCAGAAACCCGGATGCTCCGCCAACCTGCACCGCCTTGGTATCGCCATCTCCAAATTCATCCACGAAGTCTTGAAGGCTCATCCCCAATTCCAGTTCATAAATGCCTGGTTTGGGGGTATCACCCGAAACTGAGAAGAGTTTGGATCCTCGCGAATACTGGACCCCCAGATCATAGAATTTTTTGGCGCCATACTTGAAAATGGTGTAGGTATGTGCCAGTGTTTCAACATTGTTGATCACGGTAGGTTTGTTACGGTAACCGCTTATGGAAGGGTAGGGAGGTTTGTTGCGCGGTTCTCCTCTCTTGCCTTCCAGTGATTCAAACAGCGCTGTCTCTTCACCGCAGATATAAGCTCCACTGCCCATAAAAATTTTGATGGAGAAGTCAAGGTTGATTTTTTTACAGTAGTAGGAAAATTCATTGATGGCCTCCGATAGCGGCTTTTCCAAAAATTTATATTCCCCCCTCAGGTAGATAATGCCATGGGAAGCTCCCACAATAAATCCACAAACTGCCATGGCTGTCAGTACTTTGTAGGGGACGCGGGTTAGAATTTCACGGTCCTTGAATGTTCCCGGTTCACCTTCGTCGGCATTGCAAATTACATATTTTTCTGAACCGGTTGCTTCTGAAGTTAATTTCCATTTTAATCCGGTGGGAAATCCTGCACCCCCGCGACCCTTCAATTCCGAGCTGATTAACTCGTTGATCAGCTCTTGTTTGGGTCGATGGATGGTTTTATACAAGATTTTTTCCCAGTCGTTGTCCTGCACAAAAATGAAATCGACCCTTTTTAACAAAAGATGTTGCTCGATCATCACTTGACTTATTTAAGTGTTTGGAATTTATAATATTGCTTTTATACTTTGGGGTAATTCACGTTCGGACAATTTTGGATTTTGGATGACGCATGTACTTCTCATCCATTCATCTTCTCATCTTCCCATCAGATCTCCTTCTTCATGTAGATGGCGAGGATTTCCCGAACCTTTTCAGGGGTCAATTCTGTGAAGACTTCGTGGTTCACGACCATGGCAGGAGCCTTGTGGCACCAGCCCAGGCAATTTGTTTCGACAAGGCTGAACCTTCCGTCGGCTGTAGTCTGGCCAACCTCAAGTTTGAGCATCTCTTTGATGGCAAGCAAAACTTGGTTTTTTCCCTTCATCGAACAAGAAATGGTTTTGCAAACGCGAATGGTGAATTTGCCCGTTTTTTTGTATTCGAGAAAGGAATAAAAAGTTGCAGTTCCGTAGACCTCCGCAGCAGGCAGATCTAATTCCTTTGCAATTTCGGTCATCGATCGTTTGGAGAGGAAATTTTCTTGTTCAACAACGCCCTGAAGGATGGGTAAAAGGCTTTCCCGGCTACGGCCATGGATGTCTGCTAACTCCACAATCCGATTGTGTATTGAATCCATAATGGTAAATTTAAAGTGAGTAAATAAAATACCGGATTCGGTTCTACTAAATTAAATGATTCATTCTGAGCAGACAAGTAGAGAAATATGTTTTAAATCATATTTTTGAGTAAATGGGTCTAATTTCCGGGTGTAGGGGTAACAATTGGAGAAAAGGCATAAAAAAAACCCGGAAGGTCCGGGTCTTTGAAAATCATACCATCGGGTATTTCTTGAAAATTTCGTTCGATTTCATCAGAATATCTACGTAATGCGCTCTTTTGTATGCATATGGGTCTCTGCTCTTTTTCATCGACAGCTTGCCTTTGAACTCATCGATGGTCTTGTAACCTTTGGCATCCATCCACTCTTCGAGGGTTTCTATCATGTGGGTGATGTGTTCTGCCTTGTTTTTGTAAACCGTGCTGACAACCTGCACGGCACTGGCACCGGCAAGCACCATCTTGATGATGTCTTTGCCATCGGAAATTCCTCTGCTGGCACAGATGTCGCCTTTTATGTTGCCAAAAAGTAATCCTGCGAACCGAAGTGTGATCTGGTAGTCTTTTTCGTGGGTCAGATCAAACGGAAAAAAGAACTCTTCCGATTCAATGTTGATTTCAGGCTGAAAGAACCTGTTGAAAATAACGACGCCGTTTGCTCCGGATTCATCGGCTTGCGCAATAAAGTTGAGCGGATTTGCATAAAAAGGTGACAACTTGACACTGATAGGTATCTTGACAAGGTTGCGCAACTTCTTCAAGATGGCAATCTGGTGTGCTTCGATCCCGGCACTGTCCTTCTGAGCATCTGTAGGAACATCATAAAAATTTAGTTCCAGTCCGGCAACTCCGGTCTTCTCAAGTTGCACCGCATAATCTTCCCACGATTGATCGTAAATGGCATTCAAACTGGCAAAAACGGGAATTGTGACATTTTTGATAAGTTTCGTCAAGTTGTAGAGATGCTCCCCCGCACCACTGTGCTTGATTTCAGGAAATATTGTCCCCATTTCAGCATTGCGGTAGCTGTATTCGCCTACCTGCTCATCGAGCTGAATCTGTTCAAGGTTAATCTGCTCCTCGAAAAGGGACCTGTAGACGATAGCTGCCGCTCCCGCACGTTCGATTTTTTTGATGGCACCCAAGTCTTCAACCAGACTTGATGCCCCAAGAATGATGGGGTTTTTTAACTCAACTCCCATGAATGTTGTTCTAAGATCTGCCATAGTTTAAGTTTTTATCTCTTGTCAATATTAGCTATTTTTTATTTTCTTCCAATCATTCCTGAAAACTTTACTTCCAGTGTACCTCATTTTATACGGAAGTTACTGGATTTTTGTTCACAAAATCCACGTGCAATCAGAAGAACATCATAAAATATATTTTCATAGCTTTGAAACCCAAAGTCAGGAAGAATCCTTCAAAACTACTACCAAAATCGATCAACTCAAGTTATCATGAAGCAAATAAAAAGGATGGTTCGGCCGTTGAACCTGCTAATTCTTTTCAGTGTCCTGCTCCTGACCGGATTTTTAACACTTCTGCTTCTTTACAACTATTTCTCCTATCGGAACCAGCAACCATTTGGTGAGATGAGAACCTCTTTTGAACCAGGGTTTCTTGGACGCAATGTCTCACCGTTCGTAGGCACCGGAGGATATTTCTGGGTATGCGCCAACAACTTTCCCGGTGCATCCAGGCCTTTTGGAGTCGTCAGACTGAGTCCGGATACCGAATCCACAGTTTTTGGCAAGAAGGCGCTCAATACTTCGGGATACTATTTTTTGGACAACCGGATCATGGGTTTCAGCCATACCCGGCTGAGCGGCACAGGTGCCACCGATGGAGGCCATTTCAGAATCGTTCCAACCACCCAGGAGGATGGATGGAAATCTTACCAGGAAGGTAAATATGCGGCCTTCCAGCATGAAAATGAACGTGCCTTTCCGGGATATTATGCAGTCAGGTTGGACGATCCCCAGGTTTTGGTCGAACTATCTTCTACGCAGCGCTGCGGAATCCACAGGTACACCTTCTCAGGTAACAAGAAGCAACATATTCTGTTGGATGTGTGTAGTTTACTGGGTGATAAAAATGTTGATGAAGGAAGTGTTAAGGTTCATGCCGAAAAGTCTGAAGTGGAAGGGGAAGTGAGGACTTTCGGCACTTTCGCTGGTAGGTATGGAGGAATCAAAGTCTATTTCTTTGCACGATTTAGCCGGCAGTTTGCCAATTCACTTGTTTTTGAGGGAACAAAGCCTCAAATCGGGATTTTGAATGGATCTGGAAAAAAATTGGGTATCGATTTTTCATTTGACAACTCAAACCAAGTTATTGAACTGAGAATGGGGATTTCGCATGTCAGCATCGATCATGCACGCATGAACCTGGATAGCGAGACGAATGGGAAGAGCTTTGCGCAGCTTGTGGAGGAGTCTAAAAATGTGTGGGAACTTAAATTGAACCTGCTTCAACCAGAATTCGAGAATCAGAAGCAAAAAACGATTTTCTATACGGCGCTGTACCGCTGCTTCCAGATGCCGACACTTTTTCAGGATGTCAACGGCGAATATTTAGGATTTGATAAGAAGGTCCACAAGGCGGAAGGGTTCAATTATTACACCGACCTCTCCCTTTGGGATACATTCAGGACACTTCATCCCCTGTACACCCTGATTGCACCAAAAGAGCAGCGCGACATGCTGGTTTCGCTGGTTAAGATGAAAGAACAGGGCGGTTGGTTGCCACGATGGCCATCGGGAAACGGCTACACAGGTTCGATGTTGGGATCGCCGGCTGATATGGTCATTTCGGAGTCTTACCAGAAAGGGATACGTGATTTTGATGTCAAAAGTGCCTACGAAGGGATGAAATTTCTGGCCCTGAACCCAACACCAAAGGGTTCCCGGTTTGGTGGTCGAAGTGGAATTTCAGAATACAACAAGTATGGATATTGCCCGACTGACCTGATGGACAAGACGGTATCACGAACACTGGAGTATGCCTGGGCCGATCATGCCATTGCTGTTTTGGCTGATTCACTTGGTTTAAAAGAGGATGCAAAGCTTTTTTACGAACATTCAGGGTACTTTAAGAACCTATGGAATCCGGCAACGCGCTATTTTCAATCACGCACCTCAAAAGGGCAGTTCTCAGAAAATTTTGATCCGTTGAAATTGTCCTACTTCGATACGGACGGAAAATATACCAAGGATTATGTTGAAGGAAGTGCACTGCAGTGGCGGTTTGCAGCTCCTTTTGAACCGCAGGGAATGATTGATTTGTTTGGTGGAAAGGAAAAGTTTGTGATGGAGCTCAACGATTTCTTTGAAAAGTCGGATCCCACGATGAGCCATTGGAACCCTGGTTCTTTCTACTGGCATGGCAATGAGCCCGACCTGCATGCGGCCTATCTTTTCAACGAAGCAGGACGACCCGATCTAACCCAAAAATGGTCGGGTTGGATACTCGATAACAAATACGATGCAGGTGCCGGAGGGTTGGATGGAAATGATGACGGAGCAACGCTATCGGCCTGGTACCTCTTTGCTTCCCTGGGATTGTATCCGATCGCAGGTTCTGATTATTATGAACTTGGTGCTCCGTTGTTCAGGAAATCCCAGGTAAAGGTAGGAGAAAATATACTGTTCCTTGTTGCAGCCAATTTTTCAGCAGAAAACAGGTATGTATCAGAAATCAGCCTGAATGGCAAGCCTTTAAAAGGCTGGAGGCTGAGACATGCGGATATGGTGAAGGGAGGGATTTTAAAATTTGAAATGTGCAAGTTACCGTCACCTTCGAGATCGGCAAATTAACAGATTAAACGGTATGAGATTCTATCATTACCATCGAATTTTTGGCCGATTCATACCATCAATCGAAAAATAAATCTCATTTTATAATGAAATATTAACCTGTTCCTATGATATATTGCGAAATTTGTTATTTATTCAAAAATATTTTGCAAAATATCATCTGTTAAGCTTTTTTAACTATTATTGTAGAGTTTTAATCCAATTTATTAACTTTAGTACCGACTTTACTCACTCATAACAGATTGTAGCAGACTGAATCCCTAAGGTATCATAGCCATTATTTGCAGTGAACAGTGTTCAATTACAATTGACAAAATATGCGGGTCCGTTTGCGATTTAGGTGGATATTTACGATACCTGCAGCATCCTCGGGTGGCAAAAAAATTTCACATTAGTTTCCGTTTTTTATTCGATATAAATTTTAAAATCCTGTAATAAAAGCAATTAAATTTAAATGTACACTCTATGAAAAAAAAATTCAAATTTGCCGGCTGGTTTTTTTTAGGGTTAATTCTTTTTGTAAGTTGTAAACAAGAGTATCCTTTGCCTACAGCCTCATTTACTTATGCTGCCACAGGTAACACGGTAACATTTTATGCCCAGGTCTCCAACGACAGTAAATATGAATGGGATTTTGGGGATGGAAGTTATATCAACACCATTCACGCTCCCGTCCATTCTTATGGTTCCTATGGGGTGGATTACAACGTAACGCTAACCATCATAGGTCCTGGCGGAACAACCTCTGTAACCAGCAAAGTCTCCATTCCGTCCAAAACGAAAACCCAACTGCTTACGGGTGGCTTGGCAGGAAGTACAAGCAGCAAGAAGTGGCGGATCAGTTCTTCTGCCCCCTCTTTCCTGATTACGGCAGCGACTGCCAACTTTCAACCTGTGGTTAAAGATTATCCCGGAAGTATCCTTAGTGCCGTTAGTTTAGACATGGTTTACAAGGATGAATTTGTATTTAAAGCTGATGGAACCTTGACAATTAATCCAAAGGGCGGTGGAATCTTTGCTGGCTATGTTTATTGTCTGGCAAACGGCATACCAATTCTGCCCCTTCCCGATGCTGCAGGTGCCGGTTTGGCTTATCTGAAGACATTTGTCACTCCTGCTGGTGCGACCTTTGCGATCAATGAAGGCAAAAGTCTGGTTGTCTCAGCAACTCTCGATGGCAAAACAGCTGCAAATGTAACCTACCCCAATGTGACGACACTGAGTTTCACCAAGGGCGGTTTCCTCGGTATTATGGATTTCAAAAGCGAGTGTATTGTTCAAACTTTGACGGATACAAAAATGATAGCAAATGTTTTTGTATCAACAGTTTATCCAGGATTGATCGGCACACCGAACATGGTATTGACCTTGACATTTGAGGTAGCTCCTTAAGTTGAATTTCGGTATTCAGTGCTTTATACCGAAATGTCAGAAAGTAAAAATGAATATAAAATTTAGCAATACTTACAACTAAAAAAAATTATTTATGATGAAGAGAAAAATGCTAAAAGCAATGTTTCTGTGCATTTTAATGGTTGTATCCAGCGGCCTGTTTGCTCAAAATATTGTCACAGGTAATGTCAAGGATGATACCGGGCAATCTTTACCGGGTGTCAGTGTAGTGGTGAAGGGAACAACAACCGGAACAGTGACAGATATTGACGGGAAGTTCTCCTTGTCTGTACCCATGAATTCCACCCTTGTATTTTCTTTTGTAGGAATGAAAAGCAAAGAAGTTGCCATTGGCAACCAGCGAAAGATAGATGTTGCACTTGTTTCGAGCTCCATCGGAGTTGATGAAGTGGTGGTTACGGCCCTTGGTATTTCCAGGGAGAAGAAATCACTTGCTTATTCAGTCTCGGAGGTTAAATCGAATGATTTGGCCAGAGGCGGAAACGCAAACCTTGTGAAATCTCTCGATGGCCGTGTGAGCGGGGTTAACTTTACCTCCACCAGTACAGATCCTGCTGGTTCTGTGTTTGTCACCATCCGCGGAGCGACAAGCCTTAACATCCAATCTTCAACTGCTTCAAGTCAACCTTTGTTTGTCATTGATGGTATTCCGATGGGAACTGCCGGAATTGACAACAGAAATGGTGCAGACTTCGGCAACCTCTTGTCTCAATTGAACCCTGACGATATCGAGAGTATCTCGGTTTTGAAAGGTGCCAGCGCTGGTGCACTCTATGGTTCAGCGGCAGGTAACGGCGTTATCATGATTACGACCAAAACCGGCAAGGGTGGCAAACAGGGCATAGGTGTCTCCGTCAATTCATCCATGTTTTTTGATGTGCCATATAACTTTTTCAAGACGCAAACTGAATATGGTATTGGGGTTCGTGCTTCCTACGTTCTTCCTGGCCAGGGTTACGATTGGGGTGCCAAGTTTTCTGATTTCCCCAATTTTCCGATCGATCAGTACAACACTTTGACCCAAAGGGTTGAAACCAGGCTTTTCCAGCCTGCCAATGAAATTCGTCTGAAAGAGTTTATGCAGACCGGCGCGACCCTGAATTTTAACGCAAGCGTTGCTGGTAACTACAAAGACGGATCATTCCGTTTCGGCATTGGTAAAATGTCAAATACAGGTGTCATGCCCAACAACAGGACCGATCGCATCAATGCCAACTTCAGCGCTGAATACAACATTTCCAAGAGGTTGAAAATCTCGCTCAATGGTAACTACATGGGGCAGTACAGTCCCAACAAGACATCTGCCAACAGTCAGGTGATTGAGGAGTTGACGATGGAGTTCCTTGCACACCTGCAGCCAATCAAAGAGATGCAGACTGTGTGGAAAAAAGGATTCGAAGGAGTCTTGCAAAATTCACCCTATTACAAACCGGATGGAACTCCTTATGCCAACAACCCTTACATGTATGTCTATTCTGAAATCAATACCTACCGCAAAGACAATTTCTTTGGAAAGGCTCAATTGGATTTCGAGATCATCAAAGCACTTAAACTGATGGCCCGCACTGGGATTGACTACAACGGCGACAACTACGAATACAAAAGGGGCAAGGACTTTGCCGCTTCCGACCAGAGGGATGGCAAGTACTCTGTACAAGCTACCAATGGACTTACCGTTCAAAACGACTTGATGTTGATCTGGAACAAGCCATTCGGAAAATTCTCGACAAATGCCACCCTGGGTTATAATTATGCTTTCAGCAACAGTTACAACTATTCGGCCAATGCTGAAAAACTGGTGAGAGCCAACGACTATTCCCTGAGCAATGCTGTCGCCGGAACCATGACCTCTTCCAACAGTTGGGGAATCGGTAAGTCGCAGAGTGTTTATGCAACCGGTCAGTTGGGTTATGCCGATCAAATCTATCTGGATGCATCCGGAAGAAATGACTGGAGTGGCATTTTGGAAGAAGATAAGAACCACCATTTTTATCCTTCACTTTCCATGAGCTGGTTGCCTTCCACGACTTTTAAATTGCCAAAAATTATCAATCTGTTGAAATTGAGAGCCGGTATTGCGCAAGTTGGACACGGAATTGGTAAACCCAGAAGCAACAATACTTTTAGCTTTAGTCCGCTGGATTATGGAAGTACCAAAATCGTAAATATTGGTGGTAATCTGGTAGATCCAAATATCCAGGCAGAAGTCACAACCTCTTATGAAGGGGGATTTGACCTTGCCATGCTGGACCGCAGAATATCTGCAGAATTCACCATCTACAAGAAGATTCACGACAACCAACAAGGATACATCCCAACCTCTCCGGGAGTAGGTTACGGAGGTATGTTAACCAATGTAGGTACTGTTGAAGCCAAAGGATACGAGTTCTCGCTTAATTTTAATCCTGTTCGCACAAAAGACTGGAACTGGGATTTTGGTGTCAACTACAGCACCGTTGAATCAACAATTACCAAGCTTTCAACCCAATATGTACCCAATGGTTACACCTTCTATGGCAATGGTCCAAATATTGACATCAGGTTGGCAGAAGGCGAAAAGATTGGCACCATGTGGGGCGACAGAACCTTCCAAAGAATGCCCGCAACGAGTAAATATGCCGGGATGCTGATCATCGCCGACAGTGGTACCGATTGGAAATACTCTACAAATGAAGCCGACAGGCAAGCCATTGGAAACTACAATCCTGATTTTATCCTTGGCATGAACTCTTCTGTTAAATGGAAAAATTTGAGACTCGGATTGGTAGGAAGCTTCAGAAAAGGAGGTAAATATATTTCAGACATTGAACGCAGAGCCGTTACAAACGGACACTCCCTACGCACCATCGGAGATGTAGTGAACGGACCAAGTGCCTACGAATCAGGTGGCCGGGATGCCGCTTCGGGTGGTTATCCCTGGCCGGCTGCTTCTGCCATGAAATACCAGTTAATGGCCAATCTTGTGCAGACATACTCCTCTTATGGTACCAACGTTAGGACGGATGACGCGACTTACATGAAGGGTGTTTGGCTGAAACCGGGCGGAAATCCAAACAATGATGCCGACTATATTGTAAATGGAGCTGATCCTCTGGCTACTTTCTGGGGCTTACCGGGTTTGTTGCTGGGCCAGGAATTCTGGGCCTTCCCGCAATCCTTGCTTCGCGATGCAACCAATTTTAAATTGAAAGAGATAACCATAGATTATACCATTCCATCCCGTTTTACCAAGAAATTGAATATCGAGAATGTTGTAATAGGTTTGGTAGGTAGAAATATCTTCCAGTGGAACAAAGACGATGCCAACTGTGATCCTGAATCAGCCTTCGAAGGAATTGGTTCAAACCAGGGTATCGTAGGTAAGGCTCTGCCATCAATCGGATCTTATGGATTCAAATTATCATTCGATTTCTAAACGTTAATCCATTGCAATTATGAAACGACCATGCGAAACTCTTTTTCAAAAAGGAGAATAACAATTGGGAGTTCCATGTGGCAAATAAAAAACAAAATAATAATCACATGAAAAAACAGATATTATTTGCATTTATAGCTATTTTCATCTTCGCCTCCTGTTCAAAAAGAATGTTGAGAGAAGATGAACTCCTGCAAAAGCGTGATGTTTTAGAGTCGGCCCAGCCCAATCTATTACTTTCATCGGTGATTCAGAAATCAGCTTACACCTACAATGGTCAGGGTGGTGTAAACACAACCTTACTCGCTGTTACCATGCAATACATGCAGGGGAACAGGGGTGCCGGTGACAACATCTACCAAGGTTTCGAGAAACCGAGGGGCGATCTGTATTCCGCTACGGCACAAATAAAATTGGTCCAGGCAGCCATCGACCAGGTTCACGCCAAGGGACTGAAGAACTACGAAGGAATCTTTACCATCTTCAAATCTTTGCTGTGGTCAATGACGACAGATCTTTACGGAGACATCTACTACACAACTGGTTTACAAGGTCAAAATGGAATACTTTTTCCAAAATTCGATGACCAGAAGGACATCTATCCGGCCTTGATTCAAGATCTGAAAAATGCAACCCAGTTGCTTACTGACGGTACTGAACCGATCGATAAAACCTATGATCTTTTTTATGCAGGTGACAAAACAAAATGGATTAAATTTGCCAACTCATTAAGATTAAGGTTATTAATGAGGGTTTCAGGAAAGCTTGCAACAGCTCCGGCTGATATTGCTGCCGTGGCTGCTCTCCCCCTTATGAGCGATACACCCGACAATGCCTCCATTCCTTACCAGGGAGGTGATGTAACCTATTCATGGCCAATGGGTGCCCTGAACATGGGCTATACAGATAATTTCCTGCTCAATCGTCCTTCCAAAACATTGGTTGATTCCCTCAAAGCCCTCAATGATGAGCGATTGAAAGTTTGGGTGGCACCAATCGAACGTCCATGGACCAACAAGATCGATTCTATCAACATCAATACCTATACCGATCCATCTACCAAAACAAAATATGGTAAGCGGACCATTTCTCAAAAGGGGTATACGTATGATATTCTATGGGAATACCTCGACAGGAGCAGTGCACAGATCAACAATGTTTATAAATTAATTCAGGATTCGCTTACCTATTATGCAGGTTATCCTGCTGGTAGTTTCATTGATGTGCTGGCGGCAAATGGCAGCTATGCCTTTCCCGATACAAAATGGAACTACAAAGTATCTATTTTCTCCAAACTGTTGAATGAAAATGCCAATCCGCTCCTCAGGGCTTCCGTTTTACAGGCGGACGAAGTACAATTCCTGCTTGCCGAGGCCATCGTTAAAGGGTATATTACAACCGGAAATGCTGAAGATTTTTACAAAAAGGGAGTCGAACTTTCCTTGAAGAGATGGGGCGAACCTCTGCCAGCTACTTACTTCAACAATGCCAAAGCCAAGTTCCCCGCCAGCGGAACAACCGCCCAGAAATTGGCAAAGATTGGCTTGCAAAAGTGGTTGGGGCTCTTCTTGATGGGAGCAGAGTCTTATACCGATTACAGAAGGACAAGACTCCCTTACATTGAAAAAAATGCCTACCTCGCCACCGGTGGTTACGTCTTCCCTTTGCGTTTCAGGTATCCCCAAACAGAGATGGCCAACAATGCAGTCAACTATCAGGCAGCCATTGCCAAGCTTGACAAAGGGGACACCGAGTTCTCAAAAATGTGGTTAATGCAATAATAATTAACGGTTTCTGAAACAGAGAAAAGCCATGGAGCAAAATGATTTGATCGATCATGCTTCATGGCTTTCTTAAATGCCATACTATTAACTATTTACATTTTTTCCAAATCAACTTCAAATGAGAATTCTACTTTTATCGATTTTATTCACCTTCGTTCTCTTTCAACCCGGAATTTCTTTGGCAAAGAAACCGGTTACCCCGGAAACCGCACTACAAGCCTATCTTCACAATGGAGATGCCTCTTTTAAATGGGAACTGAAAGAGCAACTGAAAGGCGAAGGGCTTACCTATTTCCGGATCGAGTATACCTCGCAAACCTGGCAGAAAATTCATTGGACACACGACTTAATGGTGATGGTCCCCGATGACCTTCAATTCAATGATGCACTTCTTTTCATTACAGGTGGCAGCAACAAAAATGAAAAGCCAAATTCCCACAAATTTGCTGACGATCTGGCCCAGGAATTCGGAAGAATGTGCAAAGTCGACAAGACAATCATTGCCCTCCTCTGGCAAGTCCCCAATCAACCGCTTTATGATGATTTAACCGAGGATGCGCTGATCTCCCGCACACTTCATAACTACCAGAATGACCACGATTTTAATTGGCCTCTCCTGTTTCCTATGACCAAAAGTGCCGTTCGCGCAATGGACCTGGTACAGGAATTCGCGAAAAAAGAGATTCACAAAAAGATCAAAGGTTTTGTAGTATCCGGTGCATCAAAACGAGGCTGGACAACCTGGCTGACCGGTGCCAACGATCCCCGCGTTGTTGCAATTGGTCCAATGGTGATTGACATGTTGAATATGCCAGTGAACATTCCTTACCACAAGGTCGTTTGGGGTGATTACAGCATTGAAATTCAGGATTATGTAAAACTCGGTCTTGCCCAACAGTTTGGTGACAGTCAAAGTAACGATCTTGTCAAGATGATCGATCCCTATTCCTACCGCAAAACACTCACCATGCCAAAAATGCTGTTTATGGGGACTAATGACCCCTACTGGCCGGTTGATGCAGTGAAAAATTACATCGATGACATTCCAGGGAACAACCACATCTGCTACACACCAAATGCCGCACACGATATGGGCGACAAGAAACGGGCCTTTGCAACCCTGAGTGCCTTTCTCGGAAACACAGTCTCCAGATCAAAATACCCGATCTGCGATGACACAATTTCTGAAAGTGGAGGTAAAATTACCTTGACCGTTAAGACAACTGCCGACAAACTTGTTGATGCCTCGCTCTTCTCAACAACATCTCCTAATCAGGAATTTCGTGATAAAAAATGGGGTTCCGTTGGACTCAATGCCGAAAAGAAGCCTGTGGTTCATGTCGAAATCGAATATCCTTCCTCTGGTTTCAAGGCATTTTATGTCGAACTCAAGTACAAATCCCCATTTGGTGCCGATTTTACCCAATGCACCAGAATGTTCGTTACTTCAGACAAACAGGTGCTGTTTAGAAAATAATTATCTCTTCATGAAAAAAGCTTTTTACATTTTCATCACTTTCGTTGCTTTGCTGGTCGTCTTGTTTGTCGTTTCGACGGGTCCAGTGAAGGAAGAGCCCTTCATGAATGCTGCCTATTTTAAGAAAACCATGGCCCGTGTCGACAGTATAAAGAGATCTGAAATAGCAGTATCGGACTCGCTTCTGGCCGGATTTTCAAGGGTTAGCATCACCCCGGGTGTCAACAATGCAACCGATGATCCCGTAACCGGGAAGTTCGTCTCCGTTCCGCTTGCGGGTTTTGGGGCACGCAAAGGAAAATCAGCCACGGGTGTCCACGACAGCATTTTTGTAAGGTCGGTCGCGCTCAAGGTTGGAACGAAACTGATGGTTTTTGTTGGAGCTGATCTTCTGATTATGCCGCCAAATCTCATTGACCGGGCAATTGAAAAGCTTGCGGCCCGAGGCATCTCAAGAGACCAATTGCTTTTAACAGCCACCCATAGCCATTCGAGCGTAGGTGCATGGGGCCCCGGTTTCATCGGTGAGCAATTTGCAGGGAAACCAAATCCGGCAATTCAGGAATGGCTGGTCAATTGTATTGTTAAGACCGCACTCCTGGCTGTTTCTGACCTTTCAAAGGCCAAGCTGACGTACGGTAGTTTTGATGCTGCAGGTTTCACCAGAAACCGTTTTATCGGTGAGTTAGGTACAAAAAACAACGATTTTACCTACCTGCTCTTGGATCAGCAGGGCAAAAGGAAGGCTGTTATCGGCACCTTTTCTGCCCACGCCACTACCCAGGGAGCCGGCAACATGCAATTCAGCGGCGACTATCCTGGTTACTGGGAACGAAAAATGGAGGCAAACTCCTTTGACGTGGCCCTATTCTGTGCCGGATCGATTGGCAGCCAAAGTCCTTCCTCCAAAGGTTCAGCCTTCGAAAGTGCCAGATACCTGGGCGAATCATTGGCTGACAGCTTGCTCATCAGACTACCGCTTACAACTTACCAGGAAACCTCCTTCATGTCATCAGCCTCTTTAAGGGTAACTCTCCCGGAATACCATCTTCGTCTGACAACCAAAATTAATCTCGCGACCTGGCTCAGCAACAAACTGATGCCGGAACCAAAAAATGTTTTCTTTCAGGCATTGCGAATTGGTAAATTAATATGGATTTCAGCCCCTTCCGATTTCAGTGGAGAGTATGCACTTCAGATAAAAAATGCAATGGCTGCCAAAGGCTTCGAGGCAGTAGTCTCCAGCTTCAACGGTAGTTACATCGGCTATATCGTTCCCGGTAGGTATTTCTACATGGATGAATACGAACCAAAACTAATGGGTTGGTTTGGTCCGACCATGGGCGACTATTCGATGGACCTGATCAGACACCTGACGGAGATAGTTGGAAAATAAGAAAATGGGAAATGAGAAAACGAGGGGCGGGAAGATGAGAAATGCGAAATGAGTTATTCTAATCAGATATTTTGCATAGTCTTCAACCCGCAGCATATACCGAGGAGGCACACTCCAAAATCGAATTTGTTGACAACTGATTTATATTTAATAACACAATGAATTTCAAGCGACTACTTAAAGCAATAAAAAATGTTCTCCTGGCATTGTTGGGGCTCTTCTTAGTTGTTTTGCTGGTACTTTTTGCCAAACCGCTTTGGCACCGCTTTGTGTCCTATCCCAGATTTCAGAAGCAGGTAGAAGCTTTTCAATTAACGAAAAAAGAGTGTCCGGTAATAACCGGATTGAAAATCTACCGAGGAGTTCTTCACCTGCACAGTTACTGGTCGCACGACAGCAAAGGCACTATCTTTGAGCTAATCGCCGCTGCGAAGCTGCGTAACATCAATTTCATCTTTCTGACCGACCATCCCCATGGCGACCTCGACTCTTTTCCAAGAGGGTACAAAGGAATCTACGATGGAGTGCTGGTCGAGCCTGGAAGTGAGAAGCAGGATTTTGTCTCCTGGCCAATGGATACCACGGTCCTAAATTGGAAAATCAACAAGGATACATTGTCCAGACAAATCGTCTCCAAAGGCGGAATGCTCTTTTATTCCCACACGGAGATCCCACACAACTGGGCAAATATTTGGTTTCAGGGTATGGAAATTTACAATTTTCATACCAACGTGCTGGAGAAGAGTCACACTTTGCCCATCCTGACCGATTTTCTGATCAATGGATCCAAATACCGGGCTTGGGCCTACCGCACGATTTTTGAGCGTCAGACTAAAATACTTGCACGATGGGATTCTCTGAACACGCGCCGCAAGATTGTAGGATTCTCGGCAGTCGACGAGCACGAAAATGTCAATTTCAGGGCACGTTACCTGAAAGATGGCAGGGTTCAGTGGATGGGCATCAATACAAAACCGATAGATACTGTCAAAGTATCCTTCTGGAACCGCTGGATGTTCCACCAACCCGATCAGAGTGGCTGGATTTTTCGCTGGATGCTGATCAATACCTATGAAACATCCTTCAATAATTCGGTCAATTACCTTTTTGCTGATTCCCTGACTACCAAAAATATTGCGCATCACATGATCGAAGGCCACCATTTTACGGCATTCAGAAGTCTGGCTGATGCTACCGGTTTTTGCTTTTTTGCCGAAGGAACAGACGGAAAACCAAAAGGAATCATGGGTGATTCCATTCGAATCGCCGATCTGAAAGCACTTCAGGCTATATCACCCTATCCCGGAAGATTTACCCTTGTTAAAGATGGCAAATCAGTGGACGTTACAACTGGTGGTAAATACGAATATTCGTTCGGAAGTAATTTGAAAAAGGGTGCCTATCGCCTCGAGGTCGAAGTGAAACCAGGCAACGAATGGTTACCCTGGATCTATACCAACCCGATTTACTTGTATTGATTGGCTGATTAGTCAATTAGACAATTGGTTAATAGGACGGTTAGTCGATTGGGCAATTGGTTAATTAGACAGTCGGTCACATTGCCAAATCAGCACATCACCACATCATTTAATTCAACTCCTATGCGATTACTACTCATTCTTCTGTTTGCAATCTTGTTGGCTCCGGCCAAGGGTCAGGTTTTAAAAGCCGGTGCAGCCATGCGGGACATCACCCCTGATCACCTCATTCCAATATCGGGTGGAATGGGAACTCCTGAGATGCCCACCGGATTCCAGGGCAAACTTACTGTTCGTGCATTTGTCCTGGAAAAGGGTCCTACAAGGATGGCAATAGTAAGTGTTGACAACATTGGTTGGCCAGCATTTCTTGGCGACAAATCCCGCAAACTGATCAAGGGCATTGTTCCCGAAAATGTATTGATAGGTGTGACGCATGCACATAGCTGCCCCGATGCGTACGGATTTACAGATGAAAAGGGGAACACAGCTGCCGACTTGAAGTACCTCGAATGGTGCGTCAAACAAATTGCGGAGGCTGTCAATGAAGCCGTTGCAAAATTGGAACCTGCATCTGTCCGAACGGCTGTCGGTGAAGCCAAAGGAAAAATAGCCTACAACTATTATGCACCAAAACTGTATGATCCCCGAATGGGTGTTGTTCAGGCCATCGCAACAACAGGAAAAAACAAGGGCAAACCAATTGCAACATTGGTCAATTATGCAACCCATCCCGAAATTCTGGGTACGAGCCGCAAACTGATCAGTCCCGATTTGTGCGGTCCACTCTACGATCGCCTGGAATCAAAAGTTGGAGGCATGGCCATCTTCATGAACAGCGCCCAGGGAGGAATGGTTACGGCAGATACCAGACTCGACAATGGCAAAGAAGCCAACGACTGGGCCGAATGTGTCCGAATTGGAAACCTGATGGCCGATGAAGCCCTTCGGATCATCGAACCGGCACAAGCTGATGAAAATGCAAATATTTTTTGCGCCTCCAAGTCCATCACATTTCCCATCGACTCGGAGAAAATGAGGTCAGTACTTCAGCATTCGCCATTAGCCGCCGAATTTGCCAAAAATCATGATTTTACTTCCATTTCAACGCGACTAAACCTTTTGAAAATTGGAAAGGCACAAATTCTGACCATACCAGGTGAAGCCCTGCCCAATATAGGGTTCTACGTAAAACGAAAGATGAATACCGAACAGCCGATGCTTTTTGGTCTTACCAACGATGCCTTTGGCTACATGCTGACCAAAGAAGATTTTGGAGGATTCGAGCGTTACAACTACTGCAGCAGAACCTCTTTGGGTGAAATGACCGGATGCATTTACGAGAAAGAGGCACTTAAGTTTGCAAAGGAATGTGTTGCGGCTGAGCGATAAAGGAGCTATGAGTTATGAGATATGAGTTATGAGATATGAGTTTGAAAATGGGAGGATGAGAAAAAGGGAAGATGAAGGAGGTATTTCGGCATTGACGCATGGGATGCTGGTGGGAGGGTTTCTCCTTCAGTTGCTGGTAGCGTCTTGCTTCATGGATGGTAAGATAGGCCAAGTTGTACAACTAACCAAGGGTGCCTACCACCACGATCTCGACAACAACGACAATTTTTCCCCCGATGGCAAATGGCTGGTGTATGATACCCGTACCACCATTGGTGGCATTGGCGGTTCGCCTTCCATAGAACGGGTAAATGTAGAATCCGGTAAGATCGAGGTACTTTTTTCTGTGACAGACAATCAATCCTTCGGTCCGGGGGCAGGTGCAGCCAGCTTTCATCCCTTCCAAAACAGGGTGATTTTCATTCACGGACTTGCACATTGCAGCGAAAGTAATCCTTACCAGCAATGGAAACGTACCGGGACCATCGTCGATGTAATTCATCCGAATGAGCCCATCTTTATGGATGCCAGAGATGTTACACCTCCTTATACGGAGGGTGCCTTGCGTGGTGGAACCCACCGCCACGAATGGAGCAAGGATGGCAGGTGGATTGGTTTTACCTACAACGATGCCATACTGAAAGCACTCGAAGACGCAACTGGCAAGCCTTTGAATCTTAGAACAATTGGTGTCTCTACCAAATTAAAACCAGATCGGAAGAGCACATGTCTGAACTCCAGTCACCTGAAGCTATCTCGT
>CAZGSQ010000060.1:0-21083 GCA_964528535.1 uncultured Tangfeifania sp. | reverse complement strand
TTTTGTTTAACGCTAAAAATTTGTCTATGAGAAAAATTTCGCTGTTGCTTGTATTCCTCGGCTTTATAGGTTTACAAGTTGTCTTCGCACAAACCCGTCAAATTACGGGTGTTGTGACTTCCGGCGATGACGGCACCTCTATACCGGGGGTATCTGTCGTTGTGAAGGGATCTACGCTTGGGACTATCACCGACATGGATGGTAAGTTCACCCTCAAAGTTCCGCAGAGTGCCAAGGCGCTTACCGTAACTTTCGTAGGTATGGCTTCTACCGAAGTGGCTTTGACCTCCGCAAGCAATTACAAGGTAGTATTGCAATCAGAGACCGTGAGTGTCGACGAGGTAATTGTGACTGCCATGGGTATCAAGAGGAAACCAAAAGAGATGGGAGTTGCTACCGCGAAAGTGGACAACCAGGAACTCACCTCTGCAGGAGCCTCCAATGTGATGAACGGGATGGCAGCCAAGGTATCCGGTTTGCAGATCAATACCATCAACAACGGGGTTAATCCTGAGACCAAGATCACCCTCCGCGGTAACCGCCACTTCCTGGCGAGTAACCAGGCGTTGGTTGTACTTGACGGAGTACCGGTTAGTGCCACTTACCTGAACTCTATCAACCCGAACGATATCGCTGACGTTAACATCTTGAAAGGTTCATCCGCAGCAGCTCTTTATGGAAACGATGCATCCAATGGTGTGATGATCGTAACAACCAAAAAGGGTGACAAGGGTAAACTGACCGTTAAGATCAGTAACATCACAACTTTTGAGCAAATCTCCTATCTTCCCAACCTGCAAACCAGGTTTGGTAGTGGTTCTGGTGAGAATCAGAGTAACTCAGACAACAACTATACTTTCTGGATTGGTCCTGACCGCAATACAGATCCTTATACCTCCTATGAAAACCAGACTTTTGGTCCTGAATTCAACGGCCAGATGGTTATTTTGGGTGGTAAACTGGTCGACGGATCATACCAGATGGTTCCTTACTCTGCTGTGAAGGACCAGAAGAAAAACTTCTTCAATACGGGTGTTTCCATGCAGAATGACATCTCTGTTTCGGGTGGTGACGACAAGAGTCATTTCTATCTTTCTGCCCAGGATGTGAAAAGCACAGGTACCATCCCTGACGATACCAACAGAAGAACGGGTGCCCGTTTGGCGGCCGGAAGAAAATATGGTATTTTCTCTGCCGATTATTCTCTCTCTTTCACCAATACTGCTACCAGCGTATCGGGTGGTGACATGAACCAGAACAGGGGTGTTTACTGGAATGTACTGAATACTCCTCCACAGGTACCACTTACTGCCTACAAAGACATCGTCAACAATCCATTTGCTACCCTGGATGGCTATTTCAATGCCTATTATCCCAATCCATACTGGCAGATCAAACATGCCAGGAACAACACCAGGCGCAACGACATCCTGGGATCTGTCAATTTGACCTTGAAACCTTTGAAATGGCTGGAGTTGTCCAACCGTTCCGGTTTGATTTACAACGGTACCAACTACCACAACCACAAGGACGAAGCCATCTATAGTGCTTATTCAGCATCGGATCCATGGAGCCAGGGCCACATGGGTGTTACCTCACCTTATGCAGCAAGTTCAAGCGACCAGATGAGCAATACCATGATTCTTACCAATGACTTTACCGCAACTGTCGACAAAAAATTTGGAGACATCAATGTGAAGGCAGTTTTGGGTAACTCTATTTATTCCAACAAGAATGAGTACATCTATGACGCAGCGAGCAGTGGTTTGGTTGTTCCGGGCCTCTACAACATCAGCAACCGTGTAGGTGAGCCGGCGGTTACGCAGGCTACGAACCAACGTAACTCCATCGGTGCTTTCGCCGACTTTTCGATCGGTTACAAAGATTATGCCTTCGTTCACTTCTCCGGACGTAACGACTGGGATTCCAGGTTGACAAAGGCCAATCGCTCTTTCTTCTATCCTGCCGCTGACGTGAGTCTTGTTTTGTCGCAGATGTTTCCTTCGCTGATCAGCAACAACATTTTATCTTTCATGAAAGTTCGTGGAGGCTGGTCACAAACAGGGCAAATTTCTCTTGGAGACTGGTATGGCACCCTGCCACAGTATTATCCTGCAGCTGGCTTCCCATATGGGAATACCGCCGGTTTCGCACTGAGTACCACGTTGAGCAACCCACTTATCAGGCCTGAGAAGACCAATGAAACTGAGCTTGGATTAGAATTAAGTTTCCTGAAGAACAAGATTCACCTCGAAACCAATATTTATGAGACCAAGACACTGGATCAGACCATTCCTGCACAGATTTCTGCTGCAACAGGTTACTACAGTGCTTTGATCAATGCCGGAGAACTTGACAACAAGGGCCTTGAAGCAGACTTAAAATTCACACCGCTTCTTAATCTGGGCAAAGTAACCTGGAACGCCTCTGTCAACTATTCGTACATGGAGTCAAAAGTTGTTTCGATCTTCCCCGGATTGGATGAGATCGCGATTGCCGATGCTTCTTATGTTAAAGTTGGTCAACAATTCCCTGCCATCAAGGTTTCTGATGTTCAAAGGACTCCTACAGGACAGATCATTGTTGATCCGGTTACCGGTCAGCCTGTAAAAGACGCAGCACTTCAGCAAGTTGGTCATGGTAACCCGAACCATATCTTGGGTATTTCTACAGATTTGAACTACAAAGGTTTCCGTTTGTCTGCTACTGCTGAATACAGGGGTGGCAACGTGATCGTAAACGCAGTAGGTAACGCATTGGACTTCACCGGCGTATCAGAGCACTCTGCTCAGAACGGCCGTCAGCCATTCGTAATTCCAAATTCAGTAACTCAGCCTTCTCCTGGTGTTTATACCCCAAATACGAACATCCTTATCAGAGATGCCAGCCGTATTTTCTGGGTTAACTCAGACTATCACAACGTACAACGGACTTACACCACGAGTGCAGCTTTCTGGAAACTGAGAGAGGTCGCCCTTTCTTACGACGTTCCTGTAAAGAAACTCTTCGGAAGCAATTCCATTCAGGCAGCCCAAATTTCCGTCATCGGAAGAAACCTGCTGATGTTGCGTCCAAAATCCAATGTATGGACGGATCCTGAATTCAACACCCAGGGAGCTACCAGCAATGCCGTTGGTTACACCACAGAAGACCAGACCCCTCCTACCAGAGTCTATGGTTTTAGTGTAAAACTTACTTTCTAAAATTTAAACGATACTAAGATGAATAAGATATTTATAACGCTATTAGTTTCTCTGGTTCTTTTAGGAAGTTCCTGCTCAGATTTTCTTACCGTGAATGAAGTCAATCCGAACAGCGCTTCACAAGTACCGGGTAAGTTGTTGTTGCCTGCTGCCTTAAAAAACATTGCAACCAACATGAACACTCCTGGTAATTTCGAGTTTGTTTACCTTTGGTACGGACTCTGGTCGATCAGCACAGGTTATACACAACCAACGACCCTGATGCAATACAATCTGCAAAATGCCAGTTACCAAGGTCCTTTCAGTTCTTTCTATACCTATGGTCAGAACCTTACCGAAATTGAGAAGGCTTCAGCGGATCCCAAAGAGTGCAATTATCTTGCAGCTGCGATGATCCTGAAGGCCTACATCATGCAAAACCTGGTGGATATCTGGGGTGATGTTCCTTATACAGATGCTTTTGGTACAGGAGCCGGAGTTTTGAAGCCAAAATACGACAAGCAAAAGGACATCTATGAAAATCTGGTTGTCAAACTGGATGCCGCCATTAAACTGATCCAGGGAGCAGCGGCCGATGCCACAGCAATACCTGCTGCCAGTGATATCATGTACGGCGGAGACATGGCCAAATGGGCCAGGTTTGCCAATACCCTCAAATTGAGATTGCTGGTACACCAATCGGGTATGACAGGACGTGATACTTACATCAAAGCAGCCATCGCTACCACAGCTTCTGTTGGTTACCTCGGCGCAGGTGAAGGCGGACTGGTTAATCCAGGTTTCCTGAATTCTGCCGGCAAGATGAACCCATTTTACGAAAGGTATTACAAGGCAGACGGAACTTCCCAAACAGACGGTATTACCTACCACATGGCTGGCAAGGATGCGATCAAATTCCTGAAAGACAATGCGGATCCCCGACTGAGTCATTTCTTCAATGCAACTGCTGCTGATGCTACCGTTTGGGATGGCAACACCCTTGGCCAGGATCTGGCTCAGGCGCTGGCTTCCAACAAGACATCCTATCTTGGGTTCAAGTCTGGCGACAAAACCTACATGGTTGGTACTTTCGACAAGAGTGCCCCACTGCTGACTGATTTTGAAAGTTTGTTCATCCAGGCTGAAGCAGCAGAAAGAGGCTACATCGCAGGTACAGGTAAAGCATTTTACAATGCTGCTTTGACTCAATCCTGCCAGTACATGGGCGTCACTCCCGCTGCTACCACTGCATTCCTAGCGTCTGACAAGGCATCTGTCAATTATGATCTGGCTTCCAACAAGATCACTTTGATTCTTACCCAAAAATGGATCTCTCTGAATGGTGTAGCGCCGATTGAGATTTGGACCGACTACCGCAGATCTGGTATTCCTTCCACCATTACCTTCTCCAGCGACCCGAACAAGCTGAGTCCAACGCCTCCTGTCAGGTTGCTCTATCCACAACGAGAGATCTCTGTCAACAACGACAACCTTGTTGCAGTTGGTGCGATCAGTGCCTTTACATCCAAGATTTTCTGGCAGAACCGCTAAGGATCGATTGTATTAATTTAAAAAATATTTAAGTATGAAAAATAAAATATCATTGACCCTCTCCTTTTTTGCAGGAATTTTTCTGTTGAGTTCTTGCCTTAAAGACAATGTGGGAGAATACTGGACGGCTGATTTAGCCGGTAAACAATATGCCACCATTTCGGTTGCTACGTTGCAGCAATTGGCATTGAAACCGGTAGCAGGTGAGGTTCCATTCACCTTTCTGGTTAACATAGCCACTGATGCGCTTCCTACCGAAGACATAACAGTGAACCTTGCTGTTGATCCAGCCGCTATTACAGCCTATAACAAGGCTGCAGGAAAAAGTTACTCCTCTTTTCCTACAGTTTCACTTGTAACTCCCGCTCTGGTGATCAAAGCCGGAACGAGGAATGGTTATGCTTCTGCAAAAGTGTGGGGAGCAGAAACCCTGGATGCTTGTGCTACTTTCATGACTGCGATCTCTATTACTTCATGCAAAACTGCCTCCGGTGTTGATATTCCTGTCGCAGCCAACATGAAATCTTACCTGTTGGCATTGCCGATATCCAATCCTTATGCTGCCGATTATGCAGTGACTGGTTATCGTATTCGTCCGGGTAATGCAACTGAGCCCATCAGTGCCGGTCAGATCGAAACATTCAAGACATTGAATTGCAAGACTGTTCAGAAAAACGGATTCGGAAACTATTTCTCCTATGATGTCACCATTGAAGTTACTTCAGCGACTGTTGTCGTTGGTGGAACAACCTGTTACAAGGTTATTGCGACCCCGATTGATCCTTCAACAGGTTCATCCGTGGGTGGTATGTGGCCGGTTTGGACGGGTGACGCTACGTTGAAACCTGCAGATCTGACGATCAACTATTACAACCCGGTTACCAAGAAATTTGTATTGAACTGCTATTATAACAGTTCAGCTGGTAACCGTATCATGTATGAGGTTTGTACCCGTATGTAATCATATTTGATAATTTGATATAATATTGTAAAAATGAAAAATATGAAAAGAAAAAGTTTGATCGTTGCAATGCTGCCTGTTTTATTTGGGCTGTTTGTACTGCAAAGTTGTTCCACCAAGGATTTGACTACTACAACTTTCCAGTCCTTTTCGACTCCGGTTGCAACTGCTCCGCTGAATGCAACAACTGTTAAAGTCACCGGAACAACTGTTGACCTCACCTGGACTTCAACCGATGGGAATGGAGATGCAGCACTGGCTGATGTCTATTTTGGACTGGATTCCAAACCAGCTTTGTACAAAGCTGCCAATTCAGGTCTCAAGATAACTGTTCCTGTAGTTGTCGGAAAAACATACTATTGGAAGGTGACCATGAAGGACGCCAACGGTGTAATGACCTATGGACCAACATGGAGTTTTACCATTTTCGATCCGATTAGTGTTTTTGTAGCCAGCTATACTTGTGATGAACCGGCAGAAGGCTGGACTTATCCGGTTGCTTTTACAAAATTGTCAGATACGACGCTGAAAATTGACCAGTACTGGGCTTCATGGCCAGCTGTGTTTACAGTGAATTTGACTGCCTTGACCTATTCCATGGCTTTAACCGATTTCGGTGGAGGTTATTCAGGAATCGAATCAGGTACCATCAACACAACAACTGGTCAAATCAAGGGTAATTACACCATCTATCAAAATGGAAAATCCATCGAGACAGGTGTACACACTTATACCAAGAAGTAATTAAATCTGATTGGTGACGGTTTACCGTCAATATACGAAAAAGGAGCTTCCCGCAAGGGGTGCTCCTTTTTCATTTTAACGCTGCCAAGATTTAGAGCCGCAATTTGCATTTCAGCCAACAATCTTTGATTTTCTAATTGAACGGTAGTATTTGCTAACATATTCTTAAGATATCGGCGGTGTTTGTTGATAATTTGTACTATTCAATTTTTTACATATATTTGCATTAGTGCGCAAAAATTAACATTTTATAACAAGTTGGAATTGGTGCGCAATTGTGGTGGATGGTAATAATTAAGTTAAAATCAAAAAGAAATCAATGAAAAAAATTTCGCTGTTGCTCGTTTTCCTGTCTCTGATCGGGCTGCAACTGGTCTTTTCCCAGACCAGGGAGGTTACAGGGAAAGTTACCTCTTCTGAAGATGGAGGTGGAATTCCGGGTGCTTCAATTGTGGTAAAAGGTACGACACTGGGTACCATTGCCGATATGGAGGGTGCTTTCAGATTACAGGTACCACAAAGTGCCAAAGCACTGACTGTCTCTTTTGTAGGGATGGCTTCTGTCGAGGTTGCCTTAACCAGTGCCAAAAGTTATGCGGTCGCGCTGAACCCTAACCAGGTCGCTGTGGATGAAGTAGTTGTGGTAGGTTATGGCGTGCAGAAGCAGAGGGAAGTAACCGGAGCAATCTCGCAGGTAAAAGGAGATGCCATGGCCAATTTAGCTACACCTAGTTTTGAATCACAATTGGCTGGTCGTTCTGCAGGAGTTCAGGTAACCACTGCCACAGGTGTGTTGGGAGAGGCTCCCCGTATCCGGATTCGTGGAGTCGGCTCTATTTCTCAAGGAACCTATCCTTTGGTGGTTGTCGATGGAATGCCTGTATTTACAGGTGACATTGGAGGTGCTTCTTCGACCAATGCCATGGGTGACATCAACCCCGCCGACATCGAATCGGTTGAAATTTTGAAAGATGGTTCAGCGACTGCGATCTATGGATCCAGGGCAGCGAACGGCGTCATTCTAATCACAACAAAAAAGGGATCAAAAGGGAAAGTAAGCGTTACCTACAACAATTACATTGGTGTAGCCTCTCCTGTTAACCTGTTTAATTTGTTGCAAACGCCTGATTTTATTACAATTCAGAATGAGAAAAGAACAAATCGTGGCCAAACTGCCATTGCCGTTGGATCGGATGTTAATACAGATTGGCAAGCTGCGGTTCTACGTCAGAATGCTTTTCAACAAGACCACAATCTGGCTGTATCAGGTGCAAACGATGCTACCAAATACTATTTTTCAGCTGGTTATACCACCCAGGAAGGGGTTTCCCGTCCAAACAAAATGAACAGGTATACCATGCGTGCCAATGTAGATCAGAAGGTAAACAAATGGCTTACTGTTGGTATGAACTCAGCCATTTCAAGATCACAATATTTCGGGTTAAATACCGGTACCAATTCATTGTCGGGTAATATCTTCAATGCCATTCGTCAATTGCCCAATACTACCGTCTTCGACGCAAATGATCCAACTGGTTACAACATCGACGACACGAATCTTGCTGTTGTCGGAAGAGGACAAAACCTTCAGTCGATTGATGACAACCTTACCAATATCCGGTATGTCCTGGATAAGAATGTATATGGATCCAAAATTATGGGTGTTGTTGCAAGTGGATATGCTTTGGCAACTTTCGCGAAAGATTTCACTTTCAAGACTCAGGTTGGGGTCGATACCAAAGGTGCTGAAGGTCAACAATATTGGAATCCATACCATGGGGATGGCAGAGGATCAAATGGAATTATTTACCAGGACTATCGGAATTCAACCCGTTGGAACTGGCAAAATATACTGACTTTTACCAAAACCCTGGCTGATGTGCACAATCTTAATGTCAGTCTTGTTAGTGAGTTCCAGCAACAAACGGTCAATTCTTTTTGGGGACAAGGAAGCAATATGTCGGATTCATTTTTTAGCCACAACTTGATTACAGGATCTTATGGAACTCAATCTTCGGGTGGATCACTGGCACAGAATGGATTTAACTCTTTGGCTGGTAGGGTCAATTACAATTATGGCCTTAAATACTTTTTCCAGGCATCCGTACGTCGGGATGGCATCTCTTCTCTCCCGGCTGCAAACCGCTATGGCATTTTTCCCGGTGTTTCTGTGGGATGGACGATCTCCAAAGAATCATTTATGGCGAACGTGAAATCAGTATCCGATTTAAAAATCCGTGCATCTTATGCTGAGGTTGGCAATGTTGACATTGGCAATTATCCGTATCTTGGTCTTTATTCCAGTGCCAAATACGCCGATTACAATGGTATTGCCTTCTCTCAGATCGGTAACGATCAACTGAAATGGGAAACGAGTAAAAAAACAGACTTTGGTTTGGATGTATCTTTTGCTGAAAACAAGTTCAAATTCACCTTCGATTACTTCAACAACAACCAGGATGGATTGATATTGGGAGTTCCTACGCCTCCTGCCTTTGGGATACCTGGAAACGTAATTTCCAAGAATATTGGCAAATTGCAGAACTGGGGTTATGAATTTTCAGGAGAAGCCGTGCTTATTTCCAAGAAGGATTTCAAATTGACATTCGATGCCAATCTTTCTCTTGGGAAAAACAAGGTGCTTGAACTTGTTGATCATCTGGATATTATTTCCACCTATTCCATCATTCGTGAAAACGAATCAATTCGGACGCTCTTTGGTTACGATTACGTAGGCGTGAATATGACAAATGGTAATCCAATTTACAGAAAAGCCGATGGATCCATGGTTCAGGGAAATATTCCTACCTCCACCTACAAGGTGTATACAGAAGCCAATCCATCGGATATATCTGTAGCTGCCACATTGGTCCCGACCGACCGTAAACTTTTGGGATCTACTGTTCCAACTTACTTCGGATCATTTGGCTTCAAAGCTGAATACAAAGGGTTTGATATTAATCTGATGTTTCGCTACAGTGGAGGAAACTTCGTCATGAACCGCACCCGGATGGATTTGATGAACCAAAAATTCCAGAACAACAGTACAGAAATTCTCGGAAGGTGGCAAAGTGTTGCCGTTCCTGGCGATGGATGGACACCTCGATTGTGGTATTCGGGAGATGCTTTTGTGAATTTAACTGATGTTTCCAGCACCCGTTGGATTGAAAAAGGTGACTTTCTTAAGTTGCAGAATCTGGTTGTAGGATATACTTTACCAAAATCATTGTTGAACAAGATTGGTATTTCAAACTTGAGAATTTTTGCTCAAGGACAGGATCTGTTGATGTTGACAAAATATACTGGTATCGATCCGGAAATGGAAGCTTCAGGTGTTGACTACAACGGTACTCCACGGCAGAGAGTGATTACGGCTGGTGTTAACTTCAAATTTTAACTTCTAAAAATAGATTCTATCATGAAAAACATAGTTAAATTCAATACCAAAACAAGCCAGCTGTTTGCAGTTCCGGTCCTTGTCTTCATGTTGGTGTTCTCTTCCTGTGAGAAGAACATCGATCTCCAGCCTTTCAATCAGGTTTCAGAGACTGCTGCTTTTCAGACGCCTGAACTAATTGCCCTAACTGTCGCCGGAATGTATGAAGCTGCGCAAATGGGTTATTATGCCAATCCCACTGTTTCAGCTCCCAGAGGCTACCCTTTTGGAGCTGCGTTCGTAGAACAGGGCGACAATAGAGGAGAAGATGTTGTCAATGTGGGAACATTTTATACGGCCACTTATGCTGCAACATACAATGCTTCATCAACGATGAACAATGTAAATTACTGGAAAGATAGTTATCGATTGCTCAACAGGTGTAATATTGTGATTGACGGCGTGAAAACTGCTGCAGCTGCCAGGGTCATTACAGATGCTCAGGCCGCTATTTATGCAGGTGAAGCAAAGTTGTTGAGAGCGATGACCTACCATGAGTTGTTGGTGCATTTTGCGCGTCCGTTCAAAGATACGCCTGCTGCTTCTCATTTGGGAGTTCCCTACTTTGAGAAACCATTCACATCGGCTGCCGCCATTGCTGAAGGTTTTGCAACAGGTAGGAGTACTGTCGCTGAAGTATATGCCAAAATTATTGCAGACCTTGATTATGCGGAGGCAAATCTGCCAATGAAATCAGTTATGTCTGGAAACGCGAAAATTACCAGGGCCACCAAAGGTGCTGCGATTGCAGAAAAAACCAGGATCTATTTACACATGTGGGACATGGATAAAGTAATTGCTGAAGGAACTAAATTTATTACAGGTTCATTGGCAGGTACTTATGCTTTAACTGCAGACCCTTCCGGTCCGTTTGTCAGCGCTTACAGCAATACAGAATCTATCTTTGGAATGGAAAATTCAGCTACCCAAAATCCTGGTGTAAATGCTGCACTTGCTGCGATGTATGGCAGTGCCAGCGTTGGAGGCCGGGCTTTGGTAAACATGAGTCCTATTATCTGGAGAAATTCATCCTGGCTGGTGGATGACAAAAGGCGAACTGAAGGAGCAATGATCACAACAACTTCCGGTTTGATATTTACCAATAAGTACAAGGATGCGGTAAACAAGACCGATCCTTCACCCATGTTGCGTTATGCCGAAGTTCTGTTGAATATGGCCGAGGCTTATGCCCGAAAAGGTGATGTTACCAATGGCCTGTTGTACCTTAACATGGTTCGCAACCGTGCACTGGCATCAATTGCAACACAAGCTTACAAAGCAACCTCTTTTGTTGACAATGTAGCACTTTTAGGTGCCATCCTTATCGAGCGAAGAATTGAATTTGTCATGGAAGGACGACGCTGGCCTGATATTCACAGGTTGCAGCAGTGCCCTTATTTCCCTATCAACGGAATTCCCGCAAAGATGGCAAATGCTACACCCAAGAGTGCTGACTTTGCACTTGGAACACCATATACAGGACCTTTGGGAACTGTTGCAATTCCTTACACCGATTTCAGATTTTTGTGGCCAATTCCACAAGACGAGATCAACGCCAACCCTACACTCGCCAAACAACAGAACCCCGGATGGTAGACAACATAGTGTAATACGTACATAATATTTGAATAAATATTATAAAACCTCCTGATTTACAATAGATCAGGAGGTTATTTTTTTTGTATCAATTACAAAAATAAAATTTTTGTCAATTTTTGTCAAATTTTCTATTTTCAACAATTTAACATATATTCGCCTCTTCATACAATTTTTAACAGACAGATGGCCTTGCCAAAAGTCAGTAACGTTTGAAAAAATGTAAGTGATTGATAATTATAACTTTAAAATTTTTTCTATGAAAAAAATTTCGCTGTTACTTGTTTTTCTATTGTTTGCGGGAATGCAGGTTATCTTAGCCCAAACAAGGGATGTTACCGGTTTGGTAACTTCTGCTGATGATGGATCAACCATTCCAGGAGCATCGGTTGTCGTCAAAGGAACTACCATTGGAACCATCACTGACATGGAGGGTAAGTTTGCCATCAAGGTTCCCCAGAGTGCCAAAAATTTGGTATTTTCTTTTGTTGGCTTTTCTACCAAAGAGGTGGCACTATCGAATGCCAAAAATTACAAAGTTGTACTGGAGTCAGAACGTATCGCTGTTGATGAGGTTGTTGTTGTTGCCTATGGAACATCCAAGAAGGGCGCCATCACAGGAGCAGCGGCACAAATTTCTGCTGCCAAGCTGGCCAACAGGCCTTTGTCTAATATTTCAAAGGCAATTGAAGGTTCTACTCCGGGTGTTCAGGTCACTTCGGGGAGCGGGCAGCCGGGTTCTTCTTCTGATATCAGAATCAGGGGATTTGGATCCATCAATGCCTCCAGTAGCCCATTGTACATTGTGGATGGGGTTCCCTATACGCTTTCCATTTCCAACCTTAACATGGATGATGTAGAGAATGTCTCCATTTTGAAAGATGCCTCTTCAACTGCACTTTATGGCAGCCGTGCTGCCAACGGTGTTGTTCTCATCACGACCAAAAAGGGGAAAACGGACAAAGATAGAATTCAATTCAAAGTATCACAGGGAATTAGTGAGAGAGGCTTGCCGGAATACGACCGTGTGAATGCAGCCCAATACTATCCTTTGATGTGGGAATATTACAGGAATGGAATGGTGAATCGGACGAGTACGCCTCTTACGATGGCAGTCGCCAGTCAGACAGCATCTGGTCTGGTTGCCGGACAGCCTGGAATCAAAGACAAATTGGGTTACAATCCTTTTAATGTGGCAGCCAATGCGCTCGTCTCTGTGGATGGTGTGATGAATCCCAATGCATCCCTGTTGTGGGGTGATGACCTCGACTGGGCAGCACCGCTTCAAAGGGTAGGTCAACGCGGTGATTATTCGATGGGTCTCAGTGGAGGCACGGAGAAATCAAAATATTATTTGTCGGTGGGTTATCTCAACGACAAAGGATTTGTACAAAAATCGGACTTCGAACGTTTTACAGGAAGGTTAAGTGTTGAATCAAAGGTGAAAGATTGGTTGAGGACTGGTTTGAGCATCAACGGTAACATCACAAAATCTAACTTTACCAATGACGATAGTTCGACAGGATATGTGAATCCATTCTTCTTTGCAAGAACCATTGCTCCCATCTATCCTGTTTATGCACACGATCAAACTACGGGTGCCTATATTTTGGACGCGGACGGGAACAAGATATACGACTACGGTAACTCCAATGTGGCTGGTCTCCCCCAAAGAACAGGTTACGGTGGTCGTCATGTGGTTGCTGAGACACTGTTTAACAGTCGTCTTTACAAGAGAAATGTAATTAGCGCCAGAACTTTTGCGGATATTTTCATCACCAAAGAGCTTAAATTCTCAACAAATGTTGGAATTGATGTCAGCAGTTACAATGGTTCGGGTTTTGAAAATAAATATGTGGGTGACGGTGCTCCAGCCGGTCGTGCCAGCCGAACCAACAGTCTCACCACAACCCTTACAGTCAACCAACTTTTGAGCTACACCAAATCTTTTGGAAAGCACAATTTTGATGCATTGATAGGACATGAAAACTACAAATATCAGTACAGTTACTTTTATGGATTCAGACAAGGACTGATCGTTGACGGGAATGATGAGCTTGCCAATTTTACTACCACCAATGACCTGACCTCCTATACGGACAACGACCGGATTGAAAGTTTTATTTCACGTTTTAACTACAATTACAAAGAAAAGTATTTTGCATCTGCATCCTACCGGAGGGACGGATCTTCGAGATTCAGCCCCGATGCCCGTTGGGGAAATTTCTTCGGTTTCGGAGCTGCATGGCGGCTGGATCAGGAGGATTTGATCAAAAAAATTAATCAAATCGACCTTCTGAAAGTGAGAACTTCCTACGGTGAAACCGGAAATAATGAAGCCGGATTGTATGCCTGGCAGGCACTGTACGGCATCAACAACAATGCTGCAGAATCAGGATTTCTCCAAAGTAAATTGGCAAACCAGAATTTAACCTGGGAAAAAAATGCAAGTTTTGATGTGGCCCTGGAATTTGGATTGTTCAAAAGGGTTAACGGAAGCATTGAATTTTACAACCGCCAGTCGAGCAATCTTTTGTTCAGTGTGCCTCAACCACTCTCAAGTGGCGTTGAAACACTCTGGCAGAATGTTGGAACCATGTACAACCGTGGCGTCGAAGTTCAGCTGGGTGCAGATATCATCAAAGGGAAAGAGTTCAAGTGGAATCTTACTGTCAATGGCTCCACCTTCAAAAATAACATCACCAAGTTGCCGCAGACTGAAATTATCTCCGGATCAAAAAAATTGATGGTGGGTCACTCGATGTACGATTACTGGTTGAGGGAGTTTGTCAATGTCGATCCGGCCACCGGATATGCACTCTACAGGGCCAAAGCCTACGATGCTACCAACAGCGTCATTCAGGGAAGTGATACGCTGTCGTGGAATGCAAACAATGCGAGGTACCATTACAAGGAGAGCGCCATCCCTAAGCTGTATGGAAGTGTAAGCAATACTTTCAGCTACAAGGGATTTGAATTGTCCGTGATGTGCACCTATTCGATTGGTGGCAAAATATATGAGACCAACTACGCTGCCTTGATGACCCCCGGATATGGAACAGCCCTCAGCGTGGATGCCTTGAAAAGATGGAGCAAACCGGGAGATGTGACAACTGTGCCAAGGTTGGATGAAGCCTGGAGTACCCATATTAATGCCGGATCTGACAGATGGCTGGTAGATGCCTCGTTCTTCAACATCAAGCAAGTTAGTCTTTCGTACAACATTCCAGAGAAATATGCGGGTAAAGTTTTCATCAACAACGCAAGGATATTTGTCAGCGGCGAAAATCTCAGACTGTACAATGCCATGAAAGGGATGAACAACCAGCAGAGTTTTAATGGTACGGTATCCAATGTTTACATGCCTGCACGTACTTATACTTTGGGTATTAACTTCTCACTTTAATCTGAATAACAATGAAAAGAATATTTTACATATTGGCTCTGGTCATCGTTTCCGGTTATTCCTGCACGAAGGATTATCTTGAAACCAAACCAACGGATCAATACTCCGATGTGACCGTTTTCTCCTCCACAACCAATGCCTACAGTGCCCTCAATGGAATGCACCGTATGATCTACGAACAGAGTGGAAATTATTATTCTGCATATGGTCAGGATAAATGCGGACAACAATCCATCAACATTGTGATGGATGTACTTGGCGATGATGTATTGCTGCCGAATTCAACAAACAGCTACTACCGTGGAATCTACCAATGGCTTGACAGCAGAAATGAGACGGCTGCCTGGCCCAGGTATGTGTATACCTATTACTACATGCTGATAGTCAATGCAAACATGATTCTTAAGAACATCGATGCGGCGACAGGACCGGATGCCGACAAGAAGCTTATCAAGGGAGAGGCCCTGGCTTACAGGGGATGGGCACACTTTATGCTTGTTCAGTTTTTTGCCAAGAGATACGATGCTGCCGCAAAACCCAATGCTCAGGCTGGGGTGCCGGTGATGGTCGACAATGTGACAACCGGACTTAAAAGAGCCACTGTAGAAGAGGTGTATACCCAGGTCAACAAAGACCTGGATGATGCAATCGTCAGCCTGACAGGAGCTGTAGCCAGAACCTCCAAGTCCCATCTGGATCTTGGTGTTGTCAAGGGAATCAAGGCACGTGTGGCATTGACCATGCAGGACTGGACCAACGCTGCCAAATTTGCCTCGGAAGCGAGAACTGGTTACTCATTGATGACCAATGCCGAATACCTGGCAGGTTTTAATCTGACTACCAACCGCGAATGGATGTGGGGAAGCAAGGTTCAGGACGATCAGACCAATTATTTCTATGGCTTTTTCGCCTTTATGTCGGGGAATGCACCTTCTACCAACATCAAACAAACGCCGAAGGTAATCAACGCCGACTTGTACAACTTAATTTCTGCGACCGATGTGCGCAAAAAATGCTGGGATCCTACGGGTGTCAATGTTCCGGCACCAAGTGGTGGCTTAAAAGCCAAGTATGGTATTCTTAAGTTTTTAACAACCACTCCTTTAACGACCAGTTTCATGGGGGATCCTGTTTACATGCGTGCTGGTGAGATGTACCTGATTGAGGCTGAGGCGAATGTTAAGCTGGGTCAGGATGCTGCCGCTCAAACTGCACTCTATACTCTGGTAAGCAACCGTGATCCGGGTTATCTGAAATCTACAAAGAGTGGTCAGGCGCTTTTGGATGAGATCGTTCTTCAGCGACGCATGGAGCTTTGGGGCGAAGGATTCCGATTCTTTGACCTGAAGAGGCTGAACCAGGCGTTGAACCGCAACTGTTCAAATTATGCTCCTTCTGTTGGCATGGTTGCAACTGTAGCCGCCGGGGATAACGCATGGCAGTGGATGATTCCAAAGGATGAATTCAATGCAAATCCAAACATCGGAACTCAAAATCCATAAGACACCATTCTAAATAAAAAAAGCCCGAAAGGGCTTTTTTTATTTAGAATGGTGTCTCGTCTGTAAAACTGGAGCCTGGCCTGCCAAAGCTTGAAGGTGTTCTGTCGTTTTCTACCACATTAAGTTCGGCATTCATCTTGGAGTGATAAGTCCCACTGCTTTTTAACGGATGAAGGTCGCCGATGGGACTCTCGTTCTGTGCCGGTTCGAGATCACTGAACCGCGCCAGATGCGCCTTGAAGGAGAGATGAAAATCGCCAATCGATCCGTTGCGGTGTTTGGCAACAATGATCTCGGCGATCCCTTTGAGAGAATTTCCATCGTGGTCGCTGAGGATTCCATAGTATTCGGGTCTGTGGATGAACATCACCATGTCTGCGTCCTGTTCGATGGCCCCCGACTCCCTCAAATCAGACAGTTGTGGCCTTTTCCCGTCCCGTGATTCAACAGACCTGTTCAATTGCGAAAGTGCCACAATGGGCACATTGATCTCCTTGGCAATGGCTTTCAGGTTGCGCGAGATCATGCTCACCTCCTGTTCGCGGTTTCCACGGATATCGCCTCCTGCTGTCATCAATTGCAGGTAGTCTACTACCACAATTCCAATGTTGTACTGCATCTTCAGCCTCCTGCATTTGGCCCTGAATTCAAAGATGGAGAGTGCCGGAGTGTCGTCAATAAACAAGGGAGCCTCTTCAAGGTATTTTAATTTTCTGTTGAAAACTTCCCATTCCCAGGGTTCAAGCCTACCGCTCTTGATCTTGTCGGATCCCAATTCGGTCTCAGCCGAAATCAATCGGTTGACAAGCTGGAGCGAAGACATTTCGAGTGAAAAAACGGCTACCGGCACCTTGTGGATAGCCGCCATGTTGCGGGCCATGGTTAGTACGAAGGCAGTCTTTCCCATGGCAGGTCTGGCTGCAATAATAATCAGATCTGTTTTTTGCCATCCCCCGGTGATCTGGTCGAGCCTCGAAAATCCGGAAGAAATTCCACTTAGTCCGTCAGGTTTCTTGGCGTTGAGCTCTATCTGTTCAACCGCGCGATGAAGCAATGGTTTGATGGGTTGTGACTCTTTGGTAATGTTTCCTTCGGTGACCCTAAAGAGTTCACGCTCTGCAAAATCAATGAGGTCATTCAGCTCCATGGCATCTTCGTAAGATTTGCTCTGAATCTCGGAAGAGATGAGGATAAGCTCACGCTGGATGTACTTTTGGGCAATTATCCGGGCATGAAATTCGATGTGCGCCGCTGAGGCCACACGGCTGGTTAACTGTGTAATATACAGTGGTCCACCTACTTCGTCAAGCTCACCCCGGTTTTTGAGCGCCTGGGTCACGACGAGTAAATCGATTGGCTTTTCCTTGGCTGCCAATTCCTGAATAACCAGGAAAATTTTTTTGTGCTCCTCCTTGTAAAAACTTTCTGATTTGAGAATTGCCTGTACGGTATGGTAAGCATCCTTTTCGAGCATCAGCGCACCAAGAACCGCCTCTTCTACTTCAATTGCCTGGGGCGGTACTTTGCCGTAATAGGCATTTAATTGTTCGATGGTGTTTCCAGGCTTGCTCTTGTTCCGGTAGTTGTTGGGTGATTCGGCCATAATGTGTTAAAAATCAGATATAATTCTTGTCTTTTGTTCTTTTTCAAAGGTAGTGTGTAGGAGGCAAAAACCAACATTAATATTTTAGGTCACAACAATAACCATCTTTGCTTGTATCAGTCCTTTGGGGTCTACCAACAGCTTTATCAACAACAGTTATGCACCAATGTTGAAAACTATTCTAATGAATAACTATTTTGCAAATAAAAATAGTTTGAGTCTAAATTCTTATTTGTATTAAAATGTCAGATTTTGTGGATCTTGACGCGTATCGTAAATTCGAAGAATTTCGATTTGAGTTTGAGTTGCTCTGTAAAATATTGTGTTGTGCCTGGTCATTTTTATATTTGGACCGTAGTTTTTCCAAAACTACATGGTTAGGGATTCCTTCACCTGCTTCTATTTCATGAAGAGTATCACACCGTCATGTTATTCCGGATAATGTCCGTGAGCAAATCCGTCAGATTCAATCCGGCAGCCTTGATTTGCTGGGGAATGAAACTCGTTGCAGTCATCCCGGGTACGGTATTGATCTCCAGAAAATAAAAGGTCTCATCCTTCAAAATGTAATCGACCCGCACGATCCCTTTGCAATTGCACAGATCATAGATCTCTGCCGAAAGGTGCTGGACTTTGAGGGTCAGGGCATCGCTGATTCTGGCAGGGGTAATCTCATCTGTCATGCCGGGTGTGTATTTCGCCTCGTAATCGAAGAATTCATTTTTTGGAATTACTTCTGTCACAGGTAAAACTGTTTTCTTTTCACCAATTTTGAATACCCCGCAGGTAAACTCTTTCCCATCGATGAACTGTTCGATCAACACTTCAGGACTCTCTTTCAATGCCTTTTCGACTGCACCAACCAACTCCACCTCCTTTTTGACTTTTGTCACGCCAAAGCTTGATCCGCCTGCACTTGGCTTGACAAATAGCGGCAGTGACAACTCATTGACCACCTCAGACGGATTCCATCTTTCTCCTGCTACCAGCCGAAGTGAGCGTGCCATCGGAATGTCATAGGATTTTAGATATTTGTTACAGAAATTCTTGTTAAAAGTGAGCGCCGATGATTGTACCCCACAGGAGGAGTAGGGGACTCCCAACATTTCAAAGTAGCCCTGCAGAATTCCGTCTTCGCCTGGAGTCCCGTGAATCATGATGTAAGCATACTCCAGACGGATCTTCTTCCCATCCAGGAGAAATGAAAAATCTCCTTTGTCGATGGTCGCTACCTCTGTCTCATTTTCCATGACTTTCCATTCACCATTGCGGATTGAGACCATCCATGGCGTAAATTTTTCACGGTCCACCGCGCTATATACATTTGCTCCGCTCCTAACTGAAACAACATATTCCGAGGAATCTCCTCCGGCAACAATGGCGATATTTTTTAATGTCATTTGTTCACTTAATTAATATGATTCAAAAAATAGGCTAAAGAAAAGAATGCGCTAATCTATATTTCCTTAACTCAAATTTCAATTTTCACAACTCATAATTCCTAATTCATCGCAAAAACTCCAGGAATCCATCGCTTTAGCCTTTATCCTTCTCTATTGTTCAGATACTCCCTCCATTTCTGTATGCATGCCTCCATATCGGCTGGCAGCTCCGAGTCAAAGACCATCTCCTGGTGGGTAATTGGATGCACGAACCCCAATGTTTTGGCGTGGAGCGCCTGGCGTGGAAGCAACTTGAAGCAGTTCTCGACAAACTGCTTGTATTTGGCGAAGGTCGTTCCCTTCAGAATTTTATCTCCTCCATACACCTCATCGTTGAACAGGGGATGGCCAATCTCCTTCATGTGAACCCTGATCTGGTGTGTCCTGCCTGTCTCTAAAACACATTCCACGAGATTTACATACCCAAGCCGTTCCAATACCCTGTAATGTGTCACAGCCGGTTTCCCATGGTCTCCGTTGGGGTAAACGGTGAATACCTGCCTGTCTCTGGTGCTGCGTCCGATATTGCCCTCGATGGTGCCCGATTCACTTGCCAGATTTCCCCAAACCAGCGCGACATAATTTCTTTTTGTCGTCTTTCTGAAAAATTGCATGGCAAGATTGAGCTTTGCCAGCTCGGTTTTCGCTACCAGAAGCAATCCCGAGGTATTCTTGTCGATGCGGTGTACCAAACCCGGACGGGGATCCTCCCCACCATAAAGTGGAAGTCCTTGAAACTTAAAAGCCAGGGCATTGACCAAGGTTCCTGTGTAGTTGCCATGCCCGGGATGTACGACCAATCCTGGGGGTTTGTTGACAACCAGCAACTCTTCGTCTTCGTAAATAATGTCGATTGGGATATCTTCAGGGAGTATTTTTGTCTCCCTCCGGGGATAGTCCATGACCACAGTGACCTCATCGTTGGGTTTGACCCTGTAATTGGATTTGACAGGTTTGCCATTGACGAGAATACTCTCGGCCTCCGCAGCCATCTGAATTCGGTTCCGTGAAGTACCCAGAATTCGGTTGGATAGAAATTTATCCACCCGCATCAGCCCCTGACCTGGGTCGGCAACAAAACGGTGGTGTTCAAACTGCCCCGATAGCTCTTCACCCTCGTCGGAAAGGTCAATATCATCTAAAATAGGGGAGTCTTTTGGGATCATGGGAGTTGGGTGCCAATTTATTTCTGTGCCGGAATAGATAGAACGAGGTTTATCAGCGTTCCCGCGGGAACGACAAAGGTAGAGTCTGCCTGTGGAGATTGTGTGATGACCCTTGCATTCATGGAGTCTGATTTGCTGGTTACGGAAGCATCGAAAAGAACGGACCCGGCCAGTAATTGCTTGGACTCTAAGAGTATCTGAACTTCAGAGATGGTCAAACCCTTCATGTCCGGTACAAAGGTTTCAAGGCTGCCCATGTTTTGACCAACCATCAGGTCGATGGCAGAACCGGCATTTAAACGCGATCCTGGTAAGAGGGGTAAACCATTGCTTTTCTGTTCAATCACGAGATCGTTGAATTCGGAAGGGGTGAATGCAACTTTACCAAGTACAAATCCCTTGGATTCCAACAGTACTTTGGCCTGGCGAAGGGAAATATCAGTAAGTTTGGGAACCTCCTCCTGTCCGGGTACAGCGGAGACCAGGGTCAGGTA
>CAZGSQ010000059.1:0-21358 GCA_964528535.1 uncultured Tangfeifania sp. | reverse complement strand
ATCCAAGAAATTGCACAAATTTTGAAATCAAATGGATACAATAAAGTAAGCACTAAATTAGCACCTACTTTTTTATTGAAATTTATTGCCAAATTCAATGACGAAATGAAGGGGATGCTACCATTTGTAGGAAACACCATTGAAGCTGATGTAAGTTCTACGATGAAAACATTTAATTGGAAACCTATGCCCTTTGAAAAAACTGTTCTTGATACGGCAAAGTCTGTGGAGCAAGCGATTAAAAAATAATTTAAAGAGCATCGATATAGTTTCTTTCATCAATCTTTTGGAAAAAAGAAGCCTATATGCCAGCCGCTATAAGCGGTTTGGCGTAATGGTGGGTGAAGTGTTTCGAAAAAAATTATTGCGTTCGCTCCTATGGATATGTAATCCGTTGGCCAATCATACCAGCGGATTGCAAATCCGCTGGAGCGTCTAAAGGTTCGCTGTGTATAACAATTCAAACCCTTCAAACTAAAAAAACATTTCAAACATTTTTAAAGCTCTATCTTACCCGGAAGATTGATCCCCTGAATTTTGATCACCGGCTGATCACCTGCCAGATCTTTCACATAATATTTGATTGCCACTGTTTTGGTCTCGCCCGGCAAAAGCGAAATATAGTTGTCACTCAAAAACTGCGGTAAGACCGGAGCTCCGGCTGCCTTTTTTTCCAACACAATTTCGGTGAAGAAGGAAATGGCTTTCGCCGGATTCCTAATCGTCAACTTTATCGTCCCCTCGTCCCCGTCCTTAACATCAATCCTTGAAATTTCAGGTTTTACCGGCGTCATTCCATTGATCTTTGTAAAATCGGCAAACTCCTTCTGCGGGGTATAGAACCAGAGGTATTTGTCCCACGCCATCTGATCGGGCTGGGTTGACAGCCAGTAGAAATTATCGGCCACAACATCCCCGGAAGGATTTTTCAGCTTTAAATCCAGAAAGTAAACCTCCTTGTCACCTTTGAGAGCAGGTAGTTCGCTCAGAAATTTCGATTGGTTTTCAAGTGCCGAAACTTTTATAGACTTCTCAAATATCTTCTCCGACTGAAGGTTCCAAAGTGAAAATTCTGCATCAAAATTCTCCATCGGACCCACACCATCGTTGCTGACATAGATCTTTTTATCATAATAATTGTAGATCAGGTTCAGTGGCGCACAGGCTTTCTTCGTCCCATAAAGTGCCCCGGTCGGCATCAGCGAATAATCGTACAATTGCCAGTAGAACTCCGGCCAGGGTGAATTGAGCATCCACTGGACCACCCCGGTAGAGACAGGCTTGTTTACCACAAAGGCCTCGAACATTGGCCGGATGGCTTCATAATTCATCAACTGGGACTTCAAGGCAAGTTCTTCCAGATTCTTAGGTTCGCCGTACCTTTTGTTGAGTGCGGTTAGGTATACTTTTACCGAACTGAAATCCTTCCGGCCGGAGTGGTAATCCCAATGATCGTTCAGCGGTGGCCATAATTTCTCCTCCGGCATCATCTGTTTGATGCACCAGATTGGCGGTATTTGCGGACCGGGACCTGTCTCCGAATTGAATCCGAAAGCACCTCCGGCTTTTTTGTCTTCGTACCAATAGACTGGAGGCACATATTCGTATGGACCATTCATCTTCATGCCGGAAGGTCCCGAAATCTTGCTGGTGAAATTTCCACAGGAAATCAGCAGGGGCCTGGTTTTATCAACCTTCTCCAACACCTGGTTGTACTTGGCTTCCAGTTCCGTTTTTGGATAGGCATCGCTGCCCATGGCCCAGGTAAAGATGGAGGGATGGTTTCTCAACCAAAGAACCTGGTCTTTCAGATAATGGGCCAGCAGATCCTCCTCTTTCGGGCTCAGCTTAACGCCGTTCAACTCGACTCCTTCATTGATCGGCATATTGGCTCCGTCAGGATCCACCTTCATCTCCAGTCCGAGGTAATCGGGCCACTCCCACTGGCAGCTCCACCCCACCATCATCAGAATTCCATTTTCGTCGCAGAGGTCGAAGATGTGGTGGTTGTTTCCCCAGATGCCTTCGAATCGGATGGAGTTCATGTTCATCTCTTTGACCAAACGGATCTGTGCCGCATCCTTTTCTGGCATGTAGCGCAGGAAAAGATCATCAACCCATCCACCGCTTTTGATCAGCACTTCGCGGCCGTTGACTTTGTATCCGCGAACGGTATCCCTGGTAAGATAGGTGTCAATCTTGCGAATCCCAAATCGTGTATATTTTTGATCTGTAAGCTGATAACCCTCTTTGAGTTCCATCTTCAGATCATACATTTCCGCCTTCCCCAAACCGTTTGGCCACCACAACCGGGGGTTCTCAACCTTCAAGTCAAACTTAACAGGCTTCGTTTCTCCCGGATTTATAGGAAAATCCGATTTAAACGATATATTTTCAATATTTCCATTTATTTCTACCTGTTTCTTTTCTTTCGAGTAATTCGTCACATCGGCAGTAACAGTCACCGTAGCACTTTTCAAAGTTTTCAAATCCACATCCGGAGCAACAAAGATTCTGTCCATCGATACGAGTCCCGTTCTTTTGATGTGCACTTCCCGAAAGATCCCCATGTATTTATCGGGAGGAGTGGGTGCCCAGTCGACAAATCCCATGTAAAAATCGCGGGGCTTGGGAGGGAAAATCTCAATGGCAAGCAGGTTGCCCCTGGCCTTGGCGTACTTCGAAATATTGAGGTCAAACTGCCGGAAAGCACCGTAAACAGTGTCCTGAGAAGCCACCTTTGCGCCGTTCAACCAGATATCGGCACGATAATTGATCCCGTCCAGCAGCAAACGAGCCACCTCGTTGTCTGAACTAAACTTCTCCAAATCAAAAGTAGTCCGGAACCACCAGGGATTCTGAAAATCAGATTGCGGAATGCTTTCCAGATTCCTCCCAAAGAAGGGATCCTTGATGACACCTGCCTCCACCAGGGCGCCCATTACGGTAGCAGGCACTTTGGTTTTGATCCATTTAGAAAGGTCCAAATTGTAGGATGTGGTCAGTTTCGCACCATCCAGATCTGTCTTTTTAGAGGAGATAATGGTCCAGTTTTCTGAGAGAAGCTGTTCATCAACCTTCACTGGCTTTTGACAGGATAACAACACGAAAAGCGAAAACGCAACAATACTTGATAATAGAAACTTCATGGCAAAAGTGTGTAATTGTTAATCACACCAAATGTAAGAATTATCACAAAGATTTATTTCCCAAGCAAAAAGACAAGGGGAATGTCCAGCCTTTTTCGCCATGCAACTTCAGTATGTTCGGCACCTTCAAATTTCCTGGTTTCCCAATTTTTGCCCTGAACATAACCTTTGGATTTCATCACCTGATCCATTAGCATTTGATAGGGTTCGTACCAGGCATCCAAGGTCCCTGTGCCATAATCAAAATAGATCCTGTCATTCTTCCCATACTTCAAAATTTCTTTTAAATAGTTGATGACAAGTGAAGGGATTTCCGGAATGTTCTTATAGCTGATCAGAAAATGGGTCGATAGACAGGCAACTGCGCCAAACACCTCAGGGTACCGCGCTTTTGCATAAATTGTAACCAAGCCGCCCATGCTGGAACCCATCATGAAGGTATTCTTTTTGTCGGTCAGGGTCCGGAAATTTTGATCTACGAAAGGCTTCAACTCTTCGACTACAAATTTCAGGTATTCATCAGCCAATGGCCCTCCATGGTACTCCACGTCAAGACTATCTCTCAGCATTTTGCTTTGTGGGGTTAATTTTTCAAAGGGGCCATTTGGCTGGTATTCCCTGACACGTTTCCCTGTATTCCAAATTCCGACCACAATGGCCTCCCTGATTTTTTTCTCCCTGATCAGCTTGGTCATCATCTCATCTACCTCCCACTCTTCACCCGAAAAACCCCGTCCACGCTGGAACAATACCTGACCATCATGCATGTACAGCACCGGATATTTTTTGTTGGGCGATGCCCGGTAGCTTTCAGGTAGCCAAATGTCAATATTTCGAGGGTCAACATATTTCGATTCAAAATCAGGATAGTTCACGATCTCTCCGGTTATATCCTTGCCTTTTGCCTCGGGGAAAACAGAAACCCGCAAAAGTGTACTTCCATAGGGCACCAGATCAATGTATTCGGTTTTGTCTTCTGTTTTTATCTCTTTTGGAAATTCCGGAGTGGTTAAATAGGTGGTTTTTGTTTTGGGATTCTCCACAATCTTTAGTTTCCAATCTTTCACCTTCTTTGCTTTAACCCTGATTTTTAAGGGAGATTTTCCGCTGTCCCAGAAATAACCCTCCTGATTTGTTGTGATCAGTTCAAACGGGGATTTTTCGCCGTTGGAAACAATTAATGCATAGTTCCAGGCAGCATTGGGCCTTCTTTCGATGGCCGGGAAAGCGGCAGTTGATTTTACATAATCCTTAACGATTGAATCCTTGCTTTCTACCGGATAGCTATACACCAGCGGACCTCTTTCTACGCCAACACCATTGTTCGGCCAACGGCTTACAGTTACCTCCATTGGTATGCGCAAGGTAATTTCATCCTTGTCCGAGAATTTGCGTTCCAGTTTAAAAAACGTCCCGGAAGGAATTTTTTTCTTGATAACAGTTCCATTGACAGCGATTTGTGTATTTGAACTCCAGGCAGGTATTCTTATGTAAAAAGGAAATTCTGCATCCTCTTTCATTTGAAATTTAAAGGCAACCGTTTCAGAAAAGGGGTAGTCGGTTGCTTCAGTTACGGTAATGGGCACTTGTTTCTTCCCGACTTTAACCTCTACCGAGGAGGGTCCGAAAAGGGAAGCAACCAGTCCGGCCTTTTTATCGCTCAACCACATTTGCTCCACGTAATAGGGCATAAAACGGTTGACATTGCCGGTACAACATTCGACATCATGACCAGGCAGGTAGGCCATCCTTCCAGGATTGTGTCCGAAATCATTGCTGTTCAGCGTGGCAATCACCTGGTTGGGAGCAGAAAAATACTGGTGCGATTTAAAATCTTTGGTTATGGCCCCAATGGCTGCATTGAAAACCTCCTTTTCAATCTTATCTCCGAATCCGGCCTCGCCGGAAATCCGCATGATATAACCATAGGTATAAGGCAAGACTGCCGTATTGCATGTTTCTGTTCCGGAAATTTCTGAAATACCCGCGAAATGCTCGGTGGAGCTGGGTAACCCGGAGATAAGCATGTTGTATTTTTCTGCCGTGTGAATTCCGTTTAGAGCCTCGCTTAGGTAGGCTTTCTTGCCGGTGTAGCTATAAAGAATGGCCGGAATTTTGACCAACTCCAGGTAGACGACCACATGATGGTTTGGTTTGACATCTGCACCAAATTGAATATCAGCCCCCGCCCTGTTTCTGTTGTTGAAATCCGACTTGAACAACCGGTAGGCCTCTTCTGCCATTTCAATCATCCGTTTGTCTTTGGTTTTCCCGTAGAGCCAGCACAGCTCCTCCACATTTGCCAGCTCCAAATCATCGGCAAAATCACCTGCCCGGAAAGTCAGATAATGTTTTTGAAGCATTTTTAAGATTGAGCTGTCCTTTGTCAGTTCAAAAACGACCATGAAATTGCGGTTAAAACTGGCATAAGGCCAACGCCACCATCTGTCGCTCAGCTTGGTGCCAAACCTGCCGGCGGAATCCAAATGGTTGATAACGTAACTCGTATTGGCATTAGCTTTTTCAATTAGCCCCTGGTCATTTAGCAGCAGACCCAGGCGATGCACCCCATCGATGTAATAAGCGGTTTGTTCATAAGGCCACCACGCAGCCTGAGAGCCTTTCATTTTTTCACATGCCCACAGGCAGGTATTGAAGGGATAGCCGGCTACCTCAATGTTCCCGGTTAATCCGGATTTTTGCCTTTCAAGAAATTCACGAATCCAACCCTGAGGTTGAATCTCTGAAATTTTCAATTTATCAAAAATGGCATATTTGGGAGCGTCAGATTGGGAAAAGGATTGAAAAGTCAGTGCCAAAAACAGGCAAAGAGAAATCAGAATTCTATTCATGTTGACAATTTTAATTGGTCGAATGCAAATTTTCAAATCGTTTGGCTTCCGACTTTAGCAAAGATCACTCTTTAAAGAGCTTTAGAGGATCGCCAATGTATCAGCTAATTTAATCAAATTCAGAACAGAAATAAATAAATCTCTGCGAAATATAGAAATAAGAAAGATAAAACTGTTTTTCTTTTCGCTCTGAAAATTGTAGAAAAAAGCTGCGTTTGAAAGTCTGTTAACTGACTACTTAAATTGTACTGATGTTGTTTGAATAATAATTTGCTTTTCAATTGCCACATGAAATGCACCTAAAGTTATAAACATTTTAGGTGGTGATTCCAAAATCATGGCAATTTGTCCTATTTCACCAATTGAATGGTTTGAATGTTTACAGGCCCGAGCAAGCCAGAAGCTATCAAAGGCACTTTGGCCCAGGGAACTCTGGTTTGATCTCCTGGAACAATGCCATTTACTGGAATTATGGTGCTCCTAATATTGGAATTGGTATACTTTTCTCCGATAATTGCATCACCTGTAAGTCGGTTCGACCAGGTGTTGGCCACCTCAACCTTCAGGCTATTAGAACCATTTTTCAATGCATTGGTGATGTCGTACCGATAGGGTTTGGCCCATACAATCCCCAAAGATTGACCATTTAGCCATACTTCAGCCACCTTTGAGACTTCTCCAAGATCCAAATAAATTCTTTCACTGTCTGACCGGGATGAACTCTTTTCGAACCTGAAAGTTTTGTGGTAAGTTCCGATGCCGGAATAATATTTGATTCCATTGTTTTTATGCTCCGTCCAGGAGGAAAGTCCGGAAAAAACAGCAGAATCCGGTGCACCCCAGCCTTTTGAAAATTTTACGGTCCAATCACCGTCAATAATCTGATTTTTAATGTTATGCGCTATCCGTTTTGATCCCGACCCGGAGTGGAGTTCATAGCTCCCTTTCTCCAAAAACAAGATCCCGCTGCGGGTAAATTCCATCAAAGGCGGATTTTGACCTGATCCGGAAACGCTGGTGTAAGTTTCAGCGGATGAGCCGTTTCTAAAAGTCACGAAACATGTTCCGTAAGGTGCCAGCGTGAGGGGCATTTTGATGTACTGATCCTTCCGGGCATAGACTGGAACTGATAGTATCTCACCGGTCAGGGGATTCCAGATTTCCGGTATTTTGGATTGCTGCCTGAAACTGCACTCCCGTGAAACCCATTGATCGCTGGTATTCCGCAGAAAATAAAAATCCACATCGTTTTTTTTGTAATGGATGTAGTCCAACAGGAAGGATTGCTTGTCAGCATAATCGATATCGGGAGTAACACCCAATTTTTGAAGCATTTCCATAGGTTTGGATTGAACAATCTTCGCACCTTGCCGGGTCAGCTCGTCGAGTTTCGCCTGAACTGCTGGGATGATCTCATCCTCTTCGTTCAAGGCCAGTAAGCTGAAAGTTGCACCGTTCGACAAGAGCAATTTCCCGCTTTTAACGGTTAGTCCGGTGAGTAGGATCTCCGTATTGACAACTTCATAATCGTATCCAGCGCCAACAACAAAGTGTGTATTCTTTGGAGTGGCCGAATTGGGAACTTTGTCGCCATAATAATAGAGGACATCAGCTACAAAATTAGTTTGCTGGAAAACCGCGGAGGTGCGGGACAAATAATCGACAAATGGCTTCACCTTCGGCCACCACACACGCTTGTTGTTAAAGTGTGTACCGGCATGGTAGACAAATCCCGGGTATCCGGAGTTGGCAATGTTGTGACTGAACCCATGAAAAACAACCCGGTTCATCCCTTCACAAAAAGCTCGGTCGCCCAGTGGTTTCATATCAAACGGACCCTCCTGCCAATGCTGAAAAGAGGTAAAAGACTCCTCTTCAACAATACCCTTTTGATAGATATGAGAAGCCGCGGCAACCTCTTTGACCACCCTCAGAATATCAATACTGTCCTTGCATGTATCGTCTTTGTAGTTTCTGGAATGGTTCACCCAGAATTCTCCGCGTGGAATATCAAGCGCACCAAGAGCTTTCAGGGGTTCTGCCGGTCCATTGTAAAGAGGGAAACCGGGACCTCCGGCTTCGCAATTAATTTTTAAACCGTTTTGACTGCATATTTTCTGAGCATTCTTGTATAAATTGTTGATCATTAATTCGGATAAAGTTTTCTTGAAATCATTTTGCACCTTTTTTGTGGTCTCTGGATTAAATATCGCCTGATCAAAAAAGGAAGGAAGATATTTGTATACATCATATCCATTTACCTTTTTAAATTCGCTGGCCAATGTTGAAGTCCAAACGAATCCCCTTGCTTCATAACTTGCCAGATAGAAACTCTTAAGGGCTGTTTTCCGAAAATCTCCCAAAACAGGCTTTAATCGGTTGATGATGTACATCAAATGCGTCCGAACAGCAACTGAATCAAAATGATCAATGGTCAAACCTGCTGATTTCGGACTCGGCAGAACCACTTCCTGTCCAGAATTGGAACAGACATATCTTAGAATTTCCCAGTTACCTGCCGGGACCTTCCAGGTAAGAACATCTTTAGCCGGATCAAAATAGCGACTGACATTGATGATTTTTGTGGTATCAAGATTGTTTTTCATTGAATTGGCAGGAATAGCCAATACAGCTACCTCCTCATAATAGACAGGCCGGCCATTGGACTGTAAAGGGATCATAGGCTTTCCGGTTCCGCCGATCAATGATTTTTTAGGGAATGATATTTCCGGAAACGGAACAGCTATCTTTTGCGCTTCCGGGCTCCCGGAGACAATTGCTTTTGAAAAATAGAGGGATTTACCTGCATTTTTGGGTAGAGTCCATGCTCCGCCTGCATTCCAACTGCTGGAAAGATTGAGCCCCATTTCAAGACCCAGTTTGCCAGCCTCCCTTACGGCAAATCGGATGATTTTCAGAGACTCATCACTTAAAAATGCCGGTCCGCCCGGGATCATGGTGTCCTCCTTCGGAACACCTATTTCAAAGAAGTCAAAGCCGCCGATACCAGCTCTTTTCATCTCAAGAAACTCCTGTTTGGCAGTGATGGTATCAATATTCCCATTGAGGCACCACCAGTAAACTTTGGGATGTGCAGAAGCAGGGGGATTCTTGAATGCTTCCGATACAGTTTGATATGCAAGGCTATTCTGTCCAATTAAAGGTCTGGTTGAAAGTTGGATTAAACCCGTTAAAACAACGAGTATAAAAGTAGATTTTGTCATTTTAGATTTTTTTAATTGGTATGGGTGTTTTAGTCGCTCTTGTTAGTTATCTGAATATTAACAAATTGCTTTTATTAATGTCACTCTTGAATGAGTGAATCGAATGTCGTATCCCTATTTGACCGTCTGTTTTACCATGCCACCACCAATTCTCCTGTTACATTTTCGACGATGAAGTGTTTCCCCAGCTTTTCATCACCTGTTTTAAATGTAATCTGTCCGGTATTCCAGGGATAGTCTACATTCGCAAAAGCCTGAAATGATTGATTTGTGACATGATCTTCCGGGTAAATACGCAACGTGGCATTTTTCAAACCATTTACCAGAAAACGTTTCGAGATTTCCGGGCGACCAGATCTTAATTCTTTACAAGAAACAATTCCATCCTTTTGATCTACAAAAATCCGGCATTCACGGTTCCATGATGTTGGCATCACATAGGATGACCTACCGTTTTCAAGTTTTGTTTCTAGTCCAAGAAGTAAAGGTGCTCCCTGGGGCATTTTGAAACGAAGTTTAGCCGTGTTGCCTGGATTATAACCGGAGAAGAAAAAAGCATTGTTCGACAGGGAGATAGTTAAAACCGGATTCTTCACTGATGGATCCTGTTTGTCAACAGCACAATCGATGCCGAATTCGTGCAGCACATATCTGGTCAACAGGGGTCCGGTAAACCATTTGGAAGGATCGTCCGGGGTTAGCAACTTTCCGCCATCAAAGCGGCAGGAATTGGTACCACGAATATAAACTACTTTGCCACCCTGCCATTCAGGCTTTGTTCTTGCCCAGGCAATATCGCGAATCACCTTTGATTGTTCGGCCTGCAACAATATTTTCGTATTTGGTTCCCTCGGATTTTTTAGCGTAGTTCGAATTCCCCCTCCCGAAAAAAGTGCACGGTGGTTCAAAACTCCTGGACACCCAACTTCCATAATATCAGGCATATAATCTGAGATAATATTGAATTGACCCTCCAATGGCAATTCGTTTTTCAGGTTTAAGAAGTCGGTAAATGCTTCTCCTGAATGATCAACCGGACCGAAAATGATTAATTTTCCACCGTTTTCGACAAAACGGATCAAAGTCCTTTCCAAATCAGAACCAGCTTCCGGGGCTATTGCTATCATTACAGATTGTTTGAACAAACCTGGCTTAATCCTGATGGCCGATTGAAAGGATGTGGTTGAAATAACAGTATTCAGTGGCAAACCATTGTTGATGGACTGACGGATATACCAGTCACCATAATAAATTTCCGGCAACCGGTCCTTGAATCGGTAAGCCCAATCGTGATACTCATCAAAAGGATAGACCCATACAAGAGGACCAGGAGCGGTAGGTGCATCTGAACGGGCTTTAAGTATATTCGGAATCACTTCATTGGGTACCTGCACGGGCATATTACCATAGGTGTTGTCAATGGTGAGAAAACTGAGGTGAGTTGGAATGCCAATTTCTCCTTTGGAATCAATCCTGCACACAGACATTGGCAGATAAATATCGTGCGGTTCACGGCCATAGCGGTCGAGCCATGGGCTGTTGATCCACCAGGGATCGTGGGTATAATAGCGGAAAAGAAAACGGTTGTCAGGCAATTCCGACATACGCGACATATATCCAACCAATTCTAACCCGAAGTCGCCATCCAAAGCTGCCCAAGGTGAATTTGGAGGCGGAAGTATGTTAAAATTTCCTTTGTATATCATCTTAATATTCACTGCATCACGGGCTAAATCACTTCCTGCTGACAAATTTGTTCCACGTGTTTGTATCTGGAATTTGGGACATTCGCTTCTGAAAAGTTTCCAGAATTCATTCATCTTTGCAGTCGCATCATCCAGTTTTTCCTGTTCAAAACCTTTCCCATTAAAAATAGCACCGGTGGCATTCCAGCCTTCAACCCCAAATCCAAAACCATTGCTGAACCATATAAAATCAAATTTCAGATCGGTCAAAAAATGTTGACTTTGTCGTCCGAAAAAAGAACCGAACGGTGTATTGCTAGGAATACCGTCTGGAAATCCTGCATAAGAATCCTTATCAGCATTTAATACTGAATAGCAGCTGACAAAAGTTTTATGGCCCATAGCATTGCCTCCCAGAATCTCAGGATGCTTTTTATACTTGAAATCAGATTTTGCAAATTCTGGCCCTGGATCGAATGTTGCCCCTACCAGGACTGGCTTCCCTGTCATTCTTATTCCTTCTTCCTTCAATGTCTGTACAATAAATTTCAAATCGCCGTAGGAGTATTTCGGTGGATTTTCCATGTACAGATATGCGCGTTCGTGAATTGAAAGGCTTGCAGGACCTGATCCTACTTCATGTTCAGTATTTGGATTTCCCATATACCTAGCCCACTCAAGAGGCTGATCCATTGAACCTTTGTAATCAAGAATTTCTGAACCATCGCTGGTCCACAACATGACGGAGATGGTATCAGTCTGGCGAAGTAAGGCGGCCCATTGGGTAAAAGCTTCTATCGCAACCTTGCGGATATAATCCTTGTCATTAACCTTGAAAGGTTTCAGCGACATCTCCAAAGTGATGTTGTTGAATCGGTTCTTTTGAATGGCCGGATCCTCAATGGACAGCCGATTTTGTGCAATAACAATTCCGGAATAGTTTAACATCAGCAAAAGAAAAAAAACAAACCAAATATTTTTCATAGTTCTTCCTTTATTTCAAGTGTTTATAATTTGTTTTTTAACGGTTACATGGAATACCCACCTTATCGTTTTCGATTGGTTTGAACATATTCTCATGTGTAATTTATGTATCTCCCACACGGGACTGGATAAGTCTTAGTTGTTACATTCTTCAGTAGCATGAATGAAACCTTCAGATATCTCATTAATCCAGCTATAAAATGTAGAATTGAGATCAAATCTATTCAAGTCTGATTTATATGATTTGCTATAAACCTCCCCTTCGAATGAAAGGGAGGTTTAAATACCCTATTTCAAAAGTTAAACACAAAACGTTTAATATCCAGGATTTTGTAATAATTTCGGATTGATGTCAATCTCACTTTGCGGAATTGGCATAAGCAATTCGTAAGCCTCAACTTTAAAATTAAATCCTTTGGCAGCAAAATAGGCATTCAGTACTATCTGAGCACGACCTGTCCTGACTAAATCGAACCAACGCATCCCTTCAAACAAAAATTCAACTCTACGTTCCTTTTCAAGAGCAAGGGAGAAATCTGTCTTTGACAACCCGGTTAGCCCGGCAAGTCCGGCACGGGTGCGTATTAAATTCAAATAAGTGTGAGCTTCAGCCGTTTTACCGGTTTCATTTAACGCTTCGGCATACATGAGCAACACATCAGCATAACGAAGTGTAATGTAATTGACACCGCCATCATCTATGACGCCCGTGGTGAAATCTACAAATTTCTTTCCGTAGTAAGCATTTTCAAATTTTCCGTTTGTCAACGGGCAAGGATATCCTATGGAAGCCGCTTTCCTTAAATCACCATTTTCATAAGCTTCATATATTTCCTTTGTCGGAACCATTCTTCCAGAACCGTTCATATTTCCAGGGAAAAGAGCCATATTGAATAGACCTGGGGTAAACAGCCTGGAGAATCCATTTCCTTCTCCCACGTTTCCGGAAAGATACCTGATTTCAAAAATTGTTTCTCCCAAATTGGTATTGCCATTGGTAAAAAGAGTTGCGTAATTAGCTGCCAATGAATATTTATTCAGGTCAATGACTTCTTTTAAAACCGTTGCAGATTTGGCGAAATCCTTTTGGGTCAGGTATACTTTCCCAAGTAAAGCTTTGGCGGCTCCGGCTGATGCCCTCTCTTTTTTCAGGGTTGTAACATTGGCCAAATTCGTGGCTGACTTCAAAAGGTCATCGATAATCAAGGCATAAACCTCAGCAACTGGTTTGCGGCTCATATCAGAAGCCGCTATTTCATCAGGACTGCTGAAGGTCTGTTTTACAATGGGTAAATCGCCAAAAAACCTAACCATGTAGAAATAGCAGTAAGCACGCAGATACAATGCCTCGCCCCTGTATTGTGATTTCAAACTTTCATCAAATGTGGCACCCTCAATTCTGGCCAGAATATTATTTGCCCTTGAAATTGCAGTAAAACAATTGGTCCACACAGAACGGACAAAATCATTCGTTGAGGTAATGTTGACCTGATCACATTCGTTTTCAGATGTGGTAGGCGAAGTCCATGTAACTTCAAGATTATCTGTCGTAAGTTCACCTAAATCAACGGTTGCTGCATTGTGAAGGATCTGAAGACCAGAGTAAGCTCCAACCATGGCAGTGTTGTAGTCATTTGCCGTTTGATAAAACGTTGTCGCACTTATCTGATCTGCTGGTTGTAGAACCAGAAAGTCATTACAAGAGACAAACGATATCAGCATCAGCAGTATTAAACTATATTTTTTCATGTCGCGTATTTTTTTCATTGTTTAAAAATTCAGTTTTATCCCAAATGTGATGGTCCGTGCAAGAGGATATGTCATATAATCGATGCCAGAACTGGTCAGATTGTCACCTGTCGTACTAGATTCCGGATCATAACCGGGATATTTGGTAAATGAGAATAAATTTGCGGCATCAACATAAACCGATGCATTGGTCATTTTTAATCCGGACATAACTTTTTTGGGAATGTTGTATGCTAAATTTACATTTTTCACCCGTACAAATGAATTGTCGAACATCAACCGTGAAGTTCCGGTACCAAAGCCAAAAGCATAATTATTCCTTACAGATCTTGGTGTGACGCCATCGCCTGGTTGATTTTCTGATATCCATCGGTTGTTAACCAGTGCCAATTGGTTTTGTACTGCAGTTAAGCAATAAATTACTTCACCACCCTGGAAATAAGTTTTTCCTCCATGCGATCCAATTAAAGAAACATTCAGCGTAAAATCACCGTACGAAAACCTGTTGTCAAGTCCCCATACATAATCTGGCCATGGACTTCCAACTACTTTCTTGTCGCTTGCATTAATTTTTCCATCGCCGGTAATATCTTCAAACTTTGGATCACCTGGAACAACCATCGGGCTTTGAAGCGGGCTGCTGGCTATTTCTGCCTTGTTCTGAAAGATGCCGGTTTGATTCATCAGGTAAAAGCTGGCAATTGGGTAACCAACCTGAGTAACTTGATAACTCGAATTGTAAATACGGGCTGCATCTGTAGCCAATCTAACCACCTTGTTCTTATTATGGCTAAAAGTAAGGGCACTGGACCATTCAAATTTACCTTGCTTTAAATTGATGGTTTTCAAACCAACTTCAATCCCTTTATTTTCAATGTCTCCAATATTTTGCACAGAGCTATAAAAACCCGAGGCGGAAGGTAACTGAACGGCCAGTAACAAATCTGTCTTATTGTCTTTGTACATATCCATGGTTAATGAAACCCGATCTTTAAACAGTCCTAAATCCAGACCAACATTAGTTTGTGCCGATTTCTCCCAAGTCAGATTGTCATTTGACAAATTACTGGGTACCAGACCAGGATTTATAGAACTACCTTCTACATAATTAACAGGAGCAAGCAGTCCGATGTGTGTATAGTTTCCAATTTGGTTATTACCCGAAATACCATAACCAAGTCGCAATTTAAGCAATGAAACAGAGGTGACTGATTTCATGAAATTCTCTTCAGCCAGATTATAACCTAAAGAGAAGGAAGGAAATGTTCCCCACTTATTATTGGACCCAAATTTTGAACTTCCATCACGCCGAACTGTTGCAGTTAATAAAATTTTTCCTGCATAAGCATAGTTAAGCCTGGCCATTACAGATAACATAGACCATTCAGAGACATAATGGGTTCCGGAGTTGACAACTCCAGCTGAAAGATATGTCACATAATCGGTTGGAAAATTGCTGGCTCCTGCCGAAAGTCGGTCATAGCTATCTTTTTGAGCAGTAAAACCTATAAGCGCATCAACAGAATGCAACTTGTTGTAAACATGTTTGTAATTAAGCGTATTTTCATTTAACCAATCCAACGTTTCCATTTTTGACACCCCGGCCGTTGGCATTGTTTTCAGTGTAGTGTAATTGGGAACTTTGGAAGATTTCCATAACTTAATTGTGTTCGTGTTGTATTGGATTCCCAGTGTTGTCCTAAAAGTCAGGCCATCCAGAATTTTATATTCCAAATAATTATTGACCAACACATTCGACAACTTCCTTTTATCCGAATATTCCTGCAGATTGACCAACGGACTTACCAGGAAACCCAAACCATCAGTCACATCAGCCTGGTTGAAATAGAAATTCCCCTGAGCATCATATACCGGTATGGTTGGTGAAGCAGCCAACGCATTCGATAAAATCGCACCTGTCCCATAATGTCCTTCTGTATTAGGGAAAGATCCTGTCGAATACGAACCTGAAATAGAAGTCCCTATCTTCAGTTTTGACGAAAGAATGGCATCAATGTTTGAGCGAACATTTGAACGCTGAAAATCAGAGGTCAAAATTATCCCAGTTTGATTAAAAAAACCGCCAGAAAGGAGAAATTTGACTTTGTCGTTCCCTCCGCTTGCCGACACCTGATAGTTTGAGACAGGAGCAGTTCTGAAAATCTGATCCTGCCAGTCGGTATTTTGGGTTATGGACGATGGATTACGAAATTCTGGTCTTACCTGCTGAGATGTAGGTCGCATACTATTTGGATCAGTTGCTTTTCCACCACCATATACGTAAGCATTATCGCGACCTTCGGCTACATATTGGGCATATTCCTGAGAATTCATCATTTCCAGTTTATGTGCGATTTTCTGTACCCCATAAGATACATCGACACTAATTACAGATTGGCTTGATCTTCCGCGTTTGGTTGTAATAATGATAACACCATTTGACCCACGCGAACCATAAATAGCTGTCGCCGAAGCATCTTTCAATATTTCAATGGATTCGATGTCCGCAGGATTGATGGAGGCAAGCGGGTTCGTTCTACTCTGGACGCTGTTTGCCATTCCTGCTGAAGTATATGTACCCGGTCCAAAAGCAAGCATATTTGAACCTTCGGAACCTGTGCTGATAGGAAATCCATCAACAACATACAAAGGTTGAGTTCCTCCGGTTATTGAACTGATCCCTCTGATCATGACATTCACATTGCCTCCTGGCGATCCGGTAGATTGTGAAATCTGGACACCTGCCACTTTCCCCTGCATCATTTCACTGAAACTGGCAGTTGAAGCCTGTACAAGCTCCTCTGCTTTTACTCTTGATATTGAACCAGTTAGATCCTTTTTCTTTTGTGTTCCATATCCCACAATAATGACCTCATCAATGTTCTTTAGCTCTTCATCTAAAACAACATTAATGACCGACTGATTGCTTGCCACAATTTCTTTCGATAGGTAGCCTATGAAAGAAAACTGCAGAATAGGATTTTTTTCCTTTACTGTGATAGAATAATTCCCATCAAAATCACTTGTTACACCTTGGGTTGTGCCTTTTATCACTACGTTAACTCCCGGCAGGGCAACTTTGTCGACCCCAGTAATCTTGCCACGTATAACTGAACCAGGCTGACTGTAGCCAGGTGACAATGTGGTCATACAAATAGAAATTATAACTAACAAACGGAGGAATGCCTGACTAAACAGGCCTCTTTTTTTGTTCTTAATAATAATTCTCTCTTTTTCCATAATCATAAAATTTAATGTAATCGTGAAATTCAGTTTAGTTGTTGCTTAAAATGTGAACCATCAAGAAATCGTTTTGGTATCTATGTTTAAATAATGCCCGATCTTTTCGATGGTTGCGGCATGATGGCCAATCCCCAGGGCAAAATGGTGGGTAGGACCTTCGCTGACCCATCGTTTCAGGAAGGTTTTGATGTCTGGTTTGAAGAAGCCACGGGTATTGGTATTGCCGGTTGGTGGAATGGGCCCGCTAACCGATTCCCCTTCCGCAATGATAAATTTGAACTTGCCGTCATAGGTGGAAGAGATGGACAACATGGTGATGGGCCCTTCCTTGATTTTAAACTCAACCCCCGCCCCATTACCGGGTTTCCCATGGTATTTCTTAAGGCTTCTCAGCACCGGTTTCCCTTCAGCAATCGAGATGTTGTGAGGGCCATCATGGCCGACCAATACAAATCCTTCGTTGAAATCTATCGGATGAAATTCGGCAAAACTGCCGCCAATACCCAACCTGTCAAAAATAAACAGGGCCACTAACGTCTTTAAATCAGACTCGCCGCACATTGGGACATGTTTGGCTGTCAGCAATGAATTTCCCACAATCAGGTTGGACATGACCGTGCGAAGTTCGCTGTCGTCGGGACCATCATAATAGTAAGCCAATCCATCCAGATCGTTGGTTTTGATAAAATTCTCCAGTGCCACACTGACTTTGGCGGCAATCCTCAAATCCTCATCGGTTAGTTTCATCGAAATAGGATCAGAAACAGGTTCGGGTGTATCAAAAAACGCCAGGATTTGCCCTTGCGCAGCTGCAATTTCATCCTCAGTAACTTTGGCAAAGCTTTCCATCATCTGATTGGCCTCACATTGAACAATATGGCTTCCAAAGAAAGAGGTGAGCATCGTTGCATCTGTGTGCATGTCAAGCATGGCATTGAGAGGGTGGCCCAAATGACCCAGATGGGCATTTTTCAGATCATGCAATACTTTGGCAATCCGGCAAAACTCATCAATTTGCTGGTCAACCTCCGGATCATCTTCCAGTGTCCCAATGATGATTTCCGGAATTTTCTTCCCCATCCGGACTGCCACCCCGGCAAATTCAGGAACAGCACAAAAATCATCGTTCATCAGCTGCATGTAAGTTGAACCTATGGAATAATCCAAAGCTTTCATTGGCTGCAAAGCAACCAGAACGATTGGGATACTCAGCGTTTTGATGATAATCCCAAATGTTCCCGATGTGGCATAGGTCAGCATGTCACAAAAGATCAGGTCAAGGTTCGAAGATTCCAATTGTTTGACAACCTCATAGGCCCGCTGCGGAGAATCTACAATCCCGAAATCGACCACATCAACTCCTTCTGCCGGGATCTTCCTGATAAAATTCTCTTGTTTCGCCACCATCTCATCGTACAATCCTGCAAACTGCTCCCAATACTTCGTGTACCCAACACCAAATACCCCAATTCTGACATTTTTGGACAGATTGGCTTCAAAACATGTTTCACTCACTTTAGTAATCATATTACCGCTTTTATATTATATTGTAGACGCACTATCTATTATTATTCAAAAAAAATATTTCTACTAAACACTTAAAGCATTGACTCTGAGTATTTGAATCCTCGGAATAAATTTTAGGAAAATCAGGAATGCCAAAGGATACATCAATCCGGCGTAATACCACAACGGGTCGTAGGAAAAACTGATCACAACCAAACCTATCAACGGATTAAGTACCAGAGAAGATAAGGCTCCAGCAGAACCTGACAATCCAACTACCGTTGAAGTCACATTTTTACCGAAAATATCGCTGATCGAAGTAATGTAATTGGTGATCCACAAGCCATGAGCAAAAAAAGCAAGGGACATCAGAATGAGAATCAATACATAAGAATGAATAAACCCTATAAATACAATAGGAATGGTCAATGCAGCCGCAATACCCATTACCAGTTTTCTCGACAAGTTGAGGTTAGATGTTTTTCTGAAAATAAAATCAGAAAGCCCTCCTCCAAAAATATTCCCTATCCCCAAAGCCAGAAAAGGAATCCACAGGATATTCCCAATAACCTCAATTGATAAGGCATGAATCTGGTTCAGATATTTTGGGAGCCAGAACATATAAAAGTAGAAGATCGGATCCAATACAAAACGTATTAGCACAAATACCAATACTTCCCTATTTTTAATCAAGGTGATCAATTTAGGGCGCTCCGTTTCTTCCTTAGCTTCATTTATATTGATCAAATTTAGCGATGATTGTTTATTCGACCTGGTGAATGCCAACCAAAAGAAAAGCCAGATAAATCCAAAACCGCCTGTGACAAGAAATACAGCCCTCCAACCAACAATCCCTAATAAATAGACACATAAAGGGGGCGCAATCATTGCTCCGATGGCAGAACCGCCAATGGCAATCCCATTGGCAAGCGCCTGCTTTTTTTTAGGCACCCATTCTATCACTGCCCTTATTGCACCCGGGAAACAACCTCCTTCGCCAACCCCCAGTAAAAAGCGGAAAAAACCAAAATGAAAAACATTCATTGATATACTGTGAAGCAATGTTGCCAACGACCAAAAACCTACGGAAAAAGCAAGTCCGAGCCTGCTTCCATATCGATCGATCAAAATCCCCCCTAAAGTGAACATGACGGCATAACTGATCAGAAAACCTGCATTGATGAAACCATAATCGATATCGGTGATAATGAGTTCTTCTTTGATCTTGAGGATAGATACGGAAAGAACCTGGCGATCGAGAAAACTCAATGATGTTGCAAGAAGCAACAATATGATTATGATCCAATAGCTATAGGTTGATTTTCGTTTCATTAACTTAACGCACTATGTTATTTTTTTACAAATATAATTTTTTTTTAATAGTTACTGCTTTTTTTATTTATTTTGCACGTTACTGCACTAAATGTTATACAACATATTGGTTCAGTGATATAAACAACATACCTAAATTGTTCGCTATGACAAATAATTCTATTTCTAAGTATCAGGAAATAAGCAAAATAATTATAAAGAAAATTGAAACAGGAGAATTGCAGGCAGGGGATAAAGTTCCGTCAGAGAATGAATTAATTAAAACTTACAAGATAAGCAATACCACAGCCCGTAAAAGTTTGCTGGAAGTTGAACTGCAGGGTTGGGCCAACCGCATCAAAGGCAAAGGTACTTTTGTATTGAACCGATCAGAAGATAAACAACTTACGAGGATCCTGGGTTCTTTCAATGCAGTAAAAGAAAGTTTTAATGACAATCTTATCAAAGAAGGTTTTATCCCAAAAAATATCATCCTGGAGAAAACCATATTGGAAAACGGATTCTCCTCAAAGGTTAACGGACGCCATTTTATCATAGAAGGATCTGTTCTGAAAATACACCGGCTCAGATATGCCAATGATACATTGCTGAAAGATGAAATTAGGTATGTTTCCATGACGATTTGTCCCAAAATAAATGTATTGGATTTGGATCAGGCTTTCCTGAAAATATACGAAGATAAATATCATTTGAAACTTCAGCAGGTACAAAGAACCCTCGGCACCTCAATCATGAATCCCGGTGAACCGAATAACTATTTCGAGGAGGTGATTCCAATTGCAGTTTTTATCATAGACGGAGTGGTGATGGATATCAATGGAAGGGTAATCGAAATCGAAAAATCCTTGTACCGCGGCGACAAATACAAATTTTCCATTTCAGCCAAACCCCTGCTGTTTGATGATTCAAAACAACGCATTCAAGGTATTTAATGATCCTCTTGAATTGAGCATGAAGTGCCCTTCACTTTGCTTTTTCACTATCAAGATCTATTGTGACAATTGCGTTGATAAGTATCCCGGTCAATCACTGCTCAACAAATATCCAACAACAAATTATTCTCAGTACCCAACATTCTCTCACCTTTGATGATGATGCAAGCATAGAAAAAAGCTACTTTTGAACATCTGTTAACTGACTATTACATATTTTCTTGATTCGTCTTAGGATCCGTACTGAACGACTATCAAAGATTTAACCATGATGGAACCAACTTCCGGTAACTTTTACATCGGACTCGACATTGGCGGTACCAAATGCGCCGTTGTGATTGGCGATGAGAACTTTACCATTCTGCAAAAAATATTTTTTGAGACCAGAACCGAACAACGCGGATATGCTGAGATTTTGGATGAGTTCAAGTCTCACATTGACACTCTTTTGCTCGAATTCCCAAAAGAACGGCTCAAAAGAATCGGCATCAGTTGCGGAGGTCCTCTTGATTCGGTCAAAGGTGAAATCTACTCTCCTCCAAATCTTCCCGGCTGGGACAATGTTCCGATCATCAAATTATTCGAAGAGGCCTACGGTGTTCCCGCTGCCATCCAAAATGATGCCAATGCATGCGCCCTGGCCGAATGGCTGATGGGAGATCGGAAGAGCGTCGTGTAGGGAAAGAGTGTTCAGAGCCGTGG
>CAZGSQ010000058.1:0-21420 GCA_964528535.1 uncultured Tangfeifania sp. | reverse complement strand
CACGGCTCTGAACACTCTTTCCCTACACGACGCTCTTCCGATCTGTCGTTCTTGTGCCAGAAACCGCGGTCCCACACACAACCCATCATGTTCTTCATGGAGATGGAAAGTTTGGAGGAGCTGTGGTTCTTCAGGATGGGTACGTTGATGAAAACATCACTGGTAACCAGCAACTCGTGGACTTTCATCTCTTTTAGTTTGGAACCGCCCGCAAATTCAACTTTCTGGTAATATCTTTCACTGTCGCCGGGAACCATTTTGCCACCGGCAGCTACAACAGCGGCTTCGATACCGGAGTTTTTGTAGCATTTGGTCCATTCGTGGCAGGTATGGTCAAATACGAAAACCTCTTTGGCGCCTGCCTTGAGGCATTGCTCAACGATCCTTTTCACAAGGATCGGGTTGGTATTGGCCCCACGTTCCGGAACCCGGTCCCATCCGATGTTCGGTTTGATGACCACCTTCTGACCCGGCTTTACAAACTGAGACATGCCGCCCAAGGCTTCAATACCCTTGTCGAACATGACATCCGGTTCCCCACCGCGAACGGCGATCAAATCATAAGGTAAGGCTGCATTTCCAGCCATAAGGTTTTCGACTCCTCCGAAGGTAAGGACAGCACCTGTTGCCAGTCCGGCTCCTATGCCTGTTGAGATAAATTTTCTGCGTTCCATGGGTTACTATTCAATAGTGGTTGTAGATGATGCACCAAAATTAAAAAAATTATGGGCGATCCGTCACAACGCATCCGATTCTAAAATTCTGATGTTTTCCGGCAGGTTCAAAAAGAGAAACTTGCAACAGGTATATGCCAGGTTGAACTTTCTGAAAATCAGAATTTAATCCATCCCAGAACAAATGGTCTTCACGACCTGTCGTGAAATTGTTGGCCAGTTTTCGAACCACTCTCCCGGCACAATTCAGAATCGTTATATTTAAAATCCAGCCTGGCTCCTCCGTATGGATGCCAATTTTTAACTGATCGTTGGTGCCATCGCCATTGGGAGAGAAAACCTGCGGATCGATCTCTACCATCTGATCGACAGTGCCTGCCACTTCTGACACCGAATTCTGATAACCCGGCGTGGCAAAACCATTGCTCCTTGCTGAGGATTGCCAGTTTTCCTGCCGGGAAGCCGGTTCAGAAAAGTTGATGCGTTCGAGCGATATGCCTGCGACACCCGACATGAAGGGGTGGTGCATGGATTCAGAATAGTACATTTCGTCAATGACCTCCTGCTGTTGGTTCAAGAGGACGACCGCACCCGACTCGTTGGTCAGCGTTGGAAATTTCTCCATTTGAAGAATGCATTCGGTGCATTTGGTCATGTAAAACCCCAGGACTCCCTCCCGTGATTTCGTCAAAGCGAGGTAGGATTTAGCTGGGAGATATTGTTGTTTGTAGGAGATCTGTGAAACCTGCTTCAGCATTTTCGATCCATCGCGGGTGGCCAGCCAAAGCTCGGAGAGGTCTACCTCAAACCCGCTGTTGTTGTAGATCTCAACAAATTCTGAACCTTCCGGGTACGGATTAAAAAGCACCTCACTGATCAAAAGATCGGCGCTGCGGGGCGAGTAGAATCCAAATGCGATGGTCTGATCCGCCAACACATTGCCACATTCATCCCGGATTCCGTGCAGTAAAAACGAATAATTGCGTCCATTGGCAACCGATGCCGGACGAAAGTAAATTTGCAGCAGACAATTGGCAGGATCCGCCACGACAGAATCCTGTACGACGCCGGCGGAGAGATTTCTCACAGCATCGGAGGGCAGGGCAGGCATCAGAAATCGCTCAGAAAGCAAGATATCGACCCTGGCATGGTCGGCCAGGACAGAAGAGACTACTTTTGGCGGTACCACATCCAGGTTGGAAGCCTTTACAGTATTCTCCCTGCCAGGAGTTCCTCCCTGGGGTGACAAGGTAGTGGTCCAGTTGGTAGGTTGTCCGCACATTCGAAGTGGATCAATTCGTTCGAGGGAGAATCCTCCGTCTTCAAACCCTTTTGTGTGCAGGGCAGGGAGATAATCGATCCTGTCAGTCACTGCTTTGTCAGGCTGAATCAACGCTATCGAAACGCCTGAATTGTTTAGCAGGAATCCAGAGATCTCCACCACCCTGCCATACATCCCCAAATCTTTGGATCCGCCGGGGGCGGTTACCAGCAAATACTCACCCGAAGCTACCGAGATATCTGGAAAGCTCTTTTGTTTGCTGCCCAATTCAAGGATCCAACCTTTGAGTTTAACTTCCAGAGAACCTGAGTTGTACAACTCAAGGTACTCCCTATCGGGAAGTCCGGCAACCGGAGTGGGATCGGCCATAATTTCGTTGATAACCAACGCTCCTGCTATGCTTTGGGCCGATGTCTGATGATTTGAACTTTCCCTGCAGTCGGGATTGCGGGAAGTGGATTTAACTTCTGAAAAACTTTCACCAGGCTCATCCCTTTCTTTTGGAGAACCGGAATTTGTGCTGTAACGGACTCCTTTGCTTTCGATTGAACCAAAATAAAGGAGTAAAAAAATAAAAATGAAATTATTTACTGCCATTTTTTTGAAAATAATAAGAATATTCTATAATTTTGTGCAATCGGGCTTATAGTTTATCAGATCGGAAGAGGTTTTGTTATAAAGTTAACCCATCCGGATGACAAAAGCGAAGAAAGAAAGATGAAAAAGTTGGAGGTTAGTAGGAACAAGGGGCTTTGCTCATCAACCTTTGGCCTTCATTTTATCGGTTGAATATTTACAAAAGTTAAAATCTAAATACAAAAAGTCATGAAAGTAGCGATCGTTGGAACCAGTGGTGCAGTAGGTCAGGAGTTTTTGAGGGTATTGGCAGAGCGCAATTTCCCTTTGGATGAGTTGGTGTTGTTTGGATCAGCCAGAAGCAGTGGAACAACCTACAATTTTAAGGGCAAAAACATCACCGTGAAAGAGTTGCAACACAACGACGATTTCAAGGGTACCGACATTGCACTTGTCTCTGCAGGTGCCGGCATCTCAAAAGATTTTGCCGAAACGATTACCAAATTCGGCACCATCATGATCGACAATTCGAGTGCCTTCAGGATGGAAGCGGACATACCTTTGGTGGTACCGGAAGTCAACGCGGAGGATGCCAAGAACATGCCCCGCCGGATCATCGCCAACCCAAACTGCACCACCATTCAGATGGTGGTCGCGCTAAAACCGATCGAAGCGCTATCGCACATCAAGAAAGTACACATCTCAACCTACCAGAGTGCCAGTGGCGCGGGTGCTTCCGGAATGGATGAACTTCAGGCCCAGACAGTCCAGGTGGCCAACAACGAAGAACCTACCGTGAAGAAATTTGCCTTCCAGATTGTTCAGAACCTGATCCCACACATCGATGTTTTTTTAGACAACGACTACACCAAAGAGGAGATGAAGATGTTTCACGAGACCCGCAAGATCATGCATTCCGACATCCTGGTAAGTGCTACCGCAGTGAGGGTTCCCGTGATGCGTGCCCATTCGGAGGCCATTTGGGTGGAGACTGAAGATGAAATTTCGATCGAACAAGCCAGGGCAGCTTTTGAAAAAGCGGATGGGGTGATCGTAATTGACAATCCGGCCGAGAAACAGTATCCAATGCCACTCTTCCTTGCCGGCCGCGACGAAGTTTTTGTGGGACGAATCCGCAAAGACCTGACTACACCCAACGGACTTGCCTTCTGGACTGTCTCCGACCAGATCAAAAAAGGCGCGGCGCTAAACGCGGTGCAGATTGCAGAATACCTGGTGAAAGAGGGGGTTGTGAAGTAGGAAGTACTTGGAGTTGGGTACTCAATCATTGGTGAGCTTAACGCTTAGTACTCCTCCTGATCAGTCTTCGAAATTGGGGAAAAGAAAATCGTTGAACGGAAACCTGGTGATGTGAATTTGTTTCACCTCTTCGTAGAGTATGCGTTTGAAATTGGCGATGTTTAGCCGTTGTTTGGCCGAGATAAAAATGGCATTCATGTTCTCTCTGGCCATCCAGGAATCCTTCCACTCTTCCAGACTCTTGTTTTCGCGTGTCGAAGGCGTAAGGTCGTCCTCCTCTTTCTCAACATGGGTAAATGCATCTATCTTGTTGAAGAGGTAGATCATGGGTTTATCGGAGGCTCCGATATCGGCCAGGGTTTTATTGACGACCTCTATTTGATCTTCAAAACCCGGATGGGCAATGTCTACCACATGAATGAGTACATCCGATTCCCTGGTCTCATCGAGGGTCGACTTGAACGACTCGACCAGGTGGTGGGGAAGTTTGCGGATAAAACCAACCGTATCTGTTAACAGGAAAGGAAGATTGCCAACAACTACCTTTCGGACAGTAGTATCCAGCGTAGCAAAGAGCTTGTCCTCTGCAAATACCTCCGACTTGCTGATCATGTTCATGATGGTCGATTTCCCCACATTAGTGTATCCAACAAGCGCTACACGAACCATGTTGCCCCGGTTTTTTCGCTGGACACTCATCTGCTTGTCGATTTTAGCGAGGTCGCTCTTGAGCAGTGAAATTTTATCCAAAATAATTCGCTTGTCTGTTTCAATTTGTGACTCACCCGGTCCGCGCATGCCAATTCCTCCTTGCTGCCTTTCGAGGTGGGTCCACATGCGGGTCAGCCGGGGAAGCAGGTATTGGTACTGCGCCAGCTCCACCTGCGTTTTGGCATGAGCTGTTTGGGCACGCTTGGCAAATATGTCGAGAATCAGGTTGGTGCGGTCGAGGATCTTACAATCGATGACCTTTTCGATGTTCCGCAGCTGCGTGGCAGAGAGTTCATCGTCGAAAATGACGGAGTCGATCTCGTGAACAGTCACAAAATCGAGGATCTCCTGCAATTTGCCCGAACCGACAAAGGTGGCAGGATGCGGATTGACAAGTCGTTGGGTAAAGCGCTCATAGATTTCGGCTCCGGCAGTTTCGGCAAGGAATTCAAGCTCATCGAGGTACTCCTGAACAACCCTTTCGTCCTGTTTTCCATAGATCAATCCAACCAGAATCACCTTCTCCTTTTTGATGGAGGTGTCGTGTAATTTTACCATGGTGTAAAAGTACACAAAAAGTGACCAAAGTGAGCTAAAGTGACCAAAGTGAGGAAAACATGGAAATGGTGAATAAATTTAAGATTTCAGGACAATTGAAGGTGGCATTGCGCGAATCCCGTCTCACCTGGTTGCTTCAGCTATTTTTGGGCCGGTTGAGAAAGAGAGAATTTTAAGCACCAATAAGTCGAATACTGAACATTTGTACGCTTAAAATGTTTAATTTCAGACAATAAACGTCTAAGAATTCAAAACCGGCTCAAAAGAGCCATCACCAATCATGAAAAACCTTGTGAAAGACCTTTGGCTGGCCGTTGCCCTGATCCTCGGGGTTTCGCTGTTGTTGCTGCTTTCAGATTTGGGACAGCGCAAGGGAAATACAAAAAATGCAAATCAGGATCAATTTCCTTCCATCGCCATCATGCAAATAAGGTCGACCCCTTTGCTTGACAACCATGTGGCTGGCATAACCGAAAGACTTCAGCAACTCGGATTCATCGCGCCCGACAGGCACAATGTAAGAGTCTTCAATCCGCAGGGCGATCTGGCGACTGCCAATACAATTGCCCGCGAGATCGTGAATGGTCCCTACAAATTGGTCATTACCTCAAGCACCCTATCCCTGCAAACTGTCGCCAAGGCCAACCTGACCACCGGAAAATTGCATGTATTTGGTGCTGTGACAGATCCATATGGAACAGGAGTGGGCATTTCGGGCTCCGAACCCACCCAGCATCCCCCCTACCTGACAGGCATTGGCACATTCCAGCCTGTGAGACGGGCCTTCGAGGTACTTCGTGAACTTCAGCCTGCCATCAGAAAAGTGGGTGTGGTATGGAATCCCTCCGAACAGTGTTCTGAAGCCTGCCTGAATCAGGCGCGTAAGGTATGTGGTGAGTTGGGTATTTCGTTGGTTGAAGCCATTGCTACCAATACTTCAGAGGTTGCCGAAGCAGCCAGATCGCTGATGGCAAAAGGCATCGAAGCCGTCTGGATAGGTGGCGACACGGTAGCCATGTCGTCGGCCGGAATGATCATCAACCTGGCAAGGCAATCCGGGTTACCTGTTTTTACCAACGACCCCGTTGATGCACGCAACGGAGCACTCTTTGGCATCGGTGCCAACTACCACCTGGTGGGAGTCTATACGGCCGATCTGGCCGCCAAAATATTGAACGGGCGGAGTCCGTCAGAGTTTGGTGTCGGGAATGTGATCCCTGAAGAGCTGGGTATCAACCATGAAGTACTTGCCTCACTGGGCAATTCGTGGAAGGTCACCAAAAACATCGAAGAGATACTGTCGAAGCAAGCGGCTTCCCGGCAGGAAACCCATGCAGCAACGACCAATTCAGAAGCCGCAAAGAATCCACCAACAAACGAAGCAAAAGATTACAACATATTAAATTCCAATAAAATAGCTCCTTTTAAATTGCGGGTGGTTCTTTACAGTGAGACAGAATTTGCCCAACGCTGCAGGGAGGGGGTCATGGATGGACTTGCTGCTGCAGGACTGTCGGAAGGAAGAGATTTTGACCTGAAATATTTCAATGCGCAAGGCGATATGTCGACCTTATCAAGCATCATGACTACCGTGAAGTCGGATCGGGCAGATATGCTCGTGGCCATATCAACCCCTGCACTTCAGGCGGCGATCAGACAGGCGGGTGTGGAGACCCGGATCGTCTTCACAGGCGTTGGCGACGGCGTGAAGGCGGGAGCCGGAAAATCTGAGTCGGACCACCTGCCCAACGTGACAGGCATCACGACGCGCTCTCCATTCGAAGGAATGGCTGCACTGATCAAGGAAACTTTGCCCGGGGTGAAAACAGTTGGCACCTTGTTTACTCCGGCAGAGATCAACAGTGTGCTTTACAAGGACTGGTTTAAAGAAGCCCTTCTGAAACAGGGAATTGAACTGGTTGCCACTCCCGTCACGGCCAGTTCGGAGATCACCCAGGCAGCATCAGAGCTTTGCAGCGGGAAGATCCAGCTGGTTTGCCAAATCGTCGACAACCTCACACGGCCCGGGTTTGCGCTGATTGCACGAAAGGCATCCGGGAACAATCTGCCCGTTTACGTCTTTGACAGTGATCAGATGAAGGATGGTGGCACGGTCTGTCTGGCACGCGATTATTATGACGCCGGGAAGGAGGCTGCTGCCGTAGTTTTGGATATTTTAAAGGGGAAGAATGCCGGCACGATACCTTTCCGCAATACTGAAAATGAGAAGTTGATCGTTAACCCTGAACTGGCCATGAAATATCAGCTTCATCTTTCAGAAAACTTCAACAGAAGGGCCATTGTGTTTAAGAACAAATAAATCAAATTGGTTATGGAACTTCATGCAGCAAAAAAGGGCAAGTACCTCGAAGTCGAGACGAGCGGCCGGCTCGATGCCGCCTGGTCCGACTTCTTTACGGACACTCTCCTTGGTTACATCCGCAACGGCGAGCACCATCTGGTGGTTGAGGCAACTGCCCTCGAATTCCTGAGTTCGGCCGGGATCAGGTCGTTGGTAAGGGTTAACAAAGAACTGGCAGTCGTCCGAGGAAGCTTCCAGGTAGTTTATGCGAACGATTTTGTCGCCGGAACACTTACCACGACTGGTTTTGGCAATTGGCTTTCCGACAAGCTGCCCTGGGATGCAGTGTCATTTATTGAAGCTTCCAGTTTGTCAGACAGAACATCGGCAGAGGTTTATACCCTTTCAAAAGAAGGCAGTCTCGGTCTCAGCACCATTGATGGCTGGCGAGATTGGAGCGTCATCGACGAATCATTAATTCGACAGGTAAAATTTCACGAGGCTGTTTTCGCACTTGGCATTGGGAGTACCTCAACCGATTTGGTCAAGGCCAGGAACCAATACGGGGAGATGATGGCCGTTTGTGGAAATGTTGTCTGCCAGGTTCCTGAAGAGCAAGGAAGGCCTGATTACCTGTTGGCTGTGAATGAATTTGTACCTGAAATGAAGCTTTTGCGCGCATTGATTTGCAGGGGAGAGATGTCGCACATGTTCAGATTTGCACCTTCTGAAGGCAAACCAGAGGTGACGGTTTCGGCTCTCGCCGGGCAGGTTCTCGACCTTACCGCTGCTCCTATGGCCGCATTTGTGGTGATTGCCGAAATTGCCGGACTGGTTGGGGCAAATCTGATAAAATCGCCCGGGGAAATAGGAACACAGCAGGTTCTTGATCTCTTCGATGTTCGCGACTGGCTCTCTTTTTCAGGAGAGAGGATATTTTTGGGGGAGCAGGCGATGCTCTTTGGCGTTGTAGCCAGGAGCGCTGCGCTAACAAACAACCAATTGCTGAAACCTTTGCCTTCGAATCCTGAACTGGCAGGCCATTTTCATGCTGCTGTCTTTCCATTTCAACCGATACCAAATGGTAAAATCGAACTACAGGTTCAGGCCGACAAATTATTTGCGGGTTCTCCTCCCCTTGCGCTTGTACACCTGATTGATGATGACAGGCCGGTTCAGGGATTGGGGCAAAGTTCATTCGTCAGGGGTGCCTGTTGGTGCGCACCTGTCAAAAATACGGAGGATATCTTATGAACCTTATCATTGGTGCCTTTACAATTGGGCTAATACTCTCCCTGCTCACGCTGGGCATGCTGATCAGCTTTCGCATGGTAAAATTCACAGACATCACTGTGGATGGATCGATTACTTTGGGGGCCTCTCTCTCTGCCGTTCTCATCATGAACGGATGGTCGCCCTGGCTCGCCATTTTGATGGCCTTTCTGGCGGGCTCCGGAGCGGGTGCCGTGACAGGAATTCTTCATACAAAATTCAAAATCCAGGAGATTCTGGCAGGAATTTTGATGATGACGGCCCTCTACTCCATCAACTTAAGGATCATGGGCAGGAGCAACATTCCACTCCTCGATTCAAAAACGATCTCTGAAGGAACCAGAAATTTAGTACTTCTAACCATGGATGGGCAGAAAAATCTGCAGATTTTGGGGTGGCCGGTTCCTGTTACAGATCTCTCGTTTTTCATAACCAGCCTGTTTTTTTGCATCCTCATTGCCGTGTTGCTCCGTTACTTTTTACTCACCCATTTCGGGACTGCCTTGAGAGCGACCGGAAACAATCCACAGATGGTTCGGGCGCAGGGAATTAATAACAACACCATGGTTGTTTTCAGTCTGGCCTTGTCAAACGGACTTGTGGCCTTATCAGGAGCCTTGTTGGCTCAATACCAAGGATTTGCAGACGTTCAAATGGGGATTGGCATGATGGTATGGGGATTGGCGAGTATCATCATCGGGGAAGCACTTGTGGGAAAATCGGGTTTAGGCACCACCATCACCGGAGCGATCCTGGGTACCATACTTTTCAGGTTACTGATCGCGATAGCATTGAGATGGGGGCTGAATCCAAACGATTTGAAACTTGTAACAGCACTGTTTGTCTTTGCCGCACTCGTCGCACCAAATCTGTTCAAGTCATTTACCAGGAATATATTAAGAAGATAAACCATGCTTCAGGTACAAGGAGTTTCAAAAACATTCTTCGCAGCTACTGCCAACGAGGTAAAGGCCTTGAAGAACATCAACCTGACCATCGAGGAGGGCAGTTTCACGGCGGTGATCGGGACCAACGGATCGGGCAAGAGCACCTTGCTCAATGCCATTGCCGGTACGTTTGCGCCAGATTCCGGATCGATATTTCTGGATCACAACCAGATAGACCAATGGCCGGAATACAGGCGCGCGACGCTTATTGGACGCGTCTTTCAGAATCCGTTTGCCGGTACAGCAGCGGAAATGAGCATTGCAGAAAATATTGTGATGGCCATGAGGCGTGGCCAGCCACGTTCTTTCACGATTGCGTTAACCAACAAGGTAAAAGAGGAGATTGCCGATCGGGTTAGGATGTTGAAGATGGGTCTGGAGGACCGGCTCGACAATCCTATCGGGACATTGTCGGGTGGGCAAAGGCAAGCCTTAACCCTCCTGATGGCTACCTGGTTGCGGCCAAAATTGCTTTTACTCGATGAACATACGGCAGCACTCGATCCGAAAAGTGCGGCAAAGATTGCGGAACTAACACGGCAAATCATTGACAAAGACAAACTTACTGCTTTGATGGTGACGCATTCCATGCAGCAAGCCATTGATCTCCCCGATCGTATTGTAATGATGCACAGGGGCCAGGTGGTGGATGACTACCGTGATGAAGCAAAGAAACGGGTCAGAACACACGATTTGCTGGATGTCTTCGACAGGGTTCAAAAGAGGGAACTCTTTGACGAATCGGTGGCCCGCCTCCTTTTCGGGCAATATTGCTGAATCAAAATGCGTATCGGATCTTGTTAAATAAAGAAGCCAAGCACACCCATCCAGAGGCCGATGATAAAATGGGAGATGCTGATGCCGACGATGGTTTCGTGGCGAAGGTAGAGCCACCCCCACAAGAAACTGCCGGCCATGCTGGCAAGGGCAAATGAGGTGGAGATGTATAGGTGGAGTGTCCCAAATACCAGTGAAGTAAGCACGATGGCCATCAGCCAGCCATACCTTCCGGGTACGATACGCTGGAGTGTTCCCTGCACCACGCCCCTGCCCAGGAATTCCTGCAAGGGTGCGACAAGGATGTAAAAGGCGAAGCTCCATTCGAGGTTACCAAAACGTATGAGATAGGAAGTGTCTCCTACATGGAGTTGGATCATCACCCACTTCAGCAGCGTACAAAGAAAGATGGCGACAACCGTGGCCATGAGTGATTCCCTGATGGCCCGGGGCCAATTCTTCAAGGTTAACCCGAAATTTGACAGGGGTAGTTTACTCTTGATAATCAATAAAATAGAAGATGTCAGGATGGCCACCTCTATCAATCGGGAGATCACAAAAGTGGTTGCCACCTTCGAAAATGTATCAGATGAGGTCTTGAGAAGTGCCAATACAAACGAAAAGAAGGTGAGCAACACCACTGTGTTCATGAAAACGAAGTTGAGGTGGTTGTGCCTGTGAATGGATTCTTCCAGTTCTTCGTTTTTGATTTTGAGTGCCTCAATGGTATTTTCGAGATGCATCTCGCGCGCTTCCAGCTTAACTGTCATCATGCCAAATGCTTCCACAAAATTGACGAGACTCTGTGGGTATTTTTCAGGGGTAGCAAATTGATAGATCTCACCCGTATCGTCATAATTGCCATGACAGATGAGGTCTGCCTGCTTCGTCAGCGATTGCAGGGGATGATCGAGGTTCTCTTCCATTGGCTTGATTTTTATAATCTAAGGGACGAAGCTACATCGGGCGAAATTGAAAAGATAGAGGTAAAGCCCGAAATATCGAATATTTCGAGGATCCCGGGTTGCAGACTGCACAATTTGAGCTGCCCCCTGGCAGCCGTCATCTTTTTTTGAATGATCAGGAATACCCTCAACCCTGAACTGCTGATGTAGTCCAATCCGGAGCAATCCATGACAATTTTTGATCTCCCTGCGGCCAGAACCTGCTGCATTGATTGCTCAAATTCATTGGCATTGGTGGTGTCGACACGCCCCTCCACCCTGACCATGGCATATTCCGGCAATAACTCAATTTTTACATCCATTTGATTATGAATTGATTATAATTTATTTGTCCTTTTGCTGAGACGAAGTATATTTCTATTCCCTTCTCTTTGGTAGTCAACTTTATCCATCATTTTTTTGATCAGAAATACGCCCAATCCGCCAACCTGCCTGTTCACAGCCGACAACGAAATATCGGGATCGGGCCTTAAGGTTGGATCGTAGGCACGCCCATCGTCCACCATGGTGATCTGAATATCTTCTCCTGAATAAACGAAATGAAGCTCAATGGGATGTATCGACTCGTCGTCATATCCGTGCATGACGACATTGGTTACTGCCTCTTCCAGCACAAGGTTCAAGGTCATGACCAGGGAGGCACCAAAGCCCCAGTCGTCGCCCAGTTCATTCAGAAAATAGGTAATTCGGGTCAATTCAACCAGTCGATTTTCGATCCTCAGATTTTTTTCCACAGGTTCTATTTTCATTGCAAATAAATTGTCATCATGGTAATATCATCCGACTGTGTATGTCCATTCACATGGGCCGCCACTCCATTTTCCATTTTTTGGACCAAATCACGTGGCGTTGAGTTTGCATTGTCATGAATGATTTGCAACATGTTTTCCTCGCCAAAGAGAAGGTTGTTGCAATTTTCAGCCTCACTAACCCCATCCGTATAGAGGAATATTTTATCGCCTGCGTTCATCAGAATGGAGGATTCTCCGTAGACAAAATTTTCATACAACCCTACCGGGATGTAGCTGCTCTTTTCAAACATCACCACCTCACCATTGCCACGAATGAAAACAGGAGGGTTGTGTCCTGCATTGGTGTACTTCAACTCACCGCTATTCAGATCAAGAACACCCAGAAAAAAGGTGACGAACATACAGGATTCATTGTTGTCGGAGAGCGATTTGTTGAGCGTACTCATGATGATCGAGGGAGAGACCTCTCTATCGGAAATGGAGCGCACCAGGGTGCGGGTAACGGCCATAAAAAGGGAGGCCGGCACTCCCTTGCCGGAAACATCTCCAATGGCAAAGCAAAATTTATTCCCATCGATAACGAAAAAATCATACAAATCGCCTCCTACCTCCTTGGCAGATTTCAAAACGGCAAACACATCGATCTGCGGCAAATCAGGGAAAGGGGGGAAAATATGGGGGATCATGGCCATCTGGATCTCGCGGGCGATTCGCAACTCGCTTTCAATCTTCTCTTTGGCTGCAGTTGTATCTTTCAGGGAGACGATATAGGCTGCCAACTCCTTTTGCATAAAGGCAAAGGAATCACCGAGCTCCTCCATCTCATCGTGTGTATGAATCCCCGGTAGTTGGGTATAGAAGTTGCCTGCCGCTACCAGTCTGGCCGCATCGGCCAAATGCTTCAAAGGATTGGTAATGATGTGGACAATCTTCACAATAAAGACAGACAACAATGTTAAACCAATGATTAGCAGCACAATCAGGATAAGATTGATTCTTCGCAGGGAGGCGAACATCTCATCATCCGGATAGATGACGCCAATCGACCAATGGCTGGAAGCCAATCCTTTGTAATTGATCCAAAGTTTGCCGGGATGGTATTTGCTTTTGAAGTCGGCAGATGTAAAATTGCTCTCTCCCCGCACCATGTTGCGGCCAACCTCCCTCATGCCGGGTTGTTGGTTCTCGCTGGCAATTGTGAAAATACTCTGGTTCATCACATATTTCTTGTTGGGATGGGTGATAATCACCCCATTGCGTGAGATCAGGAAAGCGTATCCGGTTTCAAGGATCTTGACTGAAGACATCATCCTGGTAAGAAATTCGAGTGAAACATCCACTGTGACCACTCCGGAGAAGCTCCTTACTCCTTGTTTGTAGGTGTAAAATGGAACCGAATAGGTAGTCATCAGGATTCCGCCACCACCCTCATCAAAATAGGGTTCCGACCAATAGGGTGCATTTGTCATTTTCGGAATTTGGTACCAATCCATGTAAAAGTATTCATAGGATTCACTTCCGAGTGAGGTTGAACTGATGGCCTCTCCTTGCCTGAAGGCGTAAGGGGCATAGTAGAGACCCATTTTGGGGAAATACCCGGGTTCATAGGCGATGGCAGAGGCGTAGATCGTACTGTTGCTCTTGACAACCGATTTCAGGAAAGGCAGCAGCGAATCCTCCGACAAAAAAGAAGATTCAAGCATTCTGCTGATAAGTTCAGGGATTTTTTCGATGGGGAACAGTACCTGATCAATCCGGTTGACGGTATTGTTGGCCAAGTAAATGGCATTTTCACGGGTGGTCTGCTGAATGGTATTTCTAGTGTAATAGTAGTATATGGAGAAGATGATCACGAAGATACCCACACAAAAGAGCAAAACATTGCGGATAATGTGGGCAGCAACAGTACTTTTTCTCTTATTTCCCATTTTCAGCAAATTTATTTAAGCAGGTTTTGGTAAAATTCAGCAAATTTATAACCCACTTTTTTCTGATCGCGGTTGCTGATGATTGCTGCAGCTTTTAGAAAGTCACTCTCCAGAAGTTCTCCCCTTTGGCAGTTCTTGGCTCCTGGTGCAATCAGGTCAAACATCCTGGTAAGCATCCACTCCTGGTGTACCCTGTTTGCAGGTACATGTTCTGCTTCCATCCGCCCAAGCACCACCCCGATGGCAAAATTTCTGTTGGCAGCCGCATATTCCCATCCTTTCAGTGTGGCCATCAGGAACTTTCCCAGGACCGATTTTTTTTCATGGAAAGTTGACAACGAACAGTACAGTCCATCTTCTGGAATGTCAAAACCAAAATCTGCGAGTCTGAACACGTTGAGTTCGTTTTCATCGAGTCCGCAATTGATAATTTGATCGTACTCGTTGTACGACATAACGGTCATGGCATCGATCCCGTCCATCATGAAGAGGTTCACCGACGAAAGGATCGGGACCCATTCCACCTGTAACTTTTGGTTGGCAATGAGGGCTTTGGGCAATTCGTCGAAACCACTTTTCCAAACGCCTATCTTCTTTCCATTCAATTGACTCAGCTTTTCAATGCCCCTCGATTTCTTGGTGACAATCAGGATGGCTGAGTGTTGCGATATCTGCCCGATATTTACAAGGTCAGTACCCTGATTCCTAACGGAGAGGGCGGTCGTAAGAAAGAGTGAAATCACATCGGCCTTACGGCTGTTGAGCAGCGAAGTGACTTGAAGATTGGCAGATGGATGGATGATTTCTACATCCACTCCTGCTTCTTTGTAGAAACCCATCTCCTGGGCCACATAATATCCGGTAAATTGTGCCTGCGGCAACCAATGAGGTGCGAATACAAGTTTTGGAAGTTGCGCACAAACAGAATAGAAAGTCATTAAGAATACTATTAGCACCCTCACTTTTAACTTATTACAATCATTCATTGTCATAAACTGGGGTATGTTTTGAATTTCAGCTTGCATCATTTTCAGAACGTTATTCCTGCAACCAAATAAGGAACTTTACTTGCGGGATTAACGATGAGGCTCATGTAAACAGGAAAAGACAACTTTTCGGTGACAGCAACATTTTTCTTCAGGGTACATCCGATGTTGACAAAACCTCTGCCGGAGGCGTAATAGTTCCCTTTTGCCTGGTATCCGGCAAAGAGCATCAGGTCGGCAAGTTTTGACTTGTGTTCGTATTGAAGCTCGAGATAGAGACTCCTGGAAGCGTCCCAGCCATAGAAGAAATAGCTGGCCAGGAAGTTAAAGGGCAAAGTCTTGCCACCCGAAATAAGTACCTGGGCTTCAAGTATGTGCAGAGTAGTCTTTTCTTTGTAGTCGAAAAAATTGACCTTTGTCGTGTCGTTGAAACTAAAATAATCCCAAACTGCCAGCGAAACACAGCCGAATGTTTTGGATAGGTAGAAATCTGTTTCCTGTCCGCCCTCACCTGTCAATTTGTAGGAGCCCCAGGCACCCAGTTTGAAATTCTTCCATTGCATGGCCATCCCGGGCTGAATGGCTGGGGCATGACCTATTTCCAGTCCCCGCCAGATGTAACGGCTCACCAGGTCGGCATTGGCCGGGAAGGTTACGCGATTGGCGGTATCTTTCTGTCCTGAACCTGAGAGTGGTGCACAAAACAGGCAGAGCGCCAGCAAAATGGATGTAAGAATTGGTCGCATGATCAATAAACAAGAAATGCTTTGATTTGTTCTCTACCTTTTCATTATTTGTACATCAATGGAAAAAATTCTAAGTCTTGGTTCGTCTTACGCGGATGGAAAGGCGTATTACCTGGCAATGGGTCTTAAAAACAATTCGAGCTACTCATGCAAATATAAAGAAAGCAGTTTAAAAATGCCATTCAATTGGAATTAAAACCCAATACGACCCAAAACAAATATCCCTGGAACCAATCTTTTTAGGTTCCCGGGATATTTGCATTACAAATTAATTGCCCTACAAGGCAAATCGACTATTTGTCGCCTACAAATTTTACGCCAAAGGAGAATATATTGGCATACATTCCGTCGCTCCTTGCATAATGACTGAATTTGACATTTACATTTTTTAGGCCCATGGTGCCTATTTTTAATCCGGTAAAAATATCAGTATAGTTCAGTGCAACACTGTATTGGTTGCTTGTAAATTTCGACAGGTCATAATCTGAAGTATAGAACTTCTCGTTAGAGAGATGGGTCTTGAATGGAGCAAAATAATCCACCTGGTTTTGCACATAGAAACGGTAGGATGGCGTTACGGAAAATGCCTGACTCAGCTTAACAGGAAGGTCGAGATTCAATGTATGCGCCTTTTGGCCCCAGTCATCCGCATAATACCTGTAATAGCTCCTCAGCACAAAAGTTTCATTGATGTAATAATTCACTCTCACACCAAAAGGAAATTTCAGGCGTGAGCCCGGCAAACGCTCAATTCCGTCGGCTAACTGGTACACCACTTTGTTGTCGGGCGAAGTATAATAGGGAATGTAGGCGGCATATCCGATGTAATAGTTTGGTTTGTCGGCAAAATACATTCTCTGGTAAGGCGTCGAAAGCATTCCCTGTTGTACGACCACGTCGAAAAAGAAGGCCGCCTGAATTTTCTGAGATATAATCTGAGAAGCAAACAATGAGAGGGTATAGGAATTTCGGGCTTTGCTATCCCAGGGCTGAAATCCGGACGGAAGATATCCTGTGGAGGCCGCTCCTGCCTGGTTCATGATGGTGACCCCTTTGAAATAACCGCTCGACTGAAAATTGGCTCCGTAATCCATGTATTCGCGCAACTCAGTTGGGTAGATTGGTTTCCAGGTATCAAGATAAGCAGAACCCTTCAGACCAATTTCTGTATTCTTCTCGTTGAACAGTCCAGTCACATTTCCTCCGAAACCATAGGAGGTGTAATCAAATTCCTTGGAATAGGAGACGCTCGATCCCCAAATGAGGTTTCGACTGTCGGAGCTATGGCTGTAATCCGTGTGAATGGCTTTCAGCACATCGCTGTGGGATGCACCCGTAGAGGCAATCCAGGGTGAACCATAAGGCTTCGAAGGTGTCGTTGCGGTGGTGGTAGTTCCCGTATAAACAGGGGTACTTCCACCTCTCGAGGCACCTGTTGTGTTGAACAGGTTGCCACTTTTCAGAGTAGAAGCAACAGACATGAAGGGGTTGATGTTGCTGGAAGAGGCAGAAGTATAGGCCGAAATGCCGGCATCGATGGTCAATACATCATTGTCGTTCAAGGGAATACTAATCACGATGGTTGGGGTTCCATCTACCAGTTTCTCGGTTCCTATGCCCCCATTCACGGCTGAATGTACCCCATCCTGGTTGTAGAGGCTCATCAGGAGGTCGACTTCCGTACTTTCGAGCACCCGTTTCTTGTAGACCTTCGTTGAATCGGCATTTTGACCCTTCGAATACTGGGTGACCGCCATCAGTAAAAACAACATTGTAGCAATTCTTCTCATTCTATTCTTCAATTACATCCGCATCCACCACCTGTTTTGCCGCCGCTGGCGCCCGAAGCTCCCTCCCTGTATACCTGGAAATTGCCCTCAAAACGTTCGTTCTGATGGGAAGCCAATTTCATGTCGGGGTCGTTCAAGTAAATTTTCTTGTACTCTTTCACTGAAACGCATGAGGAGAGCAGTCCCAGGACTAAAACAATCAAAAAAGCTCGCTTTCTCATTTTCCTGAAATATTCAATTTGTCAATGGAATTCATTTTTATATTTTCTGATACGTAGATTTTACCCTGTTCATCGACCACCACATATTCAATGGTCTTGAGTTGTTTGATCAGATTGATCCCAATCTCGACACCCATTACAAAAATCGCCTTGGTGAGGGCCGTAGAAAGCTCGGCATTCGGTCCGAAAAGGGTCACACTTGCGACTCCATGAACAGGCCAACCCGTGCGTGGGTCAATGATATGGGTGTATCTCACACCATTGAACTCAACGAAATTTTCGTAATTCCCCGAAGTTCCTATCGAATGCCCATCAAATGGGAACCACGAAAAGATCTTCTCTTTGTTGAACGGATTGGTGATGCCAATCATCCAGGGTTTACCGTCGGGTTGCTTCCCCCAGGCCGTAATATCACCCGATGCATTCAAGATTCCGCCGGCAACACCCATCGATTTTAGCAGTGCGGCACTCTTGTCGGCTGAATAACCCTTCCCTATTCCGCCAAAACCAATCCGCATCCCTTTCTTCTTGAGGAAAACTGTCGTATCCGCGGCATTCAGGATGATATTTTTATACCCAACCGTTTTTACAGAGGTCGCAACCTCTTCTTCTGTCGGCAACCTTTTCATAGACCCGTCAAATTTCCAGATGTGGTTCATTCCGGCCCAGGAGACGTCAAAAGCACCCTCCGTTAAGTCGGAGATCCTGATGCTACGGGCGATTAGGTCGAAAACCTCCTTGTCGACTTTCATAGGTTTGATGCCTGCAAATTTGTTGACAGCAGAAATCTGGGTGGTAGAATCCCATTCGGAAATCAATTTTTCGATGCGGGTTACCTCTCCGGCAGCAACATCAATGAAATGTTCAGCCTCAGCTTCATCGCGTGCCACTACCGTGATGTCAAACTGGCAACCCATCAATTTTAAGGTCTTGGTAAATTTTTCCTGCCCCTGACCAAACACAGGAACGAGGAACAGCAGCCAGATTAAAATGCATTTACCCATTGTTATTTTGGCTCGAACGAGTGAAGTAAGGCGATGTATTCAACAGGGCTCACGTTCTTGTAACTTGTTGTTCCAAGTACCTTGCCATTTTTATTCAGCACCACTACCAGCGGAAACATCCCTTGTTTGTTGTAGGCTTCGGCCAGCTTGTCGTTTTGCTCCTGCAACTCTTTGGGAAGTGCATTGGCCTTCTTCTTGGGGAAATCGGCACGAAGCAGTACGTAATGATCCTTGGCGTATTTGGCAAAATCAGCAGATTCCCAAATGGTTTTTTCGAGTTTGATGCAGGGAATGCACCAATCTGAACCCGAAAAACAGAGAATGATATTTTTGCCCTCTCCTGCTGAGCGGGACTTGGCAACCTCAAAACTGGTTTCCCAGGATTGGGCCATCACAATGGAACCAATTGTCAAAAACAAGGAGGTCAAGAGCGATTTCTTCATGGGTGGTAACCTATTAATTAGGAACATGGTGACAAATAAGAGTCATTTCAGGTTGCAAGAATATAAAAATTACTTCACAACCGTGTATGGATACATGTATAAATCTATCTCAATGCATAAATATTAAGAAATATTATGATTTATAAACAAATAATGACCGATAAACAGAGGTTAAAATCTCTAATTCAAATGATTGTGATTTTATTCTCATTTCATATTTTGAATTTTTCAAATCACGAAATCCACCTTTCAAGGCTTAAACCTATCTTAAAAAATTGTAGGAACAGGGATAAATCAACGAAATAGCCAAAAACCCCTGTGAACTGGTCAAAAAGACGAACAAGTTTTAAAGTGAGATCTTTGCGCAAAGCTATTGCAAGATTTTTCGAACCTGGGAATTAGCAGCTGCAACATTCTAATTTTTAGGTATTAGATTTACCTGACCACCACCAGTTTCAAGGTCTTGTTGAATTCGCTGTTGTAGACCTTGATGGTATAAATACCAGAAGGAACGTTGTAAAGATCAATTGGGGTGATTAAATTACCATCAACCAGAACTTTCTGCCTTCTGAACATCAGCTGGCTGCTGTTGTTGTAAATATCAATGGTGACCATAATTTGGCCAGTAGAGACGATCTTCAGGTTAAATTTACCCTTGCTTGGATTTGGATAGGTACTCATATCTATCTCATTGACAGCCATCGCAGTAATCTCGTAGGAAGCTGAGACATCAGATTTACAACCATCCTGGGTTACCATGAGTGAAACAGTCCCTGCAGCTGGAGCATCAAATTGCTTTTGATCTCCATTGCTCGCAACGGCCAATCCATCCACATACCACTGATTGCCCATTTCAGCACTACTGATCATCAAATGACTCTGCACGATAAATGTTGGCGTGGCAGGCTTCGGAACCAACGTAACAGGATAGTTGTCTGAATAGACCATCGTTCCACTTGCAGAAAGTGCACTTACCTTGACAGATCCGGAAGTAGCCGTGAGGCTGAAGTCTACCATGATCGAATTGGTGTATGCCCCGGCGACTATCACTGCTCCAGAAGGAAGCGTCCATTGGTAGTTCGTCATTCCTGAAGCAGTCGTGTAAACAACGCCATTGGTTCCTGCGCAGATGGTTGCAGCCCCACTGACTGCAAGCTGGTAGACAGGTGTCACGGTAACCTGTACGGCATGGCTATTGCTGCAACCCGTGGTGGTATTGATCTCTGTAAGTATGAAATTTGTAGATTGGTAAGGAGTCACTGTTGGATTGGCCAAGACCGAAGTATAACCTGCCGGTACGGAGCCCCAAATGTAGAAGCTGCCTGCCACCGCAGTGTTGCCCAATGTTGTAGAACTGCCTGCACTGATCGTTCTGTCGACCCCTGCCAGTGCCGCTGGCAATGGATTCACTGTGACCATTACCCTGCTTTTTGCTTCACAACCAGTTGCCAGATTAGTTTTCAAAAGCGTATAGGTTGTTGTCTCATTAGCAGTTACTGTTGGGTTGGCAACTGTGGAAACAAATCCTGCAGGGAGAGAGTTCCAGCTGTAACTGTTGCCATTCTCACTGGCCTCACCCAGGGTCACACTGCCACCTGAACAGATGGATCTGTCAAATCCGGCAACTGCGACAGGAGTCGGGTTGACAATGATGGCGAAGCGCTCGGCAGGGCCACTGTTACTGATTCCATTGCTGGTAAAGGTTGGTACTACGCTGATCGTGGCAGTAACCGGAACCAATCCTGTGTTGATGGCGATGAAGGAGTCTATATTTCCGGTGCCCGTTGAAGGAAGACCGATGGTGTTGTCGTTGTTGGTCCAGGCATAGGTAGTTGTGCCACCGGTTCTTTGGGTTCCGAAGTTGACAGCTGCGGTGGCTGAACCAGTGCAGCGTGCCTGACTGCCTATTGCACCAACCTGGGCCGTTGGATTGACAGTTATGGCAAAACTTGTGGTTGGACCGTTGCTGCTAACACCTGAATTTACAAAAGTTGGTGTCACGACGATGGTAGCTGTAACGGGCGAATTTCCGTTGTTGACCGCCATAAAGGAAGCTATGGAGCCAGTTCCACCAGAGGCAAGTCCGATGGATGAATTGCTGTTGGTCCAATTGTAAGTGGTTGTGCCATTTGTAGAGGTTGTTCCAAAATTGACAGCAGCAGTTGTTGAACCGTTGTTGAGAACCTGGCTATCGACGGCTGTTACCTGTGCAGATGGATTGACAGT
>CAZGSQ010000057.1:0-22001 GCA_964528535.1 uncultured Tangfeifania sp. | reverse complement strand
TATGTCCCAAAGCAAAGTCCGTACGAACATTTAAAGTGAAATTCTTAAAAGTTAAAGAGGATGTTACACCACCAGTCCAACGTGGAATCTGCTTTCCGAGTGAAACCATATCCCTGGTATCGATCGTATCGTTGTGGTCGATGTCTTTCCACATCATATCACCCATTTGGGTTGGAATCCATCCACCTGCAAGGGTCAGTCCCTTCTGGGACATTATTGTTTGGCTTGCTACCCTCTTACCTGCCGATGCACCATACCAAACCTGTCCGGCAGCGAGGTCAACTTTGTTGTAATTGGCTAAATCAGTTGCATTTCTGATGATTCCCTCACTGACAAATCCATACACATCACCCCACTCCTGACCTTCCTGGTAACCGCCAACCCAGATTAAACTTTTGGTGGAAGGATCATATATTTGCTGACCACCTTGTCTGTTGTTTTGATTTCCGTTGTAAGGAAGTTTCGTGACAATATTCTTGTTGCTCGAGGCATTTACACTGACCTGCCATTGAAAATCCTTTTTCTGGATGATTCTGCCGGCAACTTCAAGTTCCAAACCGAGATTCTTCATACTTCCATTGTTCGTACGAACACTGGATACACCAGAGGATGTTGGAAGTAAAACACTTGCAATCTTATCGCTCGTATTTCTATTGTAATAGGCAACAGAGGCGGTGATTCTGTTGTTAAGAAATCCCATATCAGATCCTACCTCCACAGTATTTGACTTTTCCCATCTAAGATTTGGGTTAGCTATACCGGTCTGCAAGAAACCAATCGTTCCGTTATAAGCGGTTTGTGAACCGTAAGCGCCTTGCAATTCGTAGGTTCCGATTCCACCCACGTTCCCATTTTTACCCCAGCTTGCTCTCAATTTGAGATTGGACAACCAATCTTTTGTGGAAGCCATAAATTTTTCCTTGTTCAGGAGCCAACCTCCGGAGAATGCAGGGAAGTTACCGTACTGATTATCACCTAATAACCTGGAATATCCATCGCGTCTTATCGTGAAGGAGAAAAGATATTTACCTTCATAGTCGTAATTCAAACGACCGAAGCCTGACATAATTCTCTCCCTGGAATGCCATGAGTCAACTGAACGTGTTTGTGAGGTTGCATTGTTGGTTGTCAGCGCGAGGTCCTGGAAGTCATCCGTTGGGGCAAGGGCTCCATAAGCATAAACTCCCTGGTTGTAGGAGTCATAAAATTCTCCCCCAATCATAGCCGCTACATTGTGTTTTTCTTTGAAGGTCTTTTGATAGTTGGCAATGATATTATAGGTTTGTCTGACCGTACGATCAAAGTTATCCGAAGCATCCCTATTTCTGTTCCATCCTGTATTCGGATTGGAATAACTCATGATACCCGTGCGAAAATCCTTGTTAAAAGATTCTGCATAAGATTCATCGTACATCAATATGGCGCTTGCCTTGATGTAAAGACCCTTTGTAATATCAATTTTGAAAGCCTGGTTCATGGTAAACTTATCAGACTGATTCTTCCTGATATATTTATCTATGTTGAAAGCAGGGTTACCGTCACTGGCATCGCGTCCAAGGATCAGGTCACCATTGGCATTTGTACCACGTAAAGTAGGAGGAGCTGAAAGCATCCTTGCCCAGTAGTTGGACTCACCATTCTGAAGAGACTGATCTCTCCAGTTAGCCTTGGCATATTGAATTCCACTCTCAGAAGTCAACCAGTCATTCATTTTATAATCACCATTGAAGGCGAAGTTTAATCTTTTGTAGAAGGTAGCCAAAGAAAGTCCACCTTCATCATAATAACCCAGATTGGCAAAATATTTTCCGCGGTCATTACCACCGGAAAACCCAATATTGTAATCCTGCGTAACGGAAGATTTATTCAATCCGTAATCGCCATAATTAAAATCTTTGTAAATCAAATCGTAGTTGGTGCCGGTGGGATCGTAATTTCCAGCTGTGTTGGTCTTGATCGGGTCCTTCATTTGCTTCCAACCCGGTTGACTCAACAGTTCCTGATTGGTTGCATCAAGCCTCATCACACTCCAGATGGCCCTTGAATCATAATTTCCGTCCAAAATAGCGCCAGTGGAAGGATCTTTGTACATATTTCCGGTTCCCCTTGGTCCAACACCAGCGACATTGCTGGCAGCCAAAGTTCCATTGACAATAGCCTGTTCAGCACCGAGCCTTGCCCACTTGACATAGTCTTCAGCACCTGTAAATTTGTAAGGTACATTCAGGTAGTTTATACCATGCTTGATCTTAACAGAGATAACAGAAGTTCCTGCCTTTCCCCTTTTGGAAGTAATCAGAATTACACCATTACTTGCCCTGGCACCATAAATGGCGGTTGCAGAGGCATCCTTCAGGACTTCCATACTCTCGATTTCTTCGGGATTAATGTCACTCAAAGAACTGCGTATCTGACCATCCATGATAATAAGCGGACTACCGCTGCCATCAAAATTCGTCCCCCCCCTTAATACAATTGTTGGCAACGAACCGGGTCGACCGGTGTAGGTAGATACCCTCAATCCAGGCACCGTTCCTTCCAAAACCTGCGCCGGATTAGACCGTACGCCCGTATTGAGCAATTTGGTGTCAACTTTTGCGATCGAAGAGGTCATTTTACTCCTTGTTTGCGTTCCGTAGCCAACGACTACTACCTCATCGATATCCTTGGACTGAGCGAGGAGCACAATATTGATCAAATCGGAAGATCCAATTTTGATTATCTGAGTCTGATAACCGACCATCGAAACTACCAATTCATTGGCACCAGAAGGAACAACCAGACTAAATTTACCATTCATATCTGTGTTGGCCCCTGTTGTTGTTCCCCGAACAACAACATTTACACCCGGAGTCGTCGTACCATCTGCAGCATCAGTCACGGTGCCCTTTACCGTCCGTTGCGCCATGGCAATGCCGAATGACAGAAAAAATGCCAATCCCAGCAAATAGAGCTTTTGTGCAATAATTCTACTCATAAAATTTGATTTATTGGTTTAATTTCATACATTTGTCGTATTATGTATGACATAATGCCTACAAAAATATAACAGAAATTAACAATTCCAAAATTAATCGATACTTTTTTTTAATAATTTTGCAAGCCATGACCTCAGAAGATTTTGTAAAGGACGAACCACTCATAGATACCCGCAGTTTAGTTGACAAGGTCGAATTCTATTTGATTGATCTGTTTATCCGCAAAAAGCTCAATCCAGGGGATTTGATCCCAAAAGAGATGGAATTGGCCAGTACCCTGAGGGTAAGCCGGACAGTTATCCGTGAGACGCTCAATCGTCTCAAAACAATGGGACTGATCGAATCAGTCAAACACAAAGGAACCATCATTAAAAGTCCGGATTTGTCTGAGATACTTCAAAAGACCTTGATCCCCAATATTCTTGACCAGAACACGCTGAAAGATATATTCGAAATGAGGCTGGTTATTGAGGTTGGTATGGCCGACCTGATTATCAACAGGGCGACTCCAGAAGATATCGTTGTGCTTTATGAGATTATCAAAGACGAAGGCGCTGCTTCAAAGGATACTATGTTCGATATTGACCACGAGGTAAAATTTCATGGTAAATTGTATGAGATAACGAGAAACGAGACCCTTCGCGGATTTCAAAAGATGCTTTTACCGGTATTTAATTATGCCTATTCGAGCGGACTAATCAACAAAAGCCCAGGCAACAAACACTTCCTTTCCCACAAGGATTTGGTGGATGTCCTGAGCAAAGGCGATGCAGAGCAATTTACCCAGGCGATGAGGATGCACCTGGAAAACCATTACAGCAGGCTTTTCAGTATGGAGTGAAGGTAACTTGGAAATGGGAAAAGGGGGAGAATATTTTATTGCATTAAGCAAATCTTTTAACTTCTATTGAAGCAACAAGATTTGGAATACCTACTCAAGATCCGGATTTCTTCATTTTCACATTTTTCAATTTTCACATTATTTTTCCATATTCTTCAGGTGCATGTCCAATGCCTTCACAGAAATTTGTATCTCCAGGATCGAGAGACCAAGCGAGATGATCAGCAACAGCAGAGCCACACCAAAAACCCAGAAAGCCGCATCTGAATAGCCGGCATAAATCAAAAACATCGTCAGAACACACAAAAAAAGACTGCTCACCCCAAAAATCTGCATGTTTTTGGTCAGATAGAGTCTCCGCCTCAGATTGGCAATCTGACCCAAAAGAATTTCATCCTTGTTCACCTTAAATTTTGCATGCAAATCCCTGATGAGCGCCGCATAACTGAGGAAACGATTCGTGTAGGCCAGCAGGATCAATGAGATGGCCGAGAACAAGAGGGCGGGAGTGGTGAGGCTTAGTTCGTTCATTGTGCAGTAATTTATGGAAGCCCCAAGTCCTTTATCTATTTTAGTAATTCAGCAATCTTCTCCCTGAGCTTGTCTCCGCGCAGGTTCTTGCCGATGATCTTGCCGGAACTATCCAGAAGCAGATTGGCAGGGATTGAGTTGATACCATAAATTTTAGCGGTAGCGTTGTTCCAGCCTTTCAAATCGGAAACCTGGGTCCAGGTAAGTTTGTCTGTCACAACTGCCTTCAGCCACTTTGCCTTGTCGGTATCATATGAAACACCCATGACATGGAACCCCTTGGCATTGTAATCTTTCCAAACTGCCACAACATTGGGATTCTCTCCACGGCAAGGGCCGCACCAGGATGCCCAAAAATCGATCAGCGTGTACTTGTGACCTGCATAAACTGCCGACAATTTCACGGGAGCCCCAATTGAATCGTTCTGGGTAAAGTCAGGCGCAATTTTGCCTACGGCAACAGATTTTAAGACAATTACCCGATCAGCCAAGGTTTTGGCAGATGAACTTTTGAGGACCTCGGCTGACAGCTTCTTCAGGTAACCATCAATTTCATCGGCCTCCATACCATATTGAATGCGTTGCAAGATAACAGGTGCCACAAACGACTTTGGGTTTCCGGTGATAAAATTTTTCAATGTAACAGTTTGCGTGCTGTCAAGAGCATCAATCATCTTTTCATATTTTGCCGTTTCAACCTGATTCGACTGCTTCTTGGCATCGTTGTATTTTTCATAAAGATCCTTCATCTTGCCATTCAATTCAGCACTTTTGGCATCCAATGCCTTCATCTCATCTTGTGAAGCAGAACCAGTGATGGTGACATTGCGCAAATCATCACTCTTGCCTGTTACCTGAATCTCCTTGTTTTCAACAAAGATCATTACCTGTTTCCTATCACCCAGAACCAACGAACACTGTTCGGGAGATGCAATGGAACCCTTCAATGTGAACTTCCCGCCAACACTCCTGGCCGAATCAAGGTTAACAACATTGCCATCTATCCGCTGTTTCAGATAGACAGTTCCGTCGGCCAAACCGGCGATGTTGCCTGAGATCGAAAATTTTGGCGCCGGAGTAAAAGCCAATGCCACCATGGCAAAAATCAAAAAATAGAATACGCTCTTCATGTTTAAAATAAATTTGAAATGTTTAAAATGGTTGTTTATACGTCACAGATCAGTATGCACTTCTTAAGCGATGCCAGCTTGTCGGGATTGGTCGGAACAAACTCCTGACCCACAAAGCCTTTGTAGCCGGTTTCGACAATCGCCTTCATGATGGCAGGATAGTAAAGCTCCTGCGTCTCATCCAGTTCATGCCTTCCGGGAACGCCACCCGTATGCACATGCCCAATGTATTTGCTGAATTTTTTAAGGGTATCTATTACGTTTCCTTCCATCAGCTGCATGTGGAAAATATCGTACAAAAGCTTGAACCGCTCCGAACCAACCATCTCGCAGAGTGCAGCTCCCCAGGAGGTATGGTCGCATTGGTAATCCTTGTGACCATAACTGTTGAGCAACTCCATGATGATCGTCACACCATGCTTTTCGGCAAGAGGCATCAACCTGCGCAATCCTTTTGCACAATTGATCAAACCAACCTGGTCGTTTTGCCCTTCGCGGTTTCCGGAAAAGCAGATCAGGTTTGGAATGCCCGCAGCAGCAGCCTTCGGAATCATTGCCTCATAATCCGAAACCAACTTGTCGTGGTTCTCCATACGGTTGAATCCTTTGGGGATGCCCCAGTCGGTGGCATAGCCTACTGCACATTTCAACCCATGTGCCTGCACGGTAGCCCAGTCCTTCTCGTTGAGCAGCTCAATGGACTCAATTCCCATCTCCTTGCATGCCCGGGCAAGGTCGTCGAGCGGAATATCGCCGTAACACCACTGGCTTACCGAATGACGAATATTTCCCTTCAGTCCCGCAGCAGGCGCTTCAGCAGCCTTACTTTCCTGAAACGGAAATGTCGCAGCCGAAAGAACTGCACCGGCAGCCACTTTGCCAATCATATTTCTTCTGTTCATGATCTGTTGTTTACGAAGTGTGGACGAATTTAACTAATTTTTAAATGTAAATTTAACTTCCGATATTTGAACATTCAGTTCGCTGCTACATGATCCCATAAAAAAATGCATTTACCTGACGAACAAACACTTAAGGCTATTGTCGAATTTCTGTCCATTCTGCCATCTGCCTGCGCTTCTGATTTTCCAAAACCTTCAGGTATTGTTTCAACAAAAACTACATTTCCGACCAATGACCTCGTGCTTACGCTTTTCAAAAATCCAAAATTACCATGAAGCTACTATTCCTCTCAATTGCGCTCATCCTTCTCATTCCCTTAGCCGGAAGAGGTGAAAACACCATCGTTCCTCAAAAAATTGTGCCGGGTCAATTCGTGAAATCCTGGTTGCTGCTTGGCCCCATCCCACTGCAACCTCAACCGAATCCCGAAAAATCATGGGAGCATCTTCCTGGTTACAAAACTGATCACCTCGTCAAATTTGGGGGCGAAAACTCCCTTGTAGCAAAAGCCGGAGCCAAAATCAAGGTAGGTAAAAATATGGTCGCATGGAAATATTTCCAATCTCCGGACTCCATCATCGACCTTGCAGCAACACTCTCCAAATCCTACCCAGTCATGGCCTATGCCTACACGGAGGTTGAGGCGTCGGAAGCAGGCGTTCAAATGGTTGGACTTGGCACCAACGATGGCGGCACACTCTTCGTCAACGGGCAACAAGTTTGGGATTATCCTCCGATGCGCGGGATCAAAATTGATAGCGACCTCATCCCCGTCTTACTCAAAAAAGGCAGAAACAGGCTCCTTTTAAAGGTCGAGCAGCATGGCAACAAATGGGGTTTTTGCCTTCGGTTTCACAATTTTTCGGCCAAAGAAGCACTCGGGAGTGGTGAGCTGTTTAAAGTCTGGGCCGATGAATCAGGCGTTGCCAGCGTGGTATCCTCCTATTTGCCGGAGGTTTTGAACAACATCGTTCAGAAAATAACAATTGAAATAAACAATTACAGCGGACTCAAAATCCTGGAAGAACAACGCTCAACGAACTTTTGCACCACGCTCAAGATTCCATCAACAGATTATCAGCCCTATGTGGCTACCCTCAAGGTAACTTTGAAATCAGGAACAATCCTCGAAAGAAAGATCGACTTCACAGCGGGAAAAAGAGTTGAATTTCCACTTTTTGCCCATGAAAAATCCAACTACCGCATTGCATTGGTCAAAAATGCCTCCGAATCAGAAATCTGGGCTGCCAATGAACTACAACATTGGCTGAAAGAGATAAGTGGCGCCGAACTCCCCATTTTTCCCGAAGATCCGGAATTCAAAGGGCCACAAATTGTGATAGGCACTTCCTTCCTGCCTTCCTCTCCCCAAGCGTTCAAATCCCACAGTTCCCCAGTCCCCCAGTCTCCCACATCAACAAGCCCGGCGAACAATGATGCAACCGCCGACGAGTCCTTCCATTACTTCAACATAGGCCCAAATATTTACTTCACAGGTGGCAAGCAGCGCGGCACGATGTATGGCGTCCTCGAATTTTTGGAGCGGGAACTGGGTTGCCGTTGGTACACACCTACCGTGAAGGTGATCCCCAAAAGAGAAGTGTTCAAATTTGTCTGGTTCGACCATGCCGAAAAACCTGGCGTCAGGGTAAGGAATGACTTCTATTACGAAGCATTCGACCCTACCTGGGCTACCCGCAACAAAATGAATGGAGCCATGGGCTACCGCGAACAACCAGGTGGCATCGAGAGCTATTGGGCCGTACACACCTTTTACCCGCTCATGCCTCCGGAAGAATTTTACAGGAAACACCCCGAATACTACAGCCTGGTAGACGGGAAAAGGATCTTTGAACGGGCACAGCTCTGCCTGACCAATCCGGATGTACTCAGGATCATTACCGAACGAATCAGGAAACGAATGCGCGAAAGTCCTGAATACCTGATCTACGACGTATCCCAAAACGATTGGCACAATCCGTGTCAATGCGATAAATGTCAGGCCATTGCAAAGGCAAATGGCGGCGAATCCGGCGTAATCATCTGGTTTGTCAACCAGGTCGCCACAGCCGTTGAACAGGAGTTCCCAGGCAAATTCATTGGTACTTTGGCCTATCAGTACACCCGAACACCACCAAGAAATATCGCTCCCAGATCCAATGTAGTGGTACGCCTGTGCAGCATCGAATGTTGTTTTGCACACGATTTCAAATCTTGTCCCGAAAACCAGACATTTCTTGAGGATCTGAAGGGTTGGTCTGCCATCGCTCCCCACATGTACATTTGGGATTATGTGGTGAATTTCGGTCATTATGTGATGCCTTACCCCAACTTCAGGGTACTGCAATCCAACATTCAGTCTTTCAGAGACAATCATGCCATCGGCATCATGGAACAGGCGGCCTACCAGAGCCGCGGTGGGGAATTTTCGGAAATGCGTTCCTACCTGCTCGCCAAACTGCTGTGGAACCCCGATTGCAATACAGAGGAGGTCATCAACGATTTTATGTACGGCTATTATGGCCGGGCCGGAAAGTTCGTCAGGCAATATTTCGACCTGCTTCACAACCGGATTACTCCTGAAAGCCATATTCACCTGGGTTTGACCCCCGGAGATGCCATCTTCTCCGACGATTTTGTGCAACAATCTTACCAGCTTTTCAGTGAGGCATTAAAAGTGGCCGACAACGAAGAGGTGGTGCGAAGGATTGAAATGTGTTCGCTGCCACTACTCTACCTCAAATGCAAGCGGACACCTGCCATTGCCCTACAGGACGGCACCTACGAATCCTTTTGCCGTATCGCCAAACGTGAGAATGTCACCCACTATTCCGAAGCAGGTGAAATGGAGAGAAAGGCATTTCATGCAAATGTAGAGAATGCAAAATAAATATGCCAAGATGTCCCTGCTCTAATATGCTAATGTTTTAATTAACATGAAAATAGAAAAAATTGAAACGAATGGGAAATCAACAAAATCGCATAAGCTTTGCTTCCTGAGCCAAATTTCTCAAATCATTTTAATACCTTTACAACTCATCAAATCCTCCATTAACAAACCATTTTCATTACCACATCAGCATATTAGCAAATTAGCAAATTATCTATGAAACACTTCGCCAAAAATTCCGAAATTGAAATCGCCGTCAGACAACCGGGAGCAGAGCTCGCTTCCATCAAATCACTGAAAAGTGGAATTGAATACATGTGGGGTTGTGATCCGGCAATCTGGAACAGCACAGCACCTATTTTGTTCCCCATCGTGGGAGGTCTGAAAGACAATGCCTTTCTTTGGAAAGACGAGAAATTCACCCTCACCAAACATGGATTTATAAGGGAGAATCCACAGCTTGAGCTGAGAAACATTACGGCCGACTCGCTCACATTCGGCATGGGAGCCAACAAGGATACCCACAAAATCTTTCCATTCGAATTCGATTTCAGCATCCGTTTCGAACTCGAAGGCACCAAAACAAAAGTGATCCACAAGGTGACAAACACAGGAACTACTGCGCTCTATTTTTCTCTGGGTGGGCACCCTGGCTTCAAATGCCCGATCCATGCAGATGAAAATTATGAGGACTACTACCTCGAATTTGAGCACAACGAGGACTCCGCCACATGGCTCCTTCACGAAAATGGAACGATCCTCGACCAAACGGCTCCCGTCTTCGCCAACTCCAAGATCCTACCACTGACCCACGAACTCTTCAGCAAGGATGCACTGATATTCAAGGATCTTAAATCGAGGAAAGTGACCTTGCGCAGCAAAAAATCCAAACAGGCCCTCTCCGTCACCTTCGAAGACTTTCCCTATCTCGGCATTTGGGCCAAGACGAATGGAGACTTCATCTGCATCGAACCGTGGTGCGGCATTGCCGACAGATGGGATACCGATCAGCGGTTCGAAAACAAGGAGGGTGTGGTGCATCTGGCAGCCGGCGACGTTTTTGAGGCTACCTTCGTAGTTGAGATTATGGAGTAAAGACTTAGGGACTTAGGGCGTGGGAGACTGGGGGTCCTACCTCCTACTTCCTCGCCATCTTCAGCGCCTCAGTCGTCGTATAATACTTTACCACCATGTTGGGAACTTCCCATACAGGCAGGTTACCGTCCTTGAGGTATCCGAGGTACGCTTCAGTCACCTGACTGAAATGCGCCTCATGACCTACCTTGTACGCAGCAGGTATCACAACCTTCCACGTTAGTTCGTCTGTCTTTTCGAGCTTCATTCCGGCATGGAGACTGCTCTTTATTACTGTATTCTCAAGTGCAGCAGCCATTTCTGGAAGTGAGGTACCCGGATTGGCATGAACATAAAGGGTTGGAAGATACTTCTCTGCCTCTCCCTGTCTAATCTCGACAGAGGCTTTGGAGCCCCTGAGAATGGAATAATGGGTGTCTCCCGAACCTTCAGGAGCCTTGTATTGCCATTCAGCGTTTACCTTGACGTGAACACCTTTGATTTTGTAAAGCATCTCGCCGTTGGCATATTCGTCCAATTTCCCATCCTTTACAAACTTGGAAAGGTTCTCAGGAAATTGCTCCAGTTTGGTGACCGCTTTGAACTCATCCAGAGTCAAAACAGTCGGGTAGTGCCTGGCCTTCAGCATCTCGACATCTGTTTTCTGCAGAATCACACCGGGGAAACAGCCCCATTGAACCAAATCCACAAGGTGCGTGGCCACATCAACCATCCCTTCACCCTGCTGGTCCACATCAAAAAACCATCCCGGACGAACCAAAGTCGAACCGGATACACTCTTGTAGAAAAAATGCACACTAAATACCTCCACGGCAGGATGCTCAGGAGTTCCAACCTGCAGGGTTCCAAAAATTTCAGGAACCTGGGCAATCTCCTTCTGTACCATCGAGGTTATTTCGTGCCGCTCCGTCATAATATCATACAAAATGACACCCTTTGCCGCAGCAATTTTGAAAGATTCCTCCAGCATCGGGAAATTTTCCGGCGCAATCACCATCGGCTTATCGGCAAGAACGTTGAACCCGGCCTCCACAGACTTTTTGATGTAATCCGTCTTTATCCGGTTGTTTCCCGATAGAACCACCACGTTGCCACTCCTCTCTTTCAGCATCTTTTCGAAATAGTCTGCACCATTGTAAACTACCTCTTTCCAACTGGTTGGCGACTCCTTCCGCGTGTTGTAGCCCTCTATTCTCTTCAGATGCTCCGTCACATCGCCACCTGCCGGTGCGTATACCCGAACATCCGGATTCACCAGGTCGTACATTTTCTTCTGTACCAGTGCCGCATGAAAATGGCCCGGATCGAGGGTAACCAGGCGCACTTCACCCTTTGCCCCGGTAAATGCCTTTGAATCTGCCTGCTGGGCACTCTTTTTAACATTGCCGCAGGAGGTGAGCAATGCGATCATTATCAAGCCCATCTGAATTGCTTTGGTTGTCATTCTATTTCGGATTAAAATTAATTGTAGTTTCTGACTGCTTCGTATGCGCTGATTCGTGAAGCAGCAACCATTTCTTTCGTTCCAGTCCGCCGGAATAGCCCACCATCTTGCCATCGCTCCCTACAACCCTATGGCAGGGAACAATGATGGATATCGGATTCTTACCGTTCGCCGTACCTACGGCACGTGTATTCAGTGCAGAACCTAGCTCTTCGGCGACTTCACGGTAGCTTTTTGTCTCTCCGTAAGGAATTTGCAACAGACGTGACCAGACGTTCTTCTGAAAAGTACTTAAATCGGGTTCGAGCTCCAATTCGAACTGAAACCTTGTTCCTTCAAAATACTCCCACAACTGAACAACCGTCCGCTGAAGAATTTCGGGAACAACCTCCGGCTCCTCGGTCAACTCATCGCTAAAAGTGAGGGATTTCAGTCTGGATTCGTTTGATACCAGTACGATCCGTCCAATGGGGCTGTCGACACCAAGACAATAACTTCCCATCTGGTAGCGATACTATTTCAGCTCTTTGATCTTGATGTTCCTGAAATGGACCTCATTGCCATGGTCCTGCAACAGGATATGTCCCGTGGCAAACTCTCCGAATCCTTTGAAATCTTTAAATTTACTGGTGGCCACCAGCGCTTTCCACTCGGGAGTCCCCCTCGTATACGCGACAATCTTGATGCCATTCAGGTAATGCGTCACCTTTTCTCCCCTTACTTCAATCCTGGCACGCTCCCACTGGTTCACCCCATTGCTCCGCTTCACAGCCTGAGCCGGATCGAATTTTTGTGAGTTGGCAGGTATCAGGTCGTAAAGTGATGCCAGTGTCCTGTCGCCATTGATGCCCAGTTTTGCGTCGGGATGTAATTTGTCGTCAAGTACCTGGTATTCACAACCCACATTCGAAAAGCCCTTGCCATCCTTGTTCGGTTGAATAAAATATTTGATGCCGCTATTGGCTCCGGGAGTAAAAAGAAAATCCACTTCCAATACAAAATTTTTGTATTCCTTCTCTGTAACAATATCGCCACCACCCTTGTTCTCAGGCAGATCGGTAATCAGCTCGGAGTCACGAAGCGTCCATCCCTTCTGCACAGCTCCACCATCTTTGCAGCTCACCCAGCCGGTCAGGCTCTTGCCATCCCACAACAATTTCCAACCGCCCTTTTGCTCCGCAGGAGTCAAGGTGTTGACCAGATAACTCACCTCAGGAGCATCCGATTTCTTTTGTTCGGCAGCCAGACCGGTTGTTTTGATTCGTATGTTTCTCCAGCAAATCGTTTTCCCCTCCTCTTCCTTGTTTTGGCCAATGGCATGAACCTGAAGCGCAATGATACCAGTTGCTGTCATGCCATCAACCAGATTGGCACAAGCCACTCCGTTGAGCCAGGTGCGGATGGTATTTCCAATGCACTCCACCCGGTAACTGTTCCATTCGGCCTTCTTGTAGGCTTTCTTACCAGGAAGGTTGTACTCCAAAGGATAGAGCCAACCCCGCCGCGCTTCATCATAGATCCCTGCCGACCAGGCCCGCTCCGAATCGTCGCACTCCACCTGGTAGCCATGTACGCGGCCATTGTTGATGTTGGGATCACTGATGCTCCTGATTTGAACCCCCGAATTCAGTCCGCGATCCATCTTCATCTCATACTCCAGTACAAAATCGCCATAGTTGACAGTCGTCGCCAAAAAACTGTTCGGACTCCCACAAATACTTGTTCCGACAATCTCAGCATTGACAACTTTAAAATCGGCATTGCCGTTTACTACCTTCCAGCCATCCAGATTTTTACCATTAAAAAGCGTCACCCATCCGGAGGATGTAGCAAAGGTCGCAGTTGCAAAGAAGGCCAGCAAAAGAAAGAGGCTTATTTTTTTCATTTTAATTTTCATGCTATAATAATTTGATTTTTAAAGGTAGTATGGAACTTCATGTTGATGAAATTATTATCATTCTCTTGGATGTCGTGAAGCAACATGTTCGTTTCGTTTGTTTGATTGGTTGTATTTGACACTTTTTTTCAGAATAACACCGCTAAATTAAGCAACTTTTCTTATCCCGTTACCGCAAACGGCATTTTTTTCGAATTGATTTTCTACCCAATTCGCAGTACCTTTGCTGGGAGACTTGCAGAGGGGGAGCAGGGCGTTTTACCACACAGCGGTTACAATCATGCAGCGAAGAGAAACCCCCGCGATTGGGCCATGTGCTGATTGGTTGATGTGCTGATTGGAGAATATTTATATCCGGGTGTGATGCCCTGAAAAGGTTAAATATCAATAGCCCAGGGTTTCACCCGAGGGACAGGAACGTTGATCAAAATGCCGTCCGCGAACAAATTATGCGAAAATCAGTAAGTTTTTGTTTCAGACAGAAGGCGGTAAAACCGAAAAAAACATGAACTACGAATTAGGGGAATAGAGGAAGAAAAATTAACTTTGCAGACTCGAAAATGTCAGATCAATCAATGAAATATTTAGTTACGGAACACGCTCCTCTTGAAGAGCCTTCATTTCTGCACCATTTTCTCCCAGTCCTCCAGTCTCTTTCCCCTCACTCCTCCATTGTTAAATATCCGATTTAAAAAAAGCCAGACATGCTCCCAAAAGAAAAGCTACTTCAGTTCAACTGGTACGCCATCTACGTCCATTCAAGGGCAGAAAAGAAGGTGCTGAGTGAATTACTAAGAAAAGAGATAGAATGCTTTCTGCCCCTTCATCGCAAGCTTCGCCAATGGAGCGACCGCAAAAAATGGGTCGAAATGCCCCTTATCTCCGGATACGTTTTCGTCCGCATCACCCGTAAACACTACGATGTAGTCCTACAGACCGACAACGTGATGCAATATGTAAGGTTCGAAGGAAAAGCCGCCATCATCCGCGACCAGGACATCGAAATCCTCAAACGAATGCTCGGCCAGGGTGATATGGATGTCGAAATCACCAGAGAAGAGCTGCTTCCCGGCATGCTGGTCGAAATCGTCGCCGGCCCGATGATGGGCATCCGGGGAGAACTCATCAATTTCCGTGGCAACAACAAGGTCGCACTCCGCATTCCACCTCTGGGGTTCACAGTACTCGTCGAATCACCTGAGGTGAATCTGGCAGTAATTCAGGAGTGAGGTAGGAAACGGGACAAGGGAAACGGGAAGAGAGATTCTGAAAGACACTCAAATCAGTGTGCTCCAATATTTTCCGTTTCTTCATTAAAATGACTAATAACGTAGATTTCCCAACCCACTGCCAATACTGCCATATTGTACCAAAAATTTTCCCTATTTCCAAATTTTCCCGTTTCCCTCTCCCCGTTTCCCTCCTCCCTCTTTGTTCGCAAAATTCTTTCTATTTTTACCCCATCAACCAACTTATCAACACACAATGAAGGGAATCATTCTTGCTGGCGGATCCGGTTCACGTCTTCATCCGATCACCCTCGGAACCTCGAAGCAACTGCTGCCAATCTACGACAAACCCATGATCTACTATCCACTCTCCGTCCTGATGCTTGCAGGAATTCGTGAGATATTGATCATCACCACACCCGACGAACAATCCGCCTTCATCCGACTGCTGGGCGATGGCTCCCAATGGGGTATCAAGCTGCATTATGTCGTGCAGCCCTCACCCGACGGACTGGCACAGGCCTTCCTCCTGGGTGAAGAATTTATCGGAATCGACGATGTCTGTCTCGTCCTTGGCGACAACATCTTCTATGGCCATGGCTTCGTCGACCTGCTCAACAAAGCCGTCGAACAGGTCACCCTCCACCACAAGGCGGCCGTTTTCGGCTACTGGGTCACCGATCCCGAAAGATACGGCGTGTGCACCTTCGACGAAGGCGCCAACGTCACTACCATCGAGGAGAAGCCCGAAAAACCAAAATCCAATTATGCAGTCATAGGCCTCTATTTCTACCCCAATTCGGTGGTGCAGGTGGCCAAAAATATCAAACCTTCTTCCAGGGGAGAGCTCGAAATCACTACCGTTAACCAGGAATACCTCGACAGGAAAGAGCTCAAAGTCGAACTCATGGGCCGCGGCTATGCCTGGCTCGATACAGGCACCCACGAATCACTTCTCGAAGCCGGATCCTTCATCGCTACCATCGAAAAACGAACCGGACTGAAGGTCGCCTGCATCGAAGAGATCGCCTTCCGCAACAAATGGATTACGGCAGAGCAACTCACTGCCCAGGGAAACTCGCTTCGTAAAAATCAATACGGCCAGTATCTGTTGGAAATAGCGAAGGGTTAAGAGTTAAGAGTGAAGAACTAAGAGTTAAGAGTGATGAGTTAAGAGTTAAGAGTTAAGAGTGAAGATTCTAAGAGTGAAGAACTAAGAGTTGAGAGTTGAGGGTTGAGAGTTCAGAATTAAACGTGATGAAGGAAAGTATTTTAAAAGAGAAGAGCTATTTTTTTGCTTTGGAAATAATAAAGATCTGTAGAAAGATCGTTTCCAACGAAAAGGAATTTGTTCTAAGCAAACAGCTTTTAAAATCAGGCACCTCAATTGGTGCACTTGTGCGGGAAGCGGAATATGCGCAATCCCCTGCTGATTTCATTTCAAAAATGAGCATCGCATTAATAGAAGCCAACGAAACAGAATATTGGATATCCCTGCTGAAGGATTCAAATCTTATAGACACCAATCAAGCCACACATCTTCTGTCTTGGAACAATGAGTTGATAAGTATGCTTGTAGCGACAATAAAAACTACCAAAAACAAAATAAATTCCTAAGTCATATGCCTCCTACCACTCCCTCCCTCTTAACTCTTAACTCATCACTTTTCACTATCAGTTCCTCACTCTTAACTCTTAACTCATCACTCTTAACTCATCACTCTTAACTCTTAACTCTTAACTCTTAACTCCTCACTCATTTCCCATGAACTACCTCCCCACCCCTTTCCCCGGCCTCTTCCTCCTTGAACCAAATCTTTTTGGCGATTCCCGGGGCTACTTCTTCGAATCGTTTCAGCAATCCGAATTTGAAAAAAATATTGGAAATGTAAATTTCGTCCAGGAAAATGAATCCAAATCATCCTTCGGCGTACTCCGTGGACTCCATTTCCAGAAACCTCCCTTTACCCAGGCCAAACTGGTCAGATGCATCACCGGCTCCATCCTCGATGTCGTCGTTGACCTCCGCACCGGCTCTCCTGGCTTCAAAAAATATTTCTCGGTAGAACTCTCCGAAACCAACAAAACACAACTTTTTATCCCACGCGGATTCGCCCACGGGTTCCTGGTTTTGAGCGAAGAAGCCATATTTTCCTACAAAGTGGATAATTTTTATGCCCCTGACTACGATTCAGGAATCAGGTTCAACGATCCTGAACTTCTGATAAACTGGATGTTGCCCGACTCAACCATCCGGTTGTCACAAAAAGATCAAGACCTACCCCTTTTCTCCGAAACCCTCCTCCCTTTTTTCGAGTAAAAGTTAAGGAAGTTTAAAATTTTTAATGCATTTTTGTCCAACCTAAGTAAAAAAACCGGCCGGGTATAGCTAAAATCTGAAATTTTTGTTTCCGACAGTTTTTTTACTGACTATATTTGTATTCAACAATATCCTCTTGGTCACCCACTGTGACTGAGGAGGCGAAGCCATGGAAAGAGGATCCAAAACAAGCGTAAAACACCCATCATCCAACTACATATTACCTCCGGAACGTTCTTGTAATTCGAAATAATTCGTGAAATCTTCTTCCATAGAGATGGTCGATCTTTTGTCTCAACACAAAAAAATCGAAAAAGAGCTGCTTTTCGCCATACAGCAGGTCATCGACTCCTCCTCGTTCATCAAAGGCAAGGAGGTGGCCTTGTTCGAAGAAAATCTGGCCAATTACCTGCAGGTCAATCATGTGATAAGTTGCGCCAATGGCACCGATGCCCTTCAAATTGCGTTGATGGCAATCGGCTTGCAACGGGGCGATGAGGTGATTATCCCGGCATTTACATACGTCGCTACCGCGGAGGTAATTGCCCTCCTCGGACTGGTTCCGGTAATGGTTGATGTCGACGAACAGACCTTCAACATCTCCCTTCCTGGGATTCAAAAGGCCATCACACCCCGGACCAAAGCCATCCTACCGGTGCACCTCTTCGGCCAGTGCAGCGACATGGAACCGCTGATGCAACTGGCAGAGCACCACCAGCTCATGGTGATCGAAGACAACGCCCAATCACTGGGTGCCGGCTATACCTTCTCCAATGGCATTACAAAAAAGGCCGGCACCATCGGTCACATAGGCTGCACCTCCTTCTTCCCAACCAAAAACCTTGGATGCATGGGCGACGGAGGCGCTTTGATGACCAACATTCCGGCGTTGGCCGAAAAAATACGAATGATTGCCAACCATGGTCAGCAGAAAAAATATTACCATGAAGTTGTCGGCTGCAACTCACGCCTCGACACCCTGCAGGCAGCCATCCTGAATGTCAAATTGCCACATCTCGGCCAATACCTCGAAGCACGCAAAAAGGCAGGAGATTTTTACCACAGCGCACTGAAAGATTTCGAACATGGCATTCTGCCCGTCGCACTGCCTGCTGCCCCTTCGACTTACAACCAGTTTACGCTGAAAACAGAGGCGGGCCGAAGGGATGAACTGAGGGATTTTCTTGCAGCCAAAGGCGTCCCGACCATGGTCTACTATCCGCTTCCGCTATACAAACAAAAGGCATTCAGCAATTATGTCCCCGAAGGTTTCTCCCTTCCGGCAACCGAACGGCTCTGCGAATCAGTCCTCTCGCTTCCCATGCACACCGAAATGAAGGACGAAGAGTTGTCTTACATCACCAACACGCTGGCAAGCTTCGAAATTTCCAACCCGGTTCAATGACGCCAAAATAGTTGTCTAAAAGCACCTGCTGATTAACAATGTCAAGGTTGTTTTCTTTAGCGATCCATACCCTGTTCAGCATCCTACAAACATAGGATCTTACTTTTCAATTCCCACTTTGCTCTCCTTGGCAGCCATGAAAGCATTTGACTTGGGACGAAGAGCCAAATGGAATGACTATGTTGACCTGTATTTCATTCTGCGAGAGTATTTTACAATTGACGAGATTTCGCAAGAGGCAATAAGAATATTCAATCAATCTTTTTCAGCTAAATTATTTCGCGAACAATTGGCTTTTCACAAGGACATCGACTTCTCCGAACGGTTAGAATACCTCATTCCACCCGTTCCTGAAGAGGTGATCAAATCCTTCCTGCTCGACAAGGCCACTGACATCTGGAGCGACGAAGCGACCTCCGCATTAAAAATGAAGAACCACATCGACCCAAATCTTTTAAATTGACAACACCCTTCTTCTCCCATCCATCGGCCTTCATCGACAGCGGTTGCACGATTGGTCACGGCACGAAGATCTGGCACTTTTCGCACATCATGACGGGTGCAGTGCTGGGCAATAATTGCAATGTAGGTCAGAACGTTGTCATATCGCCGGAGGTGGTTTTGGGGAACAACGTGAAAATTCAAAACAACGTCTCCATCTACACAGGAGTCACCTGTGAAGACGATGTCTTCCTCGGACCCTCCTGCGTCTTTACCAACGTCATCAACCCGCGAAGCCACGTCAACAGAAAAGATGAATACGCCAAAACTACCGTGAAACGCGGAGCCTCCATTGGCGCCAATGCCACCATCGTGTGTGGCAACGACATAGGTGAGTATGCCTTTGTGGGAGCAGGGGCCGTGGTCACCAAAACAGTCGAGCCTTATGCCCTCGTGGTCGGAAACCCCGCCATCCAGATAGGCTGGATCTCTGAATTCGGCATCCGCCTCCACTTCGACGACAGGGGGCACGCCACCTGCACCGAAAGTGGCGACAAGTACGAACTCAGGAATGGCGCAGTCGCTAAAATTTAATTACGAACTACTGAATTCTCCAATGTCCAACTTCGCCCTCATAGGCGCCTCCGGCTACATCGCACCCCGCCATCTCAAAGCCATCAAAGAGACTGGCAACAACCTCGTGTGCGCACTCGACCCGTACGATGGGATTGGCATCATGGACAGCTACTTCCCGCATGCCGATTTCTTTACCGAACCCGAACGGTTCGACAGACACCTCGACAAACTGCGCCGCCAGGGCGAAAACAAAATCGATTACGTAAGCATCTGCTCTCCCAACTACCTCCACGATGCCCACATCCGGATGGCCCTCCGCAACCAGGCACATGCCATCTGCGAAAAACCACTGGTTCTCAATCCCTGGAACCTCGACAACCTGCAAGAGATAGAACGTGAGACAGGAAAGCAAATATACACCATCCTCCAGTTAAGGCTCCATCCTGCGATTCAGCAACTGAAGAAGAAAATCGAAGAGGGACCCATCGACAAAGTCTATGAGGTCGATCTTACCTACATCACCAGCCGCGGAAACTGGTATTTTATCTCCTGGAAAGGCGATTTGCAAAAATCGGGCGGCGTTGCCACCAACATCGGCATTCACTTCTTCGACATGCTGGGCTGGATCTTCGGCGACTTCAAAGATGCTGAACAGACCATTCGCCTACCGGGAAAAGCAGGGGGCAAACTCTGGTTCCAAAAAGCCAATGTCAACTGGTTCCTGAGCGTCGACGAAAACGACCTGCCTGCCGAAGCCACCACCACAGGAAAACGAACCTTCCGCAAAATCAACATCGAAGGCGACGCACTCGAATTCAGCGAAGGCTTTACCGACCTGCACACCGAAAGCTACAAAGCCATCCTCAGCGGACAAGGTTTCGGCATTGACGACGCCCGAAAAAGCATCCAAATCGCCAGTAGCCTGCGAAGCAAATTACGAATGACAGGGGAGAAATGACCCTGACAAGTGGACGGCTGCGACCACGGTACCCACGGGGTTTTACCGCCTAACGGTTACAGTATTGTAGCCCGGGGTTCAAAATCCCCCATGTCGCGTCATCTGCGAACAAACATTCGCAAAAGAGAAAATCTCCACATCAGACGGAAGGAACAGAAAACAAGATAATTACGAATTATGCCCAAATCTCTTCTCTCAAAAATAAAAAACAACGATTTCACAGTCGGCATCATCGGACTTGGTTACGTTGGCCTGCCCCTGGCGGTCAGCTTTGCCTCCCAAAAGGTCAGAACTGTCGGGTTTGAGAAATCCATTGCCAAAGTAGAGAAGGTCAACAACCGGATAAATTACATTGGCGACGTCGATGACAACGAATTCATTGAGGCCGTCCAAAACAAATACCTCGAAGCTACCGCTGATTTCACCCGCATCCGCGAATGCGATGCCCTGCTCATCTGCGTCCCCACCCCACTCGACCAGTTCAGGAAACCCAACATGGATTACATAGAGGCCGCTTGCCTGGAGATCGGACAAAACATGCGCCGGGGGAGCTTCGTCTGCCTCGAAAGCACCACCTACCCAACCACCACCGAAGATTTCATGCTCCCCATCCTCGAAAGAGAGTCCGGACTAAAAGAGGGGACCGATTTCTGGCTGGCCTTCTCCCCCGAACGGGTCGATCCGGGCAACAAACAATTCGGCACCCGCAACACCCCCAAGGTACTCGGCGCCATGTCCGTCCAAGGACTCGCAATTGGTACCGCCATCTATGGCTATGCCATCGATACCATCTACCCGGTCAGTTCACCCAAAGCCGCAGAGATGGTGAAAATCCTCGAAAATACCTACCGGCTCATCAACATCAGTCTGATCAACGAAATGGCACTGCTCTGCGGCAAGATGGGCATCGACATCTGGGAAGTCATCGAAGCAGCCAAGACCAAGCCTTACGGCTTCCAGGCCTTCTACCCCGGTCCTGGCATCGGCGGTCACTGCATCCCGCTCGACCCGTTTTACCTCGAGCACATCGCCAAAAAATTCAATTTCGACCTCTCCATGATCCACACCGCCGGCCACATCGACATGATGATGCCCCACCGGATGACCCTCAAGATAGCCTCAGCCCTTAACAGGCAAAAGAAATCCATCAACGGAAGCAACATCCTCTTCCTGGGCGTTGCCTACAAACCCGATATCGCCGACGAACGCGAATCCCCTGCGCTCAAGATCATCGACGAAGTAGCACAGAAGGGAGCCATCGTAAATTACCATGATCCCTACATCCCGGCCATCCAAACTGGACTTAACAGATGTTACAATTCATCCCCCCTATCGGCCGGATTGATCGGCTCTGCCGACTGTG
>CAZGSQ010000056.1:0-22182 GCA_964528535.1 uncultured Tangfeifania sp. | reverse complement strand
CACGGCTCTGAACACTCTTTCCCTACACGACGCTCTTCCGATCTCTCGGCAAACAGGGATAGTCAGCAATGCCCCAGAAGAAGTTTTAATGGCATCAGCGTTAATCTGTGCAGCACCTTTTTCGGGAATAAGAATTGCATCGACCCCTGCTACCTCAGCAGATCGCGCAATTGCGCCAAAATTTCTGACATCAGTGATACGGTCCAGCAATAATATCAAAGGGTTCTTCCCTTGTTCAAAAAGCATTGGAATTATTTCAGTGATTGGCTGGTATGCAATGGGAGAAATAAATGTGACTACTCCCTGGTGATTTTTGCGGGTTATGCGGTCTATGCGTTCGACAGGTACTTGCTGAAAAGGAATCTCAAATTGCCTTACCAATTTCATTAATTCCAAGTACAATTCGCCTTGCAAACCCTTACGAATCAATATTCTATCTATTTCTTTACCGGCATTGATAGCCTCGATTGTGGAATGTAATCCAAATACAAAGTTTTTATCTTCCATAAGTTCCTTTTATTCCGCTCGTTTTACATTCCATTTTTCCAAATCACTATTTAGATCAGCCCATTTTGACAATTCCTTGTCCAATTGTATTTTTATCACTTCATATTTGTTTAGAAGTTCGCTATCTACTTTTTCAGGATGATCACTCATGTAAATATCTGTAATTGTTATTTCATTTTCGAGTTTTGAAATGTAAGTTTCAACGTCGGAAATCTGCTTTTCCAGTCTGCTGATCATCTTATTGATCTCTTTCCGTTCTTCGAACGAGACAACTAACTGTTCCTTAACAGCTTCCTTTTTTTCTCGCCTGATAGGTACGCTCACTTCGAGTTCCCGCAGCGAATCCATCTCTTTTTTTTGAAGAAACTCATATATTCCTCCCAAATGTTGCTTGATTTTTTTGTTTTTAAACTCATAAACAACATTCACCAATCCATCCAAAAATTCCCTGTCATGTGATACAATTAGGAGTGTTCCATCAAAGTCGAGAAGGGCTTTTTTTAATATTCCCTTTGAGTGGATATCCAGATGGTTGGTAGGTTCGTCAAGAACGAGGAAATTAACTGGTTCTAACAGCAAACGAATCATGGCCAGTCTGGATCTTTCTCCTCCAGACAGAACCTTTACCTTTTTATCAACATCTTCACCCGAAAACATAAATGCTCCTAAAATATCACGGATTTTGGTACGGATGTCTCCAACTGCTATTTGATCAATTGTTTCTAACGCTGTTATCTCTTCATCAAGCAGTGAAGCCTGATTTTGGGCAAAGTACCCTACTTTTACATTGTGTCCCAATTGTTGCTTGCCTGTACATTCCAATTGTTGCATCAGAATTCGGGCCATGGTGGTCTTTCCTTCTCCGTTTTTTCCTACAAAAGCAATTTTTTCACCTCTCTCTATGGTAAGGTCAACATCATTCAATACTTGTAATTTACCATATGATTTAGATACTCCTATAGCTTTAAAAACGACTGTCCCAGACCTGGGAGAAGGAGGAAACCGGATATTCATGGATCGGGTATCTTCCTCGTCAACTTCAATTCTGTCAACCTTTTCAAGTTGTTTTATTCTCGATTGTACCTGTACTGATTTTGTTGCTTTGTAGCGAAATCTTTCGATGAAATCTTCTGTATCCTGAATCATCTTTTGCTGGTTCCTAAAGGAGGCCATCTGTTGTTCACGTCTTTCAACCCTCAATTCAAGATATTTACTATAGTTGACTTTGTAATCATATATTTTCCCCAAACTAATCTCTACAGTGCGGTTCGTGACATTGTCCAGGAAGGCACGGTCGTGAGATACCAATACTACCGCACCTGCATATTCTTTCAAAAATTTCTCCAACCATTGAATAGACTCAATATCAAGGTGGTTGGTTGGCTCATCCAACAAAAAAACATGTGGTTTCTGCAACAATATTTTTGCTAATTCGATCCTCATTCGCCAGCCTCCCGAAAATTCCGAGGTAGGTCTTTCGAAATCCTTACGTTCGAAGCCCAATCCTATCAAGGTTTGTTCGATATTGGCATGGAAGTTACCACCTCCAAGTAAATGAAAGCGATCGTTCACTTCATGCAGATCCTCCATGACCTGATGGTATTCTGTTGAATCATAATCTTCTCTCACTGAAAGCTCATTGCTGAGATAGTTGATTTGTTTTTCCAGGAGGTGTATCTCCTCGAATGCCCTGGAAGCTTCAGCCATGACACTACTCGAATCGGTTGTGTCCATGTGTTGAGGCAAATAGCCAATTTTGATGTCTTTTGGCACAATTACTCTACCTGATGTCGGGACTTGTTTCCCTGCAAATATTTTCAGAAGGGTTGATTTTCCTGCTCCATTTCTCCCTGCGAGTCCTATCCGGTCCCGGGAATTAACTATAAAGCTAACCTGTTTGAAAAGTTCAAATCCTCCAAATTCAACATATAACTCTTCAACAGATATCATAATATAGAAATAACACGGATTAATTACAAATTACACAAAGCAATGGGCTAATTACCAAAATAATGTGAGTGCAGCCTCATTGAAAGGTGAAGAAAAAAAACTTTAAAACCCGATAATTAATTTTTTCAACTATAGCAATTGAGTTCCAATCCTGCAAATGTAATACAAATTCAGATACCTAAAAGAAGGTTCAAGGTCAATGCCTACAAAGCACTTCCAGGTCATTTTGACAACGAATAACTTATATGTAAATTGCAAATGATTCAAAAGATGATTTTCCGTATCGAACTATTAACAATATCTTAGTATCAAACTTCTGATGAATAAAACATTGCTTAACAAAATAAAGGCAGGCAAGATTGTTTTTGGAACCTGTATCACCTCAACTTCCCCTACATGGCCATCCATTGCCCATCTGGCAGGATTGGATTTCGTTTTTTTAGATACTGAACATATTCCTCTCGAGAGAATTGAAATTGCTAGAATGTGCCAAACTTTCAGAGCATTTGGGATCGCCCCAATTGTAAGAATTGCATCTCCGAACCCTTTTCAGGCTTGTCAGATGATGGATGCGGGTGCTGAAGGAGTTGTAGCTCCTTACCTCGAGAGCCAAAAACAGGTTAGAGAATTGGTTGGGGCTTTGAAATACAGACCATTAAAAGGTGAATTGCTCGATAAATTGCTGGATGCTACAATTGAATTAGACCCAATTCTAAACCAATATCTTGATAAGTGGAATGAAGGAAATGTCTGCATTGCAAATATTGAAAGTGTTCCAGCCTTGGAGCACATCGAAGAACTGCTTTCAGTTAAGGGGCTGGATGCTGTATTTATAGGACCACATGATTTGTCGATTAGTCTGGCAATTCCTGAGCAGTATGATCATCCCATATTTGAGGAGGCCGTTTTGAAGATCATTCGTTGTGCCAAAGCCAATAGTCTGGCTGTTGGTATTCATTTCTCTGATTCTCCTGATCGGCAAATACGTTGGATGAAGGAGGGGATAAACCTCATCATTCATAGTTCAGATCTGGCTATGTTCACACAATGCCTGCAACATGACATGCAGGTTCTTAAAAGCCATGCCGGAATTAAAAGTTTTACATTCAAAAGTAGTCCGGGAGAAGTTATCTAATATTATTTTTGTAAATATCTAATTTATAGATTATTAAATAATTAATTACTACAAAATGAAAATTAAAGTACTGATCCTTCTAAGTGCATTCATCTTCTTGTTTTCAGGTAATACTGTGGCGAAAAAATGGAAATCTTTGTTCAATGGGAAAGACCTTCAAGGCTGGACCGTGCATGGCAAAGCCAAATGGAGTGTTGAAAACGGTACACTGGTTGGAATCGGGGGAATGGGACATATCTATACGGATGCAAGTTGCTTCAATTTTGAGGTCAAAGGCATGTTCAGGATAACATCAGATCCAGGATTTAAGAGTAACAGCGGATTCTATTTTCGGTGCAACCCTCCTTCCGATAATCTTGATGGATTTCCCCGCGGTTATGAGGCTCAGATTTGTCACAACCAGGATGCTTACACAGGATGGCTGTGGAAACCAGGCACTCCTACCGGGAAAGCCACCAAATTGCTCACAAAGGATGGTGAATGGTTTGCATACCATATCAAAATGGTAGGCAATCACATTCAGTTTTGGATTAATCGGAAATTGGTGATGACCTATGATGATACTGAATACAAATTTGGTCATTTTGCCATTCAGGGACACAATCCGGGAATGAAAATAGAAGCTAAAGATCTATATTACAGGGAAATGTAGAATAAACAGTTGAAAGACTAACTTGAAATCACAATTGATTAAACGTAATCTTTGATGATTTGAAACTACAATCTGGGCAACTCCCAAGGCGTCCTATAGTTTGCCTTGATAAGTAAATCTGCTTCAGCGTCGTTTTTAAAACATTGCTTCTCACCATCCCAATTAACCTGCCTACCCAAACGGTAGGCAATGTTGCCAAGCGATGCGATACGAGCAATATGTGCACCTGTTTCTATATCACAATTTGGTTTTTCTCTGGATTTGACACATTCAAGAAAATTTTTAACATGCAAATCAAGCCCTTTCCCAGTACTTGGTTGTAGTGGCACCGGCTTCATCCCTTCCAGTGCAGAAGTGCTCTTGGTTTCTGGCAATACTTCCCAGCCTTGTCTATCGACTACCAGAGTACCATATTCACCAATAAAAGCGACTCCGTGTCCCCTACCATAATTTTGTCCATAGATGCCAATGGTATGGTCCCATACAATGTTAAAATCACCAAAATCATAAATAGCCATCATTGTATCAGGCGTTTGCATTGCATCTGAGGGGAAAGCATATTTGCCTCCCGACGCCATGACAGACTTTGGAACATATTGATTCATTCCAAAAAGAGCATAATCTAAGAGATGTACTCCCCAATCAGTCATTAGTCCACCAGCGTAGTCCCAATACCATCTGAAAGTAAAATGAAAACGGTTGATGTTGAAAGGGCGTTTCGGGGCAGGACCAAGCCACATGTCGTAATTGACGCCTGATGGTACAGGCGAGTCTGGTTCGATCGGGATGGATCCTTTCCATCCCACATACGACCAGGCCCTGGCAGAACGAACGCGACCAAGTTTACCGCTATGAACGTACTCTACAGCATTTTTCCAATGAGGATCACTTCTTTGCCATTGGCCAACCTGAACGACTCTCTTGTATTTGTGTGTCGCCTTTACCATTAGATTGCACTCCTCAATTGTTCTTCCAAGCGGTTTTTCGCAATACACATCCTTTCCAGTCTGACATGCATAAACCATTGGCAGGCAGTGCCAATGATCCGGTGTTCCCACGATAACAACATCAATGTCTTTTCTTTCTATCACCTTGCGAAAATCCTCAAAAATATCAGGACGTTTACCCGTCATTTTTTCGACTTCTGCTGCACGTTGGTTAAGAATATTGCTGTCGACATCGCACAATGCAGCACATACAACTCCAGGTTGTTGTAGAAAGGAAGCCAGGTCATTAAAACCCATTCCTTTGCAACCGATTAATGCGACAACGACCTTGTCGCTTGCAGCTATGCAGGAACTCATTGCACTTGGTAACAGAGAGATTCCGGATGCAGTTAAACCGGTATCACGAATAAAATTCCTTCGACTATTGGTCATGGTGTTTGCTGATATTGCTATTTGGAAACAAGCGTTGAATATTTGGAGTTTTAGCTACAAATGGTCGCGTAAAATTATATAAAATGGATCAAGGAAAATAGAATTGGAAAGATTATTTGAAATTCTTTAGCAAAACTGGAATTTTAAGTTAACTCTTGTTTGATAGGTACTTGGAGATATAGAAACAAAGTATGTGATATTTTTATTAATTCTAAATAAGAGATTCATCACATGTGGAAAGCGCTAAAATCAAACGATTGATGTTACCAGGGATAATTTTAAGATGAAACCAGGAACCATGTTAACAATGGATATTATGAAGTAGTTGGACGATAGCTATGAGAAAGTAGAATCAGAGATATTTAAACCATGGCATCAACAGATGGTCAACGAAGGTAAAAAAGGAAGTCGGAAATTTTTGCAGACCATACTGCCTTCAGGCTGTGAAGCTTAAGGCACGCATCTCACAGTTAGTACATTTAGAGATGAGGTGCTATTGGCTGCCTTTATAGAAAATACGGGCGGAGATTTGGACTACAAGATGCAACTTTCTGTTTAACAACGCCTTAAAACTCGAAATTAGCGGGAAACTAAGATTGGTAAATTGATCATCACTGCACAATAATTTTTTTACTTCTGGACTATTGTGGATAATAATTTCTCTTAAACAGACTATATTTGAGAGAAAAACATGGAACAATTTAAATCCTATCTGACTGAAAATGTAAACAGGTTCTTGGAAGAGTTATTTGGATTATTGAGGATTCCGTCGATTAGTTCTCTCCTGAATCACGAACCTGATATGTACAGGGCTGCAGAATACTGGAAAATGATTTTATTGAAGGCTGGTGCTGATCAGGCCAGTATTTTTAAAACAGCTGGTCATCCGGTTGTTTTTGCCCAGAAAATAATTGACAGATCAAAACCAACTATTTTGGTCTATGCTCACATGGATGTTATGCCAGTGGATCCAATAGAAAAATGGCTCTCCGACCCATTTGAGCCCATCCTTAGGGAGGGAAGAATATGGGCCAGAGGTGCAAATGATGACAAAGGTCAAAGTTTTATTCATGCCAAGGCTTTTGAGTACCTCGTTTGCAGTGGAACGCTCCCTTGTAATGTGAAATTTCTGATTGAAGGAGAGGAGGAGATTGGTTCTCCGAACTTAGGTCAATTTTGTAAGGAGCATTTGGAACTTTTAAAAGCAGACCTGATTTTAGTTTCGGATACTGGAATGATTGGAAAGGACCAGCCTTCAATTACCACAGGTCTGAGAGGTCTGGCTTATTGGGAGGTAGAAGTAACGGGACCCGACAGAGATCTTCATTCTGGATTATTTGGCGGAGCTGTGGCCAATCCCATCAATGAATTGTGCAAATTGGTTGCCAGGATGACTGATGAACATGGCCATATTAATATTCCAGGATTTTATGACGATGTTGTAGAAGTCAGTCCTTTTGAAAGAAAGAGACTTGCCCAGAATCCATTTGATGAAGACATTTACAAAGCGTCCATTGGGGTATTGCAACTTCAAGGAGAATCTGGATATGTTACCTTGGAGCGCACAGGCATTAGGCCCACATTTGATGTATGTGGCATATGGGGTGGGTATACAGGTGAGGGAGCGAAAACGATACTGCCTTCAAAAGCATTCGCTAAAATAAGTGCACGACTGGTCCCAAATCAGAACCATGAAAGTGTGGCGCTTTCCTTTAAAAACTATTTCGAATCAATTGCTCCAAAGTCGGTCAAAGTCGAAGTGAAAGTTCATCATGGCGGACAGGGATAATTATGCCCAATAGATCATCCAGGATATCTGGCTGCAGAGAAGGCCTACACAAAAGTCTTTGGTAAAGTACCATTTCCTGTAAGGAGTGGAGGAAGTATTCCTATCATTTCAACTTTTGAAACAGTGTTGGGAATAAAAACAATATTAATGGGATTTGGTCTCGAATCTGATGCGATTCATTCCCCCAATGAAAGCTTTCTAGTTGAGAATTTTGAAAAGGGTATTCAGACAATTGTCTATTTTTTTTATTACTACACGGATTTGATCTCATGCACGGACAAAAAGTAAGTCTAATTTCACGGTGGTGATTGACACTTTTGATAATATTTTTTGGAATAAGCTTGATTTTACCTAAGATTTATCAAATTCAATACATAGCTTCAGAAAACTGAAATATCTATGAAATGTAGATTTTTATTGTAAATATCGATAAAAATGCAGTTTTAATGTTAAAAAAACATGAAATTTTAATTTTTGTACAAAAATATTGGGGGTATAGATAAAAAAAACATAATTTAGCTGAAAATTTTGAATTTGTAATTATTTAAACTATAACTATGGCAACATTTAGATTTAAAGCGTTGGAAATTTTAATGACACGCAAACCTGTTGAAGTGAAAAGGGAGGAGAACCTGACATCAGACTATTATGGAATGTTGGTTTTCGATCGGCCCAAGATGAAAAAATATCTTTCGAAAGATTCTTTCAAGGGAATTTGTGATGCAATCGATAATGGGACCACCATTGACCGAAAAATTGCTGATCAGGTAGCTATTGGCATGAAGACGTGGGCTATCGAAAATGGAGCAACGCATTATACCCACTGGTTCCATCCTTTGACAGATGGTACAGCAGAAAAGCATGATGCATTTATTGATCATTCCGAGATGGGAGGCGTAGTAGAAAGTTTTCCCGGTAAATTGCTGGCTCAACAAGAGCCTGATGCCTCTTCCTTCCCAAGTGGTGGCATCAGAAATACCTTTGAGGCTAGGGGCTACACGGCTTGGGACGTCTCATCACCTGCCTTCATAGTTGGCACTACGCTTTGTATTCCTACTATTTTTATAGCTTATACTGGTGAAGCTCTCGATTACAAAGCACCATTGTTAAAGGTCATGAATGCGGTTGACAAAGCTGCTGTTGATGTATGTCAGTATTTTGATAAAAATGTCACTCAGGTGACTGCCAATCTTGGGTGGGAACAAGAATACTTTCTGGTTGATGAAGCATTATTCATCGCTCGTCCAGACCTTGTTTTGACAGGAAGAACACTTATGGGGCACTCTTCTGCCAAGGATCAGCAACTGGAAGACCACTATTTTGCATCTATTCCTGAACGGGTTGCAATGTTTATGATGGACCTCGAAAATGAGGCTTACAAGTTGGGTATTCCCGTTAAGACACGTCACAATGAGGTAGCACCTAACCAATTTGAATTGGCACCCATTTTTGAAGAGGTTAATTTGGCCAATGACCACAATCAGATGATCATGGATCTGATGAACAAAATAGCTCGTCATCATGGATTCAGAGTTTTGTTGCATGAAAAGCCATTCTCCGGCATAAATGGTTCTGGGAAACACAACAATTGGTCACTCTCAACCAACACCGGAGTTAATTTATATTCACCAGGAAAAAATCCAAAATCCAATATTCAATTCCTCACTTTCATTGTCAATACAATAAAAGCAGTATATGATAATCAGGATTTGCTTCGTGCTTCTATCGTTTCCGCAAGTAATTCTCACCGTCTTGGTGCCAATGAAGCACCCCCGGCAATCATATCCACTTTTCTTGGAACTGAGGTAAGTGCCATGTTAGATCAGATAGAAGAGATGGTCGGTGAGAAGAAGATGACTCCTGACGAAAAGACAGATCTCAAACTGAATATTGGCCGCATTCCTGAAATTCTGCTTGACAATACCGACAGAAATAGAACTTCCCCTTTTGCTTTTACTGGAAATAGATTTGAATTTAGGGCGGTAGGGTCGTCTGCAAATTGTGCATCCGCGATGATTGCTTTGAATTCTGTCGTCGCAGCTCAGTTGATTCAATTTAAAAAAGATGTTGACAAACTGATTGAAGCCAATATCAAAAAGGATGAGGCAATCTTTCAGGTACTTAAAAGATACATTATTGAATGTAAGCCAGTTCGCTTTGATGGTAATGGATATAGCCAGGAGTGGGCTGTTGAAGCCGAACGTCGTGGATTGACAAACATCAAAAGTGTTCCTCTTGCTTTGGATGCCTATTTGAATAAAAGTTCAAGAAAAGTATTTGAATCACTAGGAATTTTCAATGAAAAAGAGCTTGAGGCGCGTGTAGAAGTTGAATATGAAAAGTACATCAAGAAAATTCAGATTGAAGCACGTGTTTTAGGTGATTTGGCGATAAATCACATCGTTCCGACAGCCATTACCTACCAGACAATGCTGATTGAGAATGTGAAAGGACTAAAAATGATATTTTCTGATGATGAATTCAACGAGTTGGCTGGCGCTAGGAAGGATCTGATCAAAGAAATATCAAACCATATCTCCAATATCAAATCGAAAACAAAAGAGATGATTGATGCACGTAAAGTTGCCAATGTGATTGAGCATTCCAGGGAGAGAGCTTTGGCCTATGAACAGAATGTTAAGCCTTATCTTGAAGATATTCGGTACCATATCGATAAACTTGAGCTTGTGGTTGACAACGAATTGTGGCCTTTGCCAAAATATCGCGAATTGTTATTTACAAGATAGTTAGTGATTCGATTTATTACAAAGCCGACGCTGAGTTCATTCAGAGTCGGCTTTGTTGCTTAAAAAAGTTATTACTGCTTGTAACAGATTGTGTTACAAAATTCCTTTCAACTTTCATTCGTGTACAAATGGATTCTTCACAAATTTGATATGTTTTCTTTTCAACTGTAGGAAATGAGAAAAGCGATCACTTTTTTTTTCAGTTTCCCTGGAAACAAGTAGTAAATCCATCTTTCTTAATTTCTGCCATTGTTGCTCGGACAGTTTAAAATCTGGTGATTTGGATATCCTCTCAACAGTCTGAAGGTATCGTCGATCCCCTGTTTTTTTGAAGGAGACCAAAGCAAATCTTTCAGCCTCTGTACTGTTTTGGATGTTCCACGTTAGCTGCCTTCCTCCATCACTTAATTTTTTTTGAGTGATCAATCCGGAAACTGGCGTAAAGTTAGGTCGAATTGAAATGGGATAAAACTCCAAAGAATTCAAAAATTCAGCAATATTAGCTTCTTCCAATTTGGCTGAATTTGTTGAATCTGGTTGAGGTTTGCTCTGTATGAAAATTGGATTGGTCGAGGCATGCCGATTGTCATCTACCAGTGCTTCGTATTTTAATTGATTGTCGCACAATGACATAATTTGTTGGTCGGATAATTTTTTAATATTTGATGCACTGTAAAAGGCAAATCCACTGACTTTTTTATTTGTTCTGAGAAAATTGATCTGATTATTTAATTCATCTGGTTGCAGCCAACCATTCTTTTCTATTGTCGATTTATAAAGTGCCTGACCGATATAGAGATGTTTCCCATAGCTATTTTCGCTCCACCATTGTACAAGTGAAGTAAAATCGCCAAAATGATTTCCCTTTTCCCAATAGAGCTGAGGAATAACATAATCAATCCAACCTTCCTTGAGCCATTTCCGAACATCGGCATACAATTCATCGTAAGAACCTAGTCCTCTGAGTCCAGACGATCCTTCGATATCCATAGCTTTATTTCTCCAGATTCCAAAAGGACTGATGCCAAATTTAATTTTTGGATTTATTTGCTTTAAAGTGTCATGTATCAAAGAGATGAAGTGGTTGATATTTTCTCTTCTCCAGTCATTTATTTTTTTAGGGTAATATTGTTTCCCAAATTTACGGAAGCTATTTTCATCGTTAAATTTCTTGCCTTTGACAGGGTAAGGATAAAAGTAGTCATCAAGTAAAATAGCATCAATGGCATAGTTCGAAGCTACTTCAGCAATGACATCACACAAATGCGATATAACTTCCGGATATCCAGGGTCCAAAAATAATTTTTTGTCATATTCTATCACATAGTGGCTGTGAATTGAAGCAAAATTAGACACATCCAAAGCATAATAACCCAAATTCCTCACTCTGAATGGATTAAACCATGCATGTAATTCCATACCCTTTTGGTGACACATTTCTACAGCCCAGGCCAATGGATCATAAAATGGTTTTGGAGCTCTTCCTTGTTTTCCTGTTAGAAACATGGACCACGGTTCAGATTTAGACTGATAAAAAGCATCTGATGCGGCTCTAACCTGCAAGATAACAACGTTTAGATTTAGTTTTTGGAATGTATCAAGAAGCTGAAGAAATTCTGATTTTTGTTGTTCCACCGTTAAGTTTGGTTTGGAAGGCCAGTCAATATTATTGATGGTTGCAATCCAGATCGCTCTGAATTCAGCAGATTTTGGATTTGGATTGGACAATTCAAGATTAGTTTTGGATGAATCGAAAGAAACTCCTAGATACTTTGCTTGTGATGTATAAAAAAGAAGAACCAAAATGAAAGTGAATTTAAATCTTGAATATGGATACATGCGAATAATTTATTTTATATTGGTTTTAGGGTCTTAAACATCTGAAGATTTTAGATAGAAAATTCAACTTTGGTTGGAATCAAAACTTTTTTAAACATTGGTCAGCTAAATATTTCATAGCAATATGGAACTGTCAGTGGTTCGATTTATCAGTTATAGAATAGGTTATTATCTTAAGATTCAGGGATAATATTTTACAAAAGCTTCCATGGCCTCATATTCGGCCATACCAAGTTGATCGTACAGATTCGCCGTTGATCTGTTGCGTTCTTCAGCCCTCTGCCAAAACTCCCGTTCATCTTCACCCATGAACATAGCCCCTTCTTTCTGCGATTGATGGCGAAGAATTGCTTCTCTCTTTCTGGATAATTCAATTGGACTTATGGGAACAGCCATTTCGATTTCATCTGTTTCCCATTCTGCCCAAGCACCCCTGTATAGCCAAACCCAACAATTCTTCATCCAATTTTCCTCTTTCACCGATTCCAGAGCTACAAAAATTGCATCTAAACATACCCGATGGGTACCATGCGGATCTGAGAGGTCACCAGCAGCGAAAATTTGGTGTGGCTTTATAGATTCTATGAGGTTCAGTATTATCCTTACATCCTCCACTCCTATAGGTGCCTTTGACTTGAGTCCAGTTTCATAAAATGGCATATCGAGAAAATGGATTTTCTCGTCATTCAATCCGAAATAACGCAAGGCAGACCGGGCTTCCATTCTTCGAATTAGGCCCTTTACTTTTCTAAGATCCGGGATATCAATGTCAATGTCCTTCTTGTTTTTTATGAAGTTAAGAATCTTGTCCTGCTGATTTTTTGCAATATGATTGGATTGATCATAAAAATCTATATATTCCTGATGGAAATCGAGGAACCGTGTCACATATTCATCAGACACCGCAAAATTGCCAGATACCTGATAACATACATGAACATCATGACCCTGTTCAATTAAACGCAACAACGTACCTCCCATGGAGATGACATCATCGTCAGGATGAGGGCTGAAAATGATAACCCTTTTCTTTTCAGGTTGTGCCCTTTCGGGTCTGAAAGTATCATCAACATTGGATTTGCCACCGGGCCACCCGGTAATGGTGTGTTGCAAGTCATTGAATACTTTGATGTTGATTTTGTAAGCAGAGCCTACTGTAGCTAGTAAATCGCTAAGACCTTGATCATTATAGTCCTTTCCGGTAAGTTTAAGCAAAGGCTTGTTTGTTTTGTAACAAAGCCAAATCACTGCTTTCCTAACAAGACGATCTTCAGACCAATTCATGCTATCAAGTAACCAGGGAGTCTTCATTCTGATCAATTGGAGTGCAGCTCCTTTGTCAACAATAACTTTTGCATTGTTGTGAAATTGAATGTAAGATGCCGGAATTAAGTTGTTTGGTTCGTCTTCAACCATTTGTTTGATGACCTTGGCTTTTATTTCTCCAAAGGCAGTAAGGATGATTTTTTTTGCATTCAAAATGGTCGAGATTCCAATGGTGATTGCACTTCTGGGGACGTTCATAAAACCCCTGAACTGTTTTGCCTCTTCCTGTCTGGTTAAAGGGTCCAATGTGATAATTCGCGTTTTTGTGTTACGTCCTGACCCCGGTTCGTTAAATCCGATGTGTCCGCTTCTGCCTATTCCCAATAGCAAAAGGTCTATACCACCGGCATTTTCAATCTTTCTTTCATAATCGCGACAAAAATTATGCACTTCATCAAGCATGATCGTACCATCAGGAATGTGGATATTCTCAGGATGAATGTCGACATGATTGAACAAATTTAACCTCATGTACGCATGGTAACTGTGTATTGAGTGTGATGAAAGTGGATAATATTCGTCCAGATTAAAGGTAATTACATTTCTGAAGCTTAATCCTTCTTCCCGATGCATTCTGACCAATTCTGAATAAATACCCAGTTGTGTTGAACCTGTGGCCAAACCCAAGACACAATTGGTGCCCTCCTTTTGTTTTGAAAGGATGAGATTGCATATTTCTTTCGCTACGTCGGTTGATGCATCCGAGCTCTCCTGATAAATGAAAGTGGGGATTTTCTCGTATTTCGTAAGTACATCGCGGTGCGTTAAATTGGTTGGGAGATGATCCAAAGAATGATCGAATATTGGATTTTGACTCTGTAATTTTTTGTTTAGATTTATCACTTTTGTTACAATTAAGGGTGATCAATTTGAACCATCAGATCAGGATCCATGATGAGATCATGCATTTTTTATACGCCAAAATTAAAAAAAAAGTAACTATTTCAGTAATATTTTACAAGAATATCCTCAATTTGAGCATCCTCAATCGGGTCATAAATACTTTTCAAGTTGATGAACAAGGCATTCGCGGTTGCTTGCCATAGAAATGCATCTAATCCTCCCCGGTATTTTTTTATCAACGCATAAGGAGAGTCACCTGTTTCCCTCTTTATCAATTTAATAAATAATCTTGTTTGTCTCAGATTTAGCGATTTAAGCGTATCCAGGTAGGTATGGTAAATGTGTTTTTCATACCATTTTAAGTAGGCTTTTTGTTGAGATTTTGTCTTATTGATAGAATCAAGTTGAGCATTAACCATTTTTATCTCCCCCGTTACAATCATGAGCAAAGGATAGGTTCGTTTGATGTCTTCATAGAGCTGGTGATATTTATGTTCCTTTCTTTTGTCTAAATGATTGTATTCACCTTCGATTTCAACAGGAGGTAAACTAAAATGGAGTATTGTGTCTCGTGCACTTACTGATGAGATTGTTCTGAGATTGGATGTTTTTTCAGATTCTTGTTTGACTATCTGCTTTGCATCCTGGGCAGAAGACAAACTGATAGAACCTGACAGTATAGTTAACCAAAGCAGGAAAATGAAACATAGATTGTTCAATCTTCTCAATTGATTTAAGGACATGTTCAATTACTCGTTTCTATATTGTTCCATAAAATGTTCAAGGGTATTTAGAGTCAAAAGGGCTGACTGCACTGTTGTTATCTGATCTAGAATCACAGCCAATTTTCCCTTATTTTCTCTAACTCTGCAGAAGGTGGGATATTTAATTATCCACTTCATCATTCCGGCAAACTCTTTGGAAGAATAGTATTTGGAACTTTGATCTGAAGGAAGATAACAGATCATCTTTTTATCCTTGATGATGAGTTTCTCCATATTTAGAGACACAGCTAACCATCGTAGTCTGACTATATTGAGTAATTCCATCGCGGGTTCGGGTATTTGCCCAAATCGATCTTGCAGTGTTTTCTCAAAAATTTTAAGTGTTTCTTCACTCTTAAGATCGTCTAATTCTCTGTACAACAGTACTCTTTCTGAAATGCTAGAGATATATTTATCTGGAAAATGAAGTTCAAGATCACTGTCAATTGTACAATCATTGATGAATGAGGTCTTAAGAAAAGCATTTTGTTGATCTTTCAAATCCTGTTCATCAAAAACGCCCTGGAATTCATCATTTCTTAGCTCATCCATGGCTTCATTCAATATTCTTTGGTATGCTTCAAAACCGATGTCGGCAATGAAACCACTTTGTTCTCCACCCAAAAGATTGCCTGCACCGCGAATGTCCAGATCCTGCATTGCCAAACTGAATCCACTGCCAATATCCGAGAATTCTTCGATTGCCTGCAATCTGCGCCTTGCCTCTGGGGTCATCGTTTCCAAAGGAGGAGTTAAAAGATAGCAATATGCTTTTTTATTGGAGCGTCCCACACGGCCTCTAAGTTGATGTAATTCGCTTAATCCGAAATTTTGTGAATTGTTAACTATTATGGTATTGGTATTGGGAATATCCAATCCTGATTCGATGATGGTGGTGGCAATCAGAACATCAAAATCGCCGTTAATAAAATCAAACATCACCTTTTCCAGTCTATCCCCTTCCATTTGGCCGTGGCCAACAATCGTTCTTACGCCAGGGCAGAGCTTCTGAATCAATCTTTCCAGATCATATATGTTGGTTATTCTATTGTTGATGAAAAATACTTGTCCACCTCTGGAAACTTCATAATTGATTGCCTCGCGAATTATTCCATCGTCGAATGAATGTACTTCTGTCGATATTGGATAACGATTTGGAGGAGGAGTACTGATAATTGACAAGTCACGGGCACCCATCAGAGAGAATTGCAATGTTCTGGGAATGGGTGTAGCTGTGAGTGTTAAAGTATCGATGTTCACTTTCATCTGTTTCAATTTTTCCTTTACAGATACACCAAAACGCTGTTCTTCATCCACAATTAGCAATCCAAGGTCTTTGAATTTTACCTCCTTACCAATCATTTTATGCGTACCAATGAGGATATCTACCCTGCCTGTCGAAAGATCATGTAAGATTTTTTTCACATCACCAGAATGACGTAGTCTGCTTATATATTCCACGTTACAAGGAAAATCCCTAAGTCTCTCTCTAAAAGTTTTAAAATGTTGTAAAGCCAATATTGTGGTAGGAACCAAGATAGCCACCTGCTTGCTATCCGTGACAGCTTTGAAAGCAGCCCTGACAGCTATTTCAGTTTTTCCAAAACCAACATCTCCGCAGATTAAACGATCCATTGGCATGAGCCTTTCCATGTCTTCTTTTACTGAAATTGTGGCTTTTATTTGATCAGGAGTATCCTCATAGATAAAACTTGCTTCCAACTCTTGTTGCAGATAGGTATCTGGCATAAAGGCATAACCTTTTTCCATTTTTCTTGCGGCATAAAGTGCGATCAATTCCCTGGCAATATCTTTTACTTTGCTCTTGGTTTTGTTCTTCATGTTCTGCCACGCAGATGTTCCCAACTTGTGAATAGCCAGCTGCTGGCCCTCTTTTCCCTTGTATTTGGAAATTCGGTGCAGAGCGTGAATGCTAACGAGCAATGAGTCGTTATCCTTGTAGGAGAGCCTGACAGCTTCCTGAACATTCCCATTTACCTCTGTTCTGACTAATCCGGCAAATTTGCCTATGCCATGATCTGTATGAACTACATAATCACCAACTTGAAGTTTCCCTAATTCTTTAAGCGTTATTGTCTGACGGGAACTCTTTTTTGTCCGTAAACGGTAACGATGGTAACGTTCGAAGATTTGGTGGTCGTTGTAACAACATATCTTTAAATCATGGTCAATAAATCCCTCTTGAAGAGCAAATGGGAGAGAATCAAGCTTTTGAGGATCCCCTTTGTCGTCAAAAATGGCATGTAACCTGTCTATTTGCTTTGAACTGGAAGACAAAATTATATTATGGTAACCATTGTGTCTGTTTTCTTTAAGATTTGAACCAAGTAAATCAAAATTCTTATTGAAAATGGGTTGCCTGGAGGTGTTAAATTCTAATTGTATCCCTTTCCCTTTTTTGACTGATTTTAATTCTATTCGAGCAAATTCTTTTAAATGAACTTGCAGGTCTTGTGGCGTAAGAAAATTTCCTGAATCTATTGGCTCACTTATTTTTGGTATCGCTGTATCAGTCAAACTAAATTCACCCACATTTTTGATTAAATAGTCAAAATCCCGAGAAATTACAAAAGTATTCAGATCCAGAAATTTGAAAAAGGAAACTTTCTTGTCTTCTTTGAGCCCATGTTGGATATTTGGAATAATTGAAATCTTTGAAAATGGGACTTTTGATATTTGATCTTCAATATCAAAGGATCTGATTGTTTCAACAAGGTCCCCAAAAAAATCGATGCGGTAGGGATCTTCATTCGAAAAAGAGAAAATGTCAATTATTGAACCCCTTATCGAATATTGTCCCGGTTCAAAGACAAACTCAACACGTTCAAAGCCATATTCGAAAAGAAGTTCATTGATGAATGAAATGGATAGTTTTTCCCCAATTTTGATTTGAAGGGTATGTTTCTGAAGGACATTCTCGGAAACTACCATTTCCATTATTGCTTCCGGATAGGAAACGATCAAATATTTTTTCTCTTTTGCCGCTAATTTGCTCAAGACGTCAGTCCGCAATATGATGTTCTCATTATCAATATGATCGTGCCAAATGTTTCGTTTGAAAGAGGATGGAAAGAATAGAATATCATCCTCTCTGCCCAAAACCTGAAGATCGTCAAAGAAGAATGCTGCTTCTTCAAGGTCATTGAGAATGAAAATTGACTGATAAGGTAACATCTCTTTGAGAACGGAAAAGGCTACTGATGCGGATGAACCTGATAATCCTGAGACAGTGATATTTTTTACTTCCCCTGCTGTTAAAATCTCCTTCAAGCCGATAAGAGATGGATGAGAGCGGTATAAATGCAGAAAATCTGTGAGTTCCAATTTGCACCTTTAAATTTATTATGCGAAGTTACTATTTTTGGAGAATGCGCATATAAATAACGGGGGTAGTTAAGTTTTTTGTTATTTTGTCGTTGGATTAATTTCTTCAAAAATAGAAAAGTGAAACAAATATGTAGTTTCACAACATCCAACAGAATGATAATAATTTAGGCAACATTTAGTTCCATACTACCATTAAAAAACAATTTACTATAGAATGAAAGTTTTTAAATTTGGGGGTGCAGCTGTCAAGGATGCGGCAGGGATTGTCAATACAGCTTCAATTGTGTGTTCAGAATTATCTGATTTGATCGTAGTGGTTTCTGCAATGGGTAAAACGACAGATGCCCTGGTAGATGTAACAAGAAATTATTTTGATGGAAAAACAGATGAGGCACAGAATGGAATTCTCCGATTAAAAGAATATCATTTGGAAGTTGTAAAAAATTTGTTCAAATCGGGTCATACAAAACTGGAATTGATGATCATTGAAGATTTTGATGCCTTAATTAAAAGGGTTAATATTCCGCCATCTTTAAACTATGATTTTGAATATGATCAGATTGTATCTACAGGGGAGATGGTTTCATCAGAAATATTGGCTTTTTATCTTAATCATCTTGGTAAAATTACAAGATGGATTGATGCCGGGCATTCCATTCGCACCAATGATACTTGGCGAGAAGGAGAAGTCGATTGGGAACTTACCAGGAAATTGCTACCTAAAGCTTTTCGATTCGAGGAAAACAAGGTTTGCTTGACTCAGGGGTTTATAGGTGCCACTACATTTAACCTAACCACGACCCTAGGTAGGGAAGGATCTGATTATACGGCTGCGATCATTGCCAATGTGATGGACGCAGAAAGTGTGACAATTTGGAAGGATGTACCTGGTATTATGAATGCAGATCCCAATAGGTATGAATCCACTTTTAAACTCGATCGATTGTCCTACCGTGAAGCTGTTGAAATGACCTATTATGGCGCGAAAGTGATTCATCCGAAAACAATGAAACCATTGGTAGAAAAGCTCATTCCTTTGTATGTGCGTTCCTTCATTCATCCTGAAGAAGAGGGCTCAATTATTTGTCGTATTGATCATTCGATGGAGTACAGTCCTGTTTATATAGACAAGGAAGATCAAGTACTTTTTACCATCTCACCAAAAGATTTTTCATTCATAGCTGAAGAGAGCATCAGTGAAATTTACAAATTATTTGCACAAAACAGGATTAAAATGAATCTTGTTCAACAATCAGCAATGAATTTCTCAGTTGCAATTGATAACCCGGAAAGAGGATTCGAAAAATTAATGGATGATTTGATGAAAAAATTTGTTGTTCATTACAACAAGGATCTGGAATTGTTGACCATACGCTACTACAAACCTGCGATAATTCAAGAGATGACAAAAGGGAGGCAAATTTTTGTGGAACAAAGAACTAGAACAGCTGCTCGGTTTCTTCTGAAATAGAACCTATTATCTTCATTTCCAAATATTTTTCTTGTTTTCTGCCCAAAACGATACTTGGATTTTCATCATTCATTTATAGAGAAGGTGAGCCTTTCTCCTCTCTTTTGCTCAAAAAAAACTCCTTTCTGCCCGGGTGATTGATTCGTATAAACCAGATGACCATTGACGAATGTGTGACTCACATAGTAATAAAATGATTCACCTTCGAAGGGTGACCAATGGCATTTTGCCAGTATATTTTCCTTTGTTACAGTCCATCTGGAGGCATCAACCAGAATAAGATCAGCTTTATAACCTTTTCGAATGTATCCGCGTTTTTCAATTCTGAAAAGGTCTGCGGGAGCATGGCACATCTTTTCTACTATTTTTTCGATTGTAATTTTTCCATTTCTGCTCATTTCGAGCATGGCTATCAATGAGTGCTCTACCAATGGGCCTCCAGAGGGCATTTGAAGATATGGCCGGTCTTTATCTTCTTCAGTATGTGGTGCATGATCAGTGGCAATGATGTCAATCCTGTTCTCGTTAACTGCTTTAAGGAGTGCATTTTTATCATGAACTGATTTAATTGCCGGATTCCATTTTATGGAAGATCCAAGTCGTTCGTAATCGGCATCAGAGAACCATAAATGATGGACGCAAACTTCTGCAGTTATTTTTTTGTTTTTAAGAGGTACTGGATCGAACAAGGCAATCTCAGCGGCAGTTGAGAGATGTAAAACATGTAGCCTGGTGCCAAATCTCTTGGCCAATTCAACCGCTTTTGAAGAAGAGTTGAAACAAGCGCTAACATCCCTGATTTTTGGATGTTCAGATACAGGTATATTAACTCCAAACTTCTCAATAGCAGCGGTGAGATTGGCCTGTACGATATTCTCATCCTCACAGTGCACGGCGATGAGCATCTTTGATTTCTGAAAAAGCGCTGACAATGTTTCAAGGTTATCGACAAGCATATTGCCAGTTGAAGAACCCATAAATACTTTAATGCCGCAAACATTTGAGGGGTCAGTTTTTAAAAGTTCTTCAAGATTATCATTGGTAGCACCCATGTAAAACGAATAATTTGCCAGCGAAACTTCAGAGGCTCTCTCATATTTTTGTTTCAGCAACTCTTGGCTAATGGTCTGAGGAATTGTATTTGGCATTTCCATATAGGAGGTAATTCCACCTGCTACCGCGGCTTTTGATTCGGAGTAAATGTCACCCTTGTGTGTCAATCCAGGTTCCCGAAAGTGAACTTGATCATCAATCACGCCTGGAAGAAGAAATTTTCCTGATGCTTCAATCACATCGGATTGAGCCAAAATATTTTCTGGAACTGCATCTCTAAATATCTTTTCAATGATTCCATTCTTTATTAGCAGACTTGTATCACGTAATATTTTTCCTTCATTGACTACTTTGGCATCTTTGATTATTAGGTCTTTCATTCGTGAATGTTATTTAAATCATTGATATTTAGGTGATTGATGTTATCTTTTAGAAGGGTTAGAAAAGTAGCTTGCAATTTTCATTTTGATGACTCCTTTGAATGCTTCACCGAAGATTCCTCCACTCATCTTTGATGCTCCTTCTTTGCGGTCCGTAAAAATTATCGGGACTTCTTTTATATTAAATCCCAATCTCCAGGTTTTGAATTTCATCTCTATTTGAAATCCATATCCTTTCATTTTGATTCGATTAAGATCCAAACGCTGAAGTACAATGCTCTTGTAACACTTAAAACCAGCTGTTGTGTCCATAATCTTCATCCCTGTAATCATTCTGACGTACTTTGAGGCTAAGTAAGACATCAAAACTCTTTTTAAAGGCCAGTTTATAACATTAATTCCGGAAATATATCTGGAACCTATTGCCAAATCTGCTCCCTCCTCGGCGCAAGCATGATGCAGATTTAACAGGTCATTTGGATTGTGGGAGAAATCTGCATCCATCTCGAAGATGAAGCTGTATTTTTTTGCCAATGCCCATTCGAATCCGGCAAGATAAGCTGTTCCCAAACCAAGTTTCCCTTCTCTTTCTATAAGAAATAGCTTTTCCGGAAATTTAGATGTTAACTTTTTAACTATTAATGCGGTGCCATCAGGCGAATTGTCATCTACAATGAGTATATGAAATGGTTTTTGAAGATGAAATATTGTTAGGATCATCCTTTCAATATTCTCTTTTTCGTTGTAGGTAGGTATGATTATGATACTATCTGACACTTGTTATTTTGTTTCTGATTAGCTGGTAAAAATAATACAATTGTAATATTACTGAATATAAATGGCTCATTGCACTACTTTTTATTTTTTATTTTATTGATTAACGTTTCAGATTTTCAAACGGATAGCACCTTGTATTAATTTTTCTAAGAACTATTTTTGCATCTTTGTTGTTTAGGAATAAAAAAGGGATTACATTTGCACTCCCCAAAAGGATGATTT